>JAVEET010000093.1 GCA_030840295.1 Pseudonocardiales bacterium
GAGGCACGGACGCTCACAGCAGCCTGCTCAGTGAGTAGATCAGCAGGCCGACGACCGAACCCACGACCGTGCCGTTTATCCGGATGAACTGAAGGTCCCGGCCGACCTGCAGTTCGAGGCGACGCGAGGTCGACTCGGCGTCCCATCGGGAAACGGTGTGGGTGATGACGCCGGTGATCTCGCCGCTGTAATGCGACAGGACGTGTCCCATGACGGCCAGCACCCAGCGGTCGCATTTGGCCTGCAGGGCCGGGTCGTCCCGAAGGGCCACACCGGTTTGTCGGATCACCGACGCGCCCACCCGGCGCAGTTCGGAGTTCGGGTCGACCGCGGCCTCCAGCAGGGCGCGCTTGAGCGGTAGCCACAGCGAGGCGAGGGCGTCCCGCACGGCCGGGTGGTCGAGCAGTTCGGTCTTCCATTTCTCCAGACCCGCGGCCGCCTGGGGATCGGTTCGCAGTTGTTCGGCGTAGTCGCGAAGACGCTGGTCGAACTGCTTACGCAACGGGTGATCGGGGTCCGCCGCCACGTCGGCAAGGAACTTCTGCACGCCGGAGAACAGTCGGTTGAACAGTCGCTCGTCGATCCATTCTGGTACCCACTCCGGAGACTCCTCGGCCACCCGCTGCCGGAAGACCTCACGGTTCTCCTCCAGGAATCGCCCCAGGCCGTGCAGGCCGTGGCCGAGCAGGATCTGGTGCTGATTGCCCTCCACCGCCAGATCCAGAACCCGAGCGACCACGGGCGCGGCGGGCAGCCGGCGCAGCTGGGCATCGACGAATCCCTCGATGGCGGTCCGGATGTCGTCGTCGGCGAGCACGGTGTTGGCGCCTGCGATGAGGTTGCCTACCTCCCCGGCAAGTTGCTCCGGCCGGCCATCGGAAGCGAGCCACTCGCCCACCCGCCGGGGGATCCGGGCGGCGACCACCCGCGGGCCGACCACCTCTGGCGTCAGAAAGTTCTCGTTGACGAACGCACCGAGACTTTCGCCGATCTGATCCTTCTTGCGCGGAATGATTGCGGTGTGCGGGATCGGCAGTCCCAGCGGATGCCTGAACAGCGCCGTGACCGCGAACCAGTCCGCCAGGCCGCCGACCATCGCCGCCTCGCTGGCGGCCTGCACGAACGGCCAGGCGCCCTGCCCGTTACCGGCCACTCGGCATACGACGAAGACGACAGCCGCCAGGACCAGCGCACCTGTGGCCACGACCTTCATCTTGCGCAGTGCGCGCTGCTTGTCCGCATCACCGGCGATCGCCCCGACCGCGATGACAGGTGCGACGATGGGCTTCGGCCGGTCCCCCGGAAGTGTCATACCGGGCTACCCCAACCTGCTCAGGATGGCATCGGCCAGCCGGTCCGCGGCCGGTGGGTGCTCATCGAGGAAAAGCGACGGCTCGGTCAACTCCGCCTCGACGAGGACCGGGCCGGACGGGCTCGGCAGCAGGTCGATGCGCGCATACAGCAACGGTCCGTCCGGTGTCAGGTGGGACAGGATCCGGCCGCCTACCTCGAGTTCAGCCGCTGACGGCGTGCGGGCCGAGATAGCCTCCTCGATCCACAGGCCCGGCGCGTCGACGGCGAACGCGTCACCCGCCGCCAGCATCGCGCTCTTGCGAATCGAATGGCTGAATACGCCGTCGAGATAAATCAGGGCGGTCTCACCATGGGAGTCGACGCCGCTCAGATACGGCTGGACCACCACGGTCCGGCCGGCACGGTGCAGCTGGGCAGCGTGCCCGGCTGCACGGTCGGCCTCGCCGGTCTGATCGGCGTCGAACCGGCCGGCGCCGCGCGAGCCGGCCCCGACGGATGGCTTGACGACGAATTGGCCGTGTTCGGGCACAGCCACGGTCTGACCGGGCTCGAAAAACCTGGTTTCCACGACGGGCAGACCAGCCTCGATGAGAGCGCGCAGATAGCGCTTGTCGCTGTTCGCGGCCAGTACGGCTGCCGGGTTGTGGAGATTCGGCACGGTCGGCAGCCACTGCAGGAATTCGGCCCGCCGCGTCGTGTAATCCCAGGTCGAACGCACCACCGTCAGATCGAAACGGTGCCAATCGACCTCCCGGTCGGACCAGGCCACCACCGAGACATCGACCCGACGAGTAGCCAGCGCCTTCAGCAACGGATAGTCCCCGGCGTCCCCGTCGGGCAGCAGGGCCGCACAACTGGCAATGGCTATTGAGGGGGTCACGGTAGAAATCGTACGGGCGCCCCGGCTGTGACCTGGGTCGGCGCGAGGGCAGTCGCGTGGCGGGGTCCTCAGCGGCGTCGCCTACCCTCGAACGGATGGTGCCGGACAGCGCTAGCAGAACCGCCTCCGGCTCCTGGACGGGTCGATATCCGACGGAAGGGGACGGTGGTGCGGCGAGCGACGGCCGGCGGCGCCGGGCTACGCCGCATGAGCCGTCCCCTGCTGCGCCTGGTGGCCGTGGCACTCTCCGGGACGCTGGCCGTCGCGGCGTGGCAGGTGACAGGTGAGCCGAGACACTCCGCGCCGTCGACGGTCAGCGGCGCTGGGACGCCGGCCGCCATCGGTGACGTATTGAGCAGGACGACATCGATCTCCTCGGCGCTCAGCGCGGCTCCTACCGGCGCGACACTCATCGCCCGAACCGCGGGCGTGCGATTGCTCGAGTATGGCTTCATCGATCACTACGGGGTCGGCGCCGCGGCCCGCTCGGCCCCACCGGGGCGGCGGCTACTGGCGTTCACGCTGGAACCGCGGCCCGGTGAGTCACGGGACGCGCCGGAGACCGAGCCCGTGCTCTCGATCCGGATCGGTGGCGTGGAGCGGGGTCCGCTGGTGATCTCGAAGGACTATCTGGTTGCCGCGGTTCCGGCGGCCCTCAGCTCGTCGAGTGTCGGCTCGTCCAGTGCCGGCTCGTCCAGTGCCGGCTCGGACGGCGTCGACCTGGTGTTGACCGAGGACGGCGTGCGCCAGAGCATCTCCTTACTGACCGGCCGGCCCAACAGTGACCAGTTGCTGGTGTGCACCCGGCTGCATCGCTGGGTAGGTAGCGCAACACCGGACAAGGGCACCCCGGCGGGCAACCCGCGGGACGTCACGATGAAGGTGACTCGGGCCGACGGCACCAGCGGAATGACCAGCGGCACGATCACCGTCGAATCGGCCTCGCTGTCCTACTGGGCGCAAAATCTCAGCCATCCTCCGGAACGGAGGTCGGCCTTCCTGCATGTGTCGGCGAACGTGAAGCTGGCCGGCGACAAGGTCGGCTACGGCGCCGAGGCGGCCCTGCTGCATTTGCGACTGCCCGACGGAACCGTCGTGCCTGCCGTCAATGCGGCGGCCAACCCCGGCGAGGACATCGACGACGTGTTCAAGGTGCCGGCAACTTTCACCACCGGCACGATCAGCTATGCGGGGTCCCTCAGCAGCGGGCTGGGCACTCAGTCGGTGGTCAGCCCGGTGACGCTGCCCGTCTCCATTCCGGCCGGCTGAGCACGTCAGTCCCGAAGGTTCAGCGGACGAAGGTGTCGATGGCAACGGCGACGAAGATGGCAGCCAGATAGCTGTTGGACCAGTGGAATAGCCGCATCGGTTTACCGGCCTCGCCCCGACTGGTGGCGGCATACAGCCGGTGTGCCTCGCCGAGCAACACGGCGCCGGCCAGCGCTGCGACACCGGCATAGACCCAACCGGTGGCCAGCGGCCAGAGCACCAGCGACGTGGCGACCGTAAGCCAGGAATAGGCGACGATCTGCCGCGCGACCTGCAGCGGCGTCGCCACCACCGGCAGCATCGGCACCTTGGCCCGGGCGTAGTCCTCGCGGTAGCGGATCGCCAGCGCCCAGAAGTGCGGAGGTGTCCAGAAGAAGACGACGAGGAAAAGCACGACGGGCGGCCAGCCAACTCCATCGGTCACGGCCGCCCAGCCGATGAGCACCGGCATACAACCAGCAGCGCCACCCCAGACGATGTTCTGGGAGGTGCGGCGCTTGAGCACCATGGTGTAGACGATCACGTAGAACCCGATCGCCGACAGGGTCAGCCCCGCGGCCAGCCAGTTGGTGGCCAGGCCCATCACGGCGATGGCCACGAGGCCGAGAAGTACGCCGAAGATCAGGGCGCCGGTCGGCGAGACCTCGTGCCTGGCCAAGGGTCGATGGCCGGTACGGCGCATCAGCGCGTCGATATCCCGGTCGACGAAGCAATTCAGGGCGTTCGCGCTGCCCGCGGCGAGGGTGCCCCCGACGAGGGTCGCAAGGACCAGGTGCCACTTGGGCAGACCGTGTGCAGCCAGCACCATGGCGGGCAGGGTGGTTACCAGTAACAGCTCGATGATGCGCGGCTTGGTCAGGGCCACGTAGGACCGAACGGTGCTCGACATCGAGCGCTCGCCTGCCGCCGACGGACCAACCGTGGTCGGGGCCACCGGGGTCTGCGTCACCCGATCAGGGTAACGCTCAGGCGAACGGCGCCCGTACACACCGTGGCCTGCGGTGACAAGCCTCGCACCGGGCCGGCGGAGTGGACTCAGGAGTCGGCGGCGACCCGGGTGGGACCTGCGCCGGTGACCCATAAATTGGGCCCAGGAATTGACCCGAAAAGGTTGCCAACCCGCCCGCGATGCCGAACTGAAACGGATTAGGCTCGTACCTGTTTCAGCCGAAGTCCGCAGATCAGGAGAGGCACGTGTCTCAAACCACCGAGGGCCTTGCAGAAGTTGTTCAAAACCACCCGAAGTGGTGGACCGAGCTCGATTCCAAGGCGGTGGACACAGCCAGATTGCTCGCCGCTGACGCGGTGCAGAAGGTCGGCAACGGCCATCCTGGGACCGCCATGAGCCTGGCCCCGCTGGCCTATCTGCTCTTCCAGAAATCGATGCGACACGATCCGTCCGACCCGAAATGGGTGGCCCGCGACCGTTTCGTCCTGTCCAACGGCCACTCGTCATTGACCCTCTACTGCCAGCTCTACTTCAGCGGTTACGGACTCGAACTGGAAGACATCAAGGCGTTGCGAACCTGGGGTTCGCTGACCCCTGGCCACCCCGAACACGGCCATACCATCGGCGTGGAGACCACCACCGGCCCGCTCGGCCAAGGGGTCGGCAACGCGGTAGGGATGGCTATGGCGGCCCGCCGCGAGCGTGGCCTGCTCGATCCGGACGCCGCCCCGGGCGAGTCCGTTTTCGACCACCAGATCTTTGTCATCGCCGGTGATGGCTGTCTGGAAGAAGGAATCTCCGGTGAGGCCTCCAGCCTGGCCGGCCACCAGCAACTCGGCAACCTGACCATGATCTGGGACGACAATCACATCTCGATCGAGGACGACACCAACGTGGCGTTCTCCGAGAACGTCCTCAAACGGTACGAGGCCTACGGCTGGCACACCCAATACGTGGAATCGGGCGAGGACGTCGATGCGCTGGAGAAGGCCATCGCGAAGGCCAAGGCCGAGACCGGACGACCCTCGTTCATCGCCGTCCGCACCATCATCGGCTGGCCGGCGCCGACCAAGCAGAACACCGGCAAGGCCCACGGATCCGCGCTGGGCGAGGATGAGGTGCGGGCGACGAAGCAGATCCTCGGCTTCAACCCGGATGTGACGTTCGCCGTCGACGACGAGGTGCTCAATCACGCCCGCGAGGTGATCGACCGCGGTCGCGCCGCGCACGCCGAGTGGCAGCCCGCCTTCGACGCCTGGGCCGCTGCCAACCCCGAGCGCAAGGCACTCTTCGACCGGATGGTCGGCCGGACCCTTCCCGACGGTTGGACAGATGCGCTTTCGCAATTCCCGACCGAGAAGGACGGCAAGCCGAACTCGCTGGCCACCCGAGCCGCCTCAGGCAAGGTGCTGAACGCCCTGGCCCCGGTGTTGCCGGAGCTCTGGGGTGGCTCGGCCGACCTGGCCGAGAGCAACAACACGACGATGGAGGGTGAGCCGAGCTTCATTCCGGCCGAGCACCAGACCAAGGTCTGGAGCGGTGGGCCGTACGGGCGCACCCTGCATTTCGGCATCCGCGAACATGCCATGGGCTCGATCATGAACGGCATCACGCTGCACGGCGGGACCCGCGTGTACGGCGGAACCTTCCTGGTCTTCAGCGACTACATGCGGCCGCCGGTCCGACTGGCCGCCCTCATGGGGCTGCCCGTCATCTATGTGTGGACGCACGACTCGATCGGCCTGGGTGAGGACGGCCCGACCCATCAGCCGATCGAACAGCTGGCCGCGTTGCGGGCCATTCCAGGCTTGGACGTGGTCCGGCCGGCCGACGCCAACGAGACCTCGGTCGTGTGGCGGACTGTTCTGGAGCACACCGACCGCCCGGCCGGTCTGGCCCTCTCCCGGCAGAACCTGCCTGTGCTCGAAGCGTCCAAGGTCGTCGATGCCGCCAAGGGCGGTTATATCCTGGAAGAGGCCTCGTCCGGCCTGGCCAAGGTCATCCTGATCGCGACCGGCTCCGAGGTTTCCCTGGCGCTGGTCGCCCGCGAGCGACTCGAAGCAGAAGGCACTCCGACCCGGGTGGTATCCATGCCGTGCCTCGAATGGTTTCACGCACAGGAGCGCTCCTACCAGCAGCACGTCCTGCCGTCCGCCGTGAGGGCCCGGGTCAGTGTCGAGGCCGGCGTGCCCCAGGGCTGGCGGGAAATCGTCGGCGAGGCAGGCGAGATCGTGGCCATCAATCATTTCGGCGCCAGTGCGAACGCCAAGGTGCTGTTCGAGCAGTTCGGCTTCACACCCGATCGCGTCGTCGCCGCTGCCCACGCCAGCCTTGAGCGGGTCGGCGAGATCACCGGCACCACTACCGGAAACTGAATCCCCGCCGCTTGCGTTCGAACAGCGCACCACAGTCGCCAGAACCGAAAAGGAGAATTCCATGAGCACTCCCACCGCGGACCTGTCAGCCCAGGGTGTTTCGATCTGGCTGGACGACATCAGCCGGGAACGCCTCACCTCCGGCAACCTGCAGGAACTCATCGACACCAAGGACGTCGTCGGCGTCACCAGCAATCCGTCGATCTTCCAAAAGGCGTTGGAACAGGGCGATGCCTACAACGACCAGCTGCACGACCTGATCCAGCGCGACATCAAGCTCGAGGAAGCCGTCCGACTCATCACGTCCTATGACATCCGGTGGGCCTGTGACGTGCTCAAGCCCGTCTACGAGGCGACCCAGGGCAAGGACGGCCGGGTTTCGATCGAGGTCGATCCCCGCATCGCGCACCAGACCGAGCGGACCACTGCCGAGGCCAAGGCCCTGTGGTGGCTGGTCGATCGCCCCAACGTGATGATCAAGATCCCGGCGACCGAAGCCGGGCTTCAAGCGATCACGGCGGCGACCGCCGCCGGTATCAGCGTCAACGTCACGCTGATCTTCTCCATCGACCGCTACCGCAAGGTGATGGAGGCCTATTTGGCCGGCCTCGAGCAGGCCCGCACGGACGGTGTCGACCCGTCCTCGATCCGATCGGTAGCGTCCTTCTTCGTCTCGCGGGTCGACACCGAGATCGACAAGCGCCTCGACAAGCTGGGCACCGACGAAGCCAAGGCCGTCCGTGGCAAGGCGGGCATCGCCAACGCCAGGTTGGCCTACGAGGCGTTCGAGCAGACCTTCTCCGGTCAGCGCTGGGACTCGCTGTCCGGCGATGGCGCCCACCCGCAACGTCCGCTGTGGGCATCGACCGGTGTCAAGGATCCGGCCTATGACGACACGATGTACGTCACCGAGTTGGTGGCACCGAACACCGTGAACACCATGCCCGAGGCCACCCTGAACGCGCTCGCCGATCACGGTGTCATCACCGGTCCCACCGCGAACACCGGTTACGACGAGGCCCGAAAGGTGTTCGCCGACCTGTCCGCCCTGGGCATCGAGATCGACGAGGTGACCGAACTGCTGGAAACCGAGGGTGTCCAGAAGTTCATGGATTCCTGGTCCGTGCTGCTCGAGGGTGTGCAGCGCCAGTTGGATGCCGAAGCCGCCAAGTGACCGACGTACGAGACGAGACAACCGGGTCCGGAGATGGCGCGGACTCGGAGAGGCAATTCGGCGGGTCCGCTGACGCCGACATGCAGAGTCAGCAGGGAGACATCGTGACATTGAGCGAAGGTCCACCGCACGCGATCAGCGCCGGGTCCGGACCGAAGTTGCCCCCGATGCTGCGTTCGAACCCGCTGCGCGATCCGGGTGACCGTCGGCTTCCGCGGGTTCCGGAGCCGTGCGCCCTGGTGGTCTTCGGGGTCACCGGCGACCTGGCCCGCAAGAAGTTGCTGCCGGCCATCTACGACCTGGCCAACCGCGGTCTGTTGCCGGCAGACTTCGTGCTGTTGGGTTTCGCCCGCCGCGACTGGGGTGACGGCGACTTCGAGGCCCTGGCCAAGAAGGCGGCCAAGCAATATGCCCGGACGGATTGGAGCGAGGAAGTCTGGTCACGGCTTTCCGGTGACATCAAGTTCGTGGCCGGCTCGTTCGACGACGATGCGGCATTCGACGAGCTTGCCGCCACCCTGGACGAACTGCGCAACAGTCACGGCATCAAGGGCAACGCAGCGTTCTACCTTTCCATCCCCCCGAAGCTCTTCCCCACCGTGCTCAAGCAGATGGAACGGACGAAGATGGCCGACAATTCGGCCTCCGGCGGCTGGCGCCGGGTTGTCGTGGAGAAGCCGTTCGGGCATGACCTGGAGTCGGCAAAGCAGCTCAACGCCCTCGTCGACGACGTTTTCACGGCGCAGGACGTGTTCCGGATCGACCATTACCTGGGTAAGGAGACCGTCCAGAACCTGATGGCACTGCGCTTCGCCAACCAGTTGTTCGAACCGGTCTGGAATGCCAATTACGTCGACTCGGTGCAGATCACGATGGCCGAGGATGTCGGGATCGCCGGTCGGGCCGCGTTCTACGACGCCACCGGCGCGGCCCGAGACGTGCTGCAGAACCACCTGTTGCAACTGCTCGCCCTCACCGCCATGGAGGAGCCGGTCGAGTTCACGGCCGAGGCCATTCGGACCGAGAAGCTCAAGGTGCTGCGTGCGATCACCCTGCCGGTGGATCTGGGCCGGTATGCGGTACGCGGGCAGTATGACCAGGGCTGGCTGGCCGGCGAGCGGGTGGTCGCCTACCGCGCCGAGCAGGACGTCCCGCCGGACTCGAACGCCGAGAGCTATGCCGCGGTTCGGCTGGGCATCGATACCCGGCGCTGGGCCGGCGTGCCGTTCTACGTGCGCACCGGAAAGCGTCTCCCCCGCCGGGTGACCGAGATCGCGGTGCTGTTCAAGAAGGCGCCCCACCTGCCCTTCAGCCACACCGATACCGAAGAACTGGGTCATAACCAGCTCGTCATCCGGGTGCAGCCCGACGAAGGCGTCACCCTGAAGTTCGGTTCGAAGGTGCCGGGTTCGATGATGGAGGTCCGCGATGTCGCAATGGACTTCCTCTACGGCGAGGCGTTCACCGAGTCGAGTCCCGAGGCCTACGAGCGACTCATCCTGGACGTGATGCTCGGCGACGCGACCCTCTTCCCTCGCAACGAGGAGGTCGAGTCGTCGTGGCGGGTCATCGATCCGCTCGAGGCGTTCTGGCAGAACCACCCGCCGGAGCTGTACCGGGCGGGCGAATGGGGACCCAAGTTGGCCGATGAGATGCTGGCCCGCGACGGCCGGGCCTGGCGGCGGCCGTGACAGTGGCCATGACAGTGGCCATGACAGTGGCAACCCAGTTCAGCACTGAGGCGACAGGAGATTCACAGTGACCACCCTCTGGGACACCACGGGTACCGCAGTGGTGCAGGCGCTGGCCGCCGAGCGCCGGTCCGGCGGAGCTGTAACCAGCGGTCTGGCCTTGACCCTGGTCGTCGTGCTCGAAGAGAAGGACACCGCCGAGGTCGAGGCCGCGGTGGCGACCGCGGCAGCCAAGCATCCGATGCGCGTCATCATGGTGCTGCGCCACCACATCGAGGCACCACAACCGCGTCTGGATGCCGAGGTGTCCATCGGCGGACGGCACGGCCCTGGTGAATCCGTCGTCTTGCGGATGTTCGGACGGCTGGCACTGCATGCCGAATCCGTGACCTTGCCCCTGCTGGCACCGGACGCACCCGTCGTGGCGTGGTGGTACTCCGAGACTCCGGAGATCATCGCCCACGATCCCCTCGGAGTGTTCGCCGACCGCCGGATCACCAATGTCATCCGGGACTCCGACCCAGCGGCCTCCCTGCAGCAACGCGCGGTCGACTACGCCCCCGGTGACACCGACCTGACCTGGACCGTGATCACGCCGTGGCGCGCCGCGCTGGCCTCGGCCTTCGACACCGCTTCGTCGCCGGCCAAGTCGGTTGTGGTCAAGGGCAATCCGGTCGACCCGTCCGCGCAGTTGCTGGCAGGCTGGTTGTCGTCCCGGCTCGGTATCTACGTCCCGGTCGAGAGGGCCGAAGGCAAGTACATCTCGTCGGTGACCTTGGATTTCGAGGACGGTCGCAACGTACAGATGACCAACGAGGGCTACAAGCTGCTGATGCGCCGACCGGGACAGGTCGACACCCTCCAGCCGTTCCCGCAGCGCACCACCGGCGACATGCTCGCCGAGGAGTTGCGGCGGCTCGACGCCGATGGGCCCTACGGCGAAGCGTTGGGAGCGGTTTCCGGTCAATCCGGTCTGAACCAGCGTCCGGCGGTTCGCAAACACATCTGGCATGACCCCGCACTGGCCGCGCAGGAAGGCTGAGCGCGGGTATGGCGGCCCAACCGGAACTTGTTGTCCAGCACGATGCCGATGACCTCGCTGCCGATGTGGCGGCCCGAACGTTAGCCACCCTGACCCATGCCCAGCACGCGCGGGGCCGGGCAGCACTGGTCATCACCGGCGGCTCGATCATGGAGGCGGTATGGCGGGAGCTGGCTTCCTCGTCGGCCAAGGACGCCGTCGACTGGTCCAGGGTCGACGTGTTCTGGGGCGACGAACGGTACGTGCCCTCCGATTCGCAGGATCGCAATGACCGTCCGGCCAAGGCCATTCTCTTCGACCACACCCCGTTCTCGGCCGCCCGGCTGTTTCCGATGCCGGCCAGCGACGGCCCGTACGGTGCCGACCTGGATGCCGCCGCCG
>JAVEET010000246.1 GCA_030840295.1 Pseudonocardiales bacterium
AGTTCGTGGGTATGTTCGACGCCGACCATCATCCCGACCCGAAGTCCTTCGACCGGGCCTGGCGATGGCTGTCCAACGGCTACGACGTCGTGCAGGGGCACTGCGTGATCCGTAACGGTGAAGCCTCGCTGGTCGCCCGGACCGTCGCGGTGGAATTCGAAGCCATTTATGCGGTGAGCCATCCTGGGCGTACCGCACTGCATGATTTCGGCCTGTTCGGAGGGTCGAACGGGTATTGGCGCACCCAACTGCTCGCCGAGACCCGCATGCGTGGGTCCATGTTGACCGAGGACATCGATTCGACGCTGCGGATCCTCAGCTCCGGTGCCCGGATCGCCTCGGACCCGGCGCTCATCTCCCGGGAGCTGGCGCCGACGACCGTCGGGGCGCTGTGGAAGCAGCGGACCCGGTGGGCGCAAGGCTGGTTCCAGGTGTCGCGCAAGCACCTGCGCTCGACGTTCCGCTCGAAGAAGCTCAGCGTGCGCCAGAAGACCGGCATGGGGTTCCTGCTGGGCTGGCGGGAAATCTACCCGTGGCTGTCCCTGCAGATGATCCCGGTCCTGGCCTACAAGGCCCAGCAGCGCGGCACGCCGCTGCACTGGGTCGTCCCGTCCTTGGTCCTGGCCACCCTGTTCACGCTTTCGGTCGGGCCGGCGCAAACGCTGTTGGCCTACCGCCTGGCCGTCCCCGAGCTGCGGAGGCACCGTCGCTGGTTCTGGACCTACCTGTTCACCTCCTCGATCCTCTACACCGAGTGGAAAAACATCATCGCCCGGGTCGCGCAGGTCAAGGAGCTGTTCGGCGAAGCCCAGTGGAACGTCACGCCCCGCGACGCGAGCGACACGAGCACTTCGAGCACCCCGGAGGTATCGGCATGAGCACGGACACCATTCACCGACCGGGGCCGCCGGCAGCTCCGAAGCCGCCGACTGCGTTCGCTACTCCGCCGGAAGGCAAGCCCCAGCGAGGGCGTGCCAGCGAACTTGAGGGCTATCGCGGCATCGCCGCGATCTCCATCATCGTGTTCCACGTCAGCCAGTACGCGATTCAGTCGACACCATCGAGTCAAGCCATCTCGCAGCTGGCGAAGTTCGAGATCGTCGACATCCTGTTCCTGCTGTCGGCGTACCTGCTCACCATGTCCTACGCCCGGGCCGCGATAGACCGGACTTCGACCATGACGGCCGGCACGTTCCTGTTCCGGCGCGCGGTCCGGATCCTGCCGTTGTACTGGATCGGGGTCACCGTCATCTGGTCGATACGTAATCCGGCCCTGCCCGGGGACTGGATCGATCTGCTGGAACATCTGACGTTCACGCAGGTGTTCGACCAGAAACGGATCTTCTACACCCTGGGGCCGACCTGGTCGATGTCCCTGGAGATTCTCTTCTACGGAACCCTGGTCATTCTCGGTCCGCTCGCGGTCCGCATCTGCGGAAACATCGCAACGCGACGAGCGCGCACGGCGGTACTGCTGGCGGGCTGTGCGGTGCTTTACCTCATCCCGGTGACCTGGAACGCCGCGTCGTACTTCGTCTTCCACGTTCCCTACGATCATTGGCCGGTGTACTTCGGACCGCAGGCTCGCTTCGGTGCCTTTGCCGTCGGCATGGCGCTCGCGGTGATCGTCGCCGCCAGGAGATCCGAGCCGGTATTCAAGGGCAGCTGGGCGCTGGTGCTTCGCGCAGTAGGCATCGCGATCGTCGCCGGCGCAACGTGGATCGACCGCCCGAACAGCTGGGGACAGGTCGGCTTCCACGACATCGCTGCGCTCGGCTGGCTGCTGCTGCTGGCCAGTACCGTGCTGGGGCCGAGGAACCAGCGGTGGGCGCGGATGCTGTCCTGGCGACCACTGACCGCGGTTGGCCTCATCAGCTACAGCTCCTACATGTGGCATGAGCCGATCATGCAAACGCTGCAGCATCACGGAATTACCAATCGCACCGTATCGGCCCTGCCGTACAACATTGCGGTGGTGCTCCTGCTGTCCCTCGCAGCCGGAGCGCTCAGCTACCGCGTGATCGAGTACCCCACCGCCAAGCTGCGCGCGATGCGCAACAAGGACGGTAGCAAGCGCAACTACTACCCGGAACTGGAACAGCTGTCTGAGGTCAAGTAGTCGGCTCGGCCGGGCAAAGTGCCTCGGACCGCCAGCGCGGCTAAACCCCGCTCAGATATGACCTTCCTCAACCGATAGGACCACTGTGCGCATCCATCACCGCCTCACGGTCTTCGCCGTCCTCATCCCAGCCTTGACCGGTGCTGCGCTCACTAGCGCTCATGCCGCACCGGCGAAACGTGCTCGCGCCCTGACGCCGGTGCTGCAATCTGCCGCCCTCGGGACTGCAGCTGCCGGGCCGGCGGTGAGCTGGGTGTTGACGACGGGCGACCGCAGACAGCTGCTGTCGGCTCAAACGCCCACCTCCTTCGGCCCGGACCTGTCCAGTTACTACAGCTGGAGCCGGATCGACATCAACGATGCCGTCCGGTACCAGACGGTGCAGGGCGTCGGTGCCGCGATGACCGAGTCGAGTGCGGTGCTGCTCGGCGGGCTGCCCGCCGCCCAGAAGACTCAGGTCCTCAACCGGCTGTTCAATCGCGCGACCGGTGCCGGGCTGAGCGTGATCCGAACCCCGCTGGGCGCCAGCGACTTCGCTCGCTCGGACTACACCTTCGATGACATGCCGTGGGGAAAGACCGATCCGGCCCTTGCGAGGTTCAGCATCAGCCGGGACAAGGCGCAGCTGCTTCCCCTGGTAGCCGCCGCACGTGGTATCAACGCCGGCCTCACCGTCCTGGCGACACCGTGGACCGCGCCAGCCTGGATGAAGACGAATGTCAATACCCACAACGGTCAGCTGGCCCCCGCCTTCGAGGACGCCTACGCCCGCTACCTCGTCAAGGCGATCACCGCCTACCGCGCGGCCGGCGCGCCCGTCTCCACAGTCGCCGTCACGAACGAACCCGAATCGCCACGCGGCTACTCACCATCGATGACGATGACCGCAACGCAGCAAGCAGAGTTCGTCGGCACCCATCTCCGGCCGGCGCTCAACGCTGCCGGCCTCTCCGGTGTTTCGATCCTGGGCTACGAAGGCAACTGGGACGACACCGCATACCCGATCTCGGAAGTTACCGGGCCTTACGCTGCCGCATTCGCCGGCACCGCCGTCCACTGCTACGCCGGCGATGAGACGGCGCAAGCTGCGATCGCTGCTGCCGCGCCCAGCAAGCAGGTGTGGATGAGTGAATGCAGTGGGGGAACATGGTCTGCTGACTTCGCACAGAACCTGCGCTGGAACGCCCACCATCTGCTCATCGGAGCGTTTCGCAACGCCTCCCGGGCGGTGATGTTCTTCAACCTGGCATTGGATCCGACCGGTGGTCCGACCAACGGAGGCTGCACAAACTGCCGTGGCGTGCTCACGATCGACCCCGTCACGCGTGCGGTGACTTACAACGTGGAGTACTACCTGCTGGCTCACATCGGTCGGTTCGTCGCGCCCGGTGCGGTCCGGATCGAGTCCACGTACAGCAGCCCGACCGGGGTGCAGTCCGTCGCGTTCCGCAACCCGGACGGCACTCATGCGCTCGTGTTGTACAACGAGGGTGGCTCCGCCCAGCCGGTCACCGTCCGATGGCAGGGTCAAGCCGCTCGGGTGCAGCTTCCCGCCGGGGCGATCGCGACGCTGCACTGGTAGCTCGAGCCGGCTCAGGCGCGCTCTTCAGCTATGGAGTTTCCACCGTCGACCACGAGGCACCGGCCGGTGATGTAGGACGCGGCGGGGGAGGCCAGGAAGACCACTGCGCCGGCGATCTCTGCCGACGTGGCACTGCGCCCGATCGGGGTCCGCAAACCCTGCTGGTGCTCGTGTGGGGTCTGGGATCCGGTGGCAACCCAGCCCGGCGCAACGGCATTGACCGTGACCCCACGCACAGCGACATCCAGCGCGAGCGCTCGAACGAGACCGACCATGCCCGCCTTGGCCGCGGCGTACACCGGGTCGGCCCGCATCGCCATGACCGGTCCGGTCACGCTCGCCACCATCACAACTCTGCCCGCGCCCGCAGTAATCGCCGGCAGTGCAGCGCGGGTTGCCAGGAACGCAGTGTCGAGATT
>JAVEET010000128.1 GCA_030840295.1 Pseudonocardiales bacterium
GACTTCACCGACGTCAGTGACATCAGCAACGCCGTGCTCTTCCTGGCCTCTGATGAGTCCCGCTACGTGACGGCCCTCGCGATGACCGTCGACGCCGGGAACAGCCAATATTAGCCTTTGTCAGCAACCCCGGAGCTACCCGAGGTGTTCAGGTTGGTCGCGCTCACCGCTCGACGAGATCGAGCCGGCAGGCCACCTGCTCAACTCGCTCGCCAACGCCGGGTTCTCGGCTGACGACATCGACGTGGTCGTACTCAGCCACGCTCACCCCGACCACATCGGCGGCTTGTCCCAGGACGGCGAACTGACATTTCCGCGCGCCCGGCACGTCATGTCCCGCACGGAGTCGAGCTGATCCCGGCCCCGGGCCACACGCCGGGCCACTGCGTCCGACGCATTGCGTCGGGCGGCTCGGGCGTGACCTTCCTGGCCGACGCCTTGCTCGACGAGCTGCAATTCAGGCATCCCGGCTGGGTCAGTGAAGTGGACTTCTCAGCAGCGGAAACGGTGAGCACCCGCAAGCGGCTGCTCGGCAACGCGGCAACCGATGGCAGCCCCGTGCTCGCCTACCACATGAGCGCGACCGGCACCGTGGACCAGTCATCGGGCAGTTTCCGTCTTCTTGCCAGGGAATCCTCCCGGTAGAATCGGTTAGTCGGTGGCGACCGGCTCCGCTGTTCGGAGCGAGGTGTTGAGCGTCTCGATGGTCTTACGCGCGCCCACTTGATGAAGGGATGTCAACGCGTCAAGGTAGGCCCTACGGAACGCGGGCTGGTCCACGAGGTCGCCGAATACGGCACGGTTCTCTATGAAGGCGAGCGGGTTTTCGGTTTGCCGCCGGGCGAACGTCATCAGTTCGTCACGCAAGCGGTCGACGATGACGATCGGTTCGCCCTGCTCGTCCACTCCTTCGTCGTAGCGGGCCCAGCTGGCTACCACCGCGGCGGAGCGACGGATCTCGCCGCCGCTGGCAAGATTCTCACGGATCACCGGCAGCAGCCATTTGGGGATCCGGTCCGAGCTCTCCGCGCAGAGCCGGGCGAGAGTGTCTCGCACTTCAGGATTGGCGAATCGGTGGATGAGTGAGTGCTTGTACTGATCAAGGTCGACATCGGGAATCTCGGGCAATGTCGGAGTGGCTTCGTAGTCCATATATCCGCGCAGAAATTCGACGAAAACCGGATCGTTGCAAACCTCGTGGGCAAAGCGGTAGCCGGACAGGTACCCGGCGTAGCACATGGCTTGGTGGCTGGCGTTGAGCAGACGGAGTTTCATCAATTCGTAGGGTTCGACATTCGTGACCACTTGCACGCCGGCCTTCTCCCAGCGTGGCCGCCCGGTCGGGAAGTGGTCCTCGATCACCCATTGGGTGAAGTCCTCGCATACCACCGGCCAGCGGTCTGCCACGCCGAATTCCTCGGCCAGCGCGGCACGATCGGCGTCGGTGGTCACCGGGGTTATCCGATCGACCATCGAGTTGGGGAAGGCGACTGCGGTGCGGATCCAGTTCCCGAGTTCGGGGTCTATGAGATCGGCGTAGGCGGAGAAGGTGGCCTTGGCCAGGTCCCCGTTGCCGGGCAGGTTGTCACAGCACATCACCGTGAACGGTTCGACACCGCGCTCGCGCCGTCGTCGAAGCGCCTCGACTACAAAACCGAAAACGGTCGTCGGCGCGCTCGACCCGGCGGCATCGGAAAGGACGGCAGGGTTGTTCCGGTCGAACTGGCCGGTGACCGGGTCGATGTTGTAGCCGCCTTCGGTGACGGTCAGCGAGACGATACGAGTGGCTGCTCCGGTAAGGCGTTCAAGGACGGCCTCGGGATTCGCCGGAGCGTGCAGGTATTGCACGATGGAGCCGATGACCCGCGGTTCGAGACGGCCGTCCGAATGTTTGATGATGAGGGTGTAAAGATCGTCCTGGGCGTCGAGAGCCTCCTTCATCTGCGCGTCGCCAGGCAGGATTCCGACGCCGCAGATGCCCCATTCAAAGGCCTCGCCGTCGTTCATCAGCCGATCCAGGTACATCGCTTGGTGGGCACGGTGGAATCCGCCGACACCGATGTGCACGATGCCGATTCCGATTGCGGAGCGGTCATAGCCGGGGATGGCGACCCGCGGGTCCAGGGTGATCAGGGTGGCCGTCGACAGCGGCACAGGCGTGGTCATCGGTGCCTCCGTAGGCAGGTTTCGGTGGCCGTTGCCATCGTCCTGGCGATGCACATCGGCCTATTTCACTGCGCCGAGTGATAGCCCCTGGACGAGCTTGTCCTGTGCGGCGAACCCGGCGATCAGAACGGGTAGGGACACGGCTGTCGCAGCGGCGCATACCTTGGCGAGGAACAATCCTTGGCTGGTCACGAAACTGGTGAGGAACACCGGCCCCGTCTCGGCGAGGACACCGGTGAGCACTCGGGCGAAGAGCATCTCATTCCAGCTGAAGATGAAGCAGATGAGAGCGGTCGCCGCGATGCCCGGTAACGCGATGGGCGCGATGATCTTGCGCATGATGTTGATCAGGCCGGCACCGTCGATGGCGGCTGCCTCGAGGATCGCGGGCGGGATCTCGACGAGGAAGGACCGCATCATCCACACCGCAATCGGCAGGTTCATCGAGGTGTAGAGAACAACCAATAGCCAGATGTTGTCGAGCAGGCCGGCGTTCTGGGCGAACAGATACAGCGGCAACAGTCCCGCTACGGGCGGCAGCAGCTTGGTCGAGAGGAAGAAGAACATCACGTCAGTCCACTTGCGTACCGGCTTGATGGACAGCGCATACGCGGCTGGGATCGACAACCCCAACACCAAGAGTGTCGATACTACGCTGGCTGTCGCTGAATTGATCAGCGCCGGCCACGGACTTTGGCCGGTTCCGGAGCCGAAGAATTCTCGGTACCCGTCCAAGGTGAGCGGCGCTCCGAACTTGGGCGGATTCGTTCCGGCGTCGGACTCACTGTGAAACGACGTCAGCACCATCCAGGCCACGGGTATGAAGAAGATGATGCCGATGAGCCAGGAAGCCAGACCTGCACTCAATGAAGACGCGCGGACTCCAGAAGACTTGCGTTTGCGAGTCGTGGTGGTACGCGATGGGGCAACGGTTGCTGACGCGGTCATCGACCGGCCTCCTCTTCGACGAAGAGCGACGACACCACGCGTAACGCGAACGTGGCGATGACGATGGACCCCGCGACCACGACGACTCCTTGCGCCGAAGCCAGACCGTAGTCATGGGCGCTGAAGAACGTCTGGTAGATGGTGTAGGGCAGGTTGGCCGTTCCCAGGCCACCGGAGGTGATGGTGAAGACGGAGTCGAAATTCTGGACGATGAAGATGCTCCCGAGCAGACCGCCGAGTTCGAGGTACTGACGCATATGCGGCAAGGTGATGTTGCGAAACATCTGCCACGGATTGGCGCCGTCGACGAGAGCGGCTTCCATGATTTCGCCGTCGCGGGACTGTAAGCCGGCCAGCAGGATCAACATCATGAACGGGGTCCACTGCCAGATGAGCTCGACTTCGACCATGATCTTCGGGTGACTGCCGATCCAGTCGGGTTGGGGCGGGTTCTTGGCACCGAACAGGTCCCACAGGCTGGTGATCGAACCGTTCAGCAACCCGTAGGTGGGGTTGTAGATGCCATGCTTGAAGAGCAGGGCGGCCGCGACGGGCACGATCAGGAACGGGGCGATCATCATGGTTCGCACGATGCCGCGCCCGATGAAACTCTGGTTGAGCAAGAGGGCAACGGCGAAGCCGATAGCCAGACTCACCAGGACGACGGTCACCGTCAGCACGACGGTGGTGATCACGGAGCTGCGTAGGGTGGGATCGGTGAAGACCGTGCGGTAATTGTCTATTCCGGCGAAGCCCTTATTGTTCGGATCGAGGGCATTCCACCGCATGAAGGAGATCACCAGCGTAGCCACGAACGGTAGCTGCGTGACGATGATCAGGAAGATCAGGGCCGGTAGCAGAGGCGCTCGTCGTTTCCACTGGCCTTTCTGGGAATGCCGAATCCGAACCTCCGAAGTCGGCGCGTTTACCGATGTGGCGGCCGTAGTCGTCATCGTTGCTCCTCACTCATGGTTTGCCTCTGCGCTTGGTTTGCCTCTGCGCGAACGGCCACGGTCGGCGCCCGCCCGACCCCCCTCGGGCCGGAACGCTGGATCTTCTAAACGGGCGCCTGCCGGGTCCTCAGTGCCGCCGGTTCGACCAGGGTGCAACAGCACGGTCGAACCGGCGGCCTTCATCTGCAACTCATGTCTTACTTGCCCTTGTACTTCTTCGCGGCAGCTTGCGCGAGATCCTGGGACTTGCTCAGAGCGCTGGAGACGCTGAGTTTGCCGGCGATCGCGGAGCTGATGAACTGCGATGCCTGAGTACCGAAATCGGTGAACTCCGGGATGTCGACGAACTGGATTCCGGGCGTCGGACGGGGTTGCACACCGGGGTCGGTCGGGTTCGCGTTCTGTATTGCGCTCAGCGTCGGTTTGGCGAATGCTGCCGCCGACTTGAGGTAGTCCGCGTTGGAATAGGTCGAGGTGCGCTTTCCGGCCGGAACTCGTGACCAGCCCAGCTTGGCTCCGACGAGTTCCTCATACTGCTTGCTCGAGGCCCAGGAGACGAACTTCCACGCGCCGTCAACGTTCTTGCTTGCCTTCTCCACGCCCCACGCCCAGGTGTACAGCCATCCGGAATTGGCGGTCTTGACCACGGGGGCAGGTGCGTAACCGATCTTGCCCGCCACCGGAGAGCCGGCGCCGTCCAGCGACCCGGCCGCCGAGGTCGCGTCGTACCACATGGCGACCTTGCTCTGCTCGAGGTTGTTGAGGCATTCGGTGAAGCCGGCCTGCGAGGCACCCGCTTCGCCGTGCGCCTTGACCAGGTTGACGTAGAAGTTGGTTGCATCCGTGAATCCCTGGCCGGTCACCTGCGCCGTCCAATCCTTGTCGAACCAGGTTCCGCCGAAGGTGTTGACGACCGTCGTGAGCGGCGCGAGAACCTCACCCCAACCGGGCTGGCCACGCAGACAGATTCCCTTCATTCCTGGCTGCGCGCCGTCGAGCTTCGCGGCCAGGTCGGCGACCTGCTGCCAGGTCGGCTTGGCCGGCATCGTAAGTCCCTTAGCGGCAAAGACGTCCTTGCGATACATCAGGAAGGAGGACTCACCGTAGAACGGTTCACCGTAGAGCTTTCCATCCGCGCCGGTAAGCGACTCGGTCATCGGCTTGAGGATGTCAGCCTGGTCGAAGCTGGCGTCCGCTGAGACCTGGGAATCCAGCGGTGCAAGCCAGCCGTTCTTCGAATAGAACGGGATCTCGAAATTCGACAGCGTCGCGACGTCGTACTGACCGGCCTGGCTGGAGAATTCCTGACTGGCCTTGTCGCGGAGGTCATTTTCGGGGAGCACGGTGAAGTTCACCTTGATCCCACTCTGCTTGGTGAAGTTGTCCGCCGTCAACTTCTGAAGATCGACCATCTGCGGGTTGTTCACCATCAGCACGTTGATCGATTTGCCGCCGCTCTTGCTGCCGCCGCCTCCAGCGCCGCTGCATGCAACGAGACCGACTGCGAGCAGCGGCAACGCCAACCCCGCGACGGTGCGCCTTCTCCTGCTGTTCATGACATTCTCCTCATCCCGGTGGGATCTGCTGGTACGAACCGTGCGCCGCTACTCGCCAAGCCATGCTCATATGAGCAACAGCACGCTCTTATGGCACGACCAACCCAAGATGTCTCGTGGGCTACCGCAGTGTCAATACTTCGTGCCAAACTGTTACGCGCCGCGCTCATACGAGCGGTCAGGAAGGGGAGGAAGGAATGACCCGCACCAGCGATTTGATCTTGAGCGCGCGCGTCGCACGCGGCTACTACCTGGCCGACAAGTCGAAATCCGAGCTCGCCGACGAGCTGGGAATCAGCCGGTTCCGGGTGGCGCGGCTACTCGAGGCGGCTCGCCGCGATGGTCTGGTCAAGATCGAGATCGTCTCGCCCGGTGCCGTCAACACCGAACTCTCGGCCCGGCTCATAGAGGAATTCGGCATGCAGCACGCGGTGGTGCTCGACCTTCCCGACGACGAGCCGTCCTACCTCCGAGCGCGTCTGGGCGAAGCCGCCGCCGAGGCCTTGACCGAACTCGTCACCGCTGACAGCGTTCTCGGCTTGGCTTGGGCCAGGTCGCTGCGCGGCATCGGCGGAGCCGTCCAGACGTTGCCCCCATGCCCCGTCGTCCAGCTGACCGGAGCCCTGACCGGACCGGACGGCAGCGACGTACTCGAGCTCGTCCGGCGGGTTGCGCGCGCCAGCGGTGGAGCGGCTCACGTCTTCTACGCTCCGTTTGTCGCGGCGGACGCCACGACGGCTCGAACGCTGCGCCGCCAACCAGATGTCGCCCATGCCGCAGCGATGGTCTCGCAGGTGACAGTGGCCGCGGTGGGGATCGGTGCCTGGGCCGCGGGTCGATCGACGATCTTTGACATGGTCGAACCGGACGTGCGCGAACAAGCGCGCCAGGAGGGCACCGTGGCCGAGATTTCCGGGGCCTTCATCGATGCTCATGGCCTGCCTGTCGACACTGCTCTCAGCCGCAGGATCATCGGCATCACCGCACCGCAATTGGCCGACATCAAGACTGTGCTCGCCGTCGCCTACGGGGGCGGTAAGGCCGACGCGGTGCGGATCGCGTTACGCAGTGGACTCATCAACGTTCTGCTGACCCACGCGAGCCTGGCCCGGGAGGTCCTCGATACCGATCCGGCATCGGCCCTCGTGAGGTGAGGTCTCG
>JAVEET010000182.1 GCA_030840295.1 Pseudonocardiales bacterium
ACGGCCTCGGTGGTACGCAGATACGTGCCGAGGAATGGCCTGCGGTGTGATGCGTTCTGCGGCAGGCTGTTCAGGCACTGCTGCATCCGGGCCACCACGGCGGCGACAGCTGCCGAATCAACCACAACCGCACAGTCCTCTCGTAGGTCCGGGCTGGGCCCGGGCTGGTATCTGACCGGCTATTGCCCGCGGGTGCTTATCGATCGCTCCCGCGTTTCCATGCGGACGTAGCAGATCACCGTCGCCAACGCCGTGCTGAGGAACCCGGCGGTGAACAGCCAGGTCAGTGCCTTGGACGCATCGAACTGGTCATGGGCGCGCACGCCTGCCACCAGGATCAAGAACAGCATGATGCCCTCGACCTGGAGCAGGATTCGGGCAGCACTCCAACGGCGTTCCCGGACCGCACCCAGGCCCGCCAGCCCGAGCGCGAAGATCGCGCCAAGCATCCGGGCCGTCAATGGCGTGAGGTGCCAGGGCCAGATGTCGATCGCTCGATGCGGAAAGAAATAGAGAAATGCGCTCATCAGTAGCGACAAGCCCCCGGCGACCGCGATGGCATTGGCCGCGGCCGGCGTCAGCTTCAGTTCATCGTCCGTGGCCGGTGCGTACTCGCGCTGGTTCAGGAAGAAGACCGCGAACACTACGAACGGAGTCGTGAAATAGAGCGCCACCCATAGCCAAAAGGCCGCGTTGCCATGAAGGAAACGATCCCAGTGCAGCACCGTCGTGATGCCCATCAGGGCGGCGAAGGTGCCGACCGGCACGAAACCCCCCGCGACCGTATGCCAACGGGAAGCACGCAGCACCCGGACGAAGAAGTAAGCGCCACCGAGGTACACCGAGCCAAGCACCATCGGAGACATCGTCGGTTTGATCTCCCACGCGAACAGGCGCCCGGTATCGCCGGGCCACGGAAACAGCACGAGGAACGCCAAGACCAGGAACGGGGTGATGACAGCGGCGACGATGCGCGTGGGTAACAGGACCCGATTCCCCCGTGCTGTCGGCGGCTCCATGACCAGCAGACGGTACTCCGGGCCGCTGGCTACGTCACGCAGCCGCCGGATCAGAAGAGCTGTGCTGCGAGCAGCCTGCGGACCTCGTCGTCGCTGGTCGGTCTGAAGTCTCGGTAGGCCTGTCCCACCGACAAGAACGGCTCTGGTATCCAGGGGCACCTCATGACGTCGACGTCGTCGCGAAGCGCCTCGCAGCTGTCCCTGGCGGCCACCGGAACCGCGACGACAACCTGGGCCGGCTTCTTGCGATCGATCGCGGCGACCGCTGCCCGCATCGTCGACCCGGTCGCTAGCCCGTCATCGACGACGATCACGACGCGACCGCGCACCTCAGCCGCCGGGCGATCCTGTCGATAGGTGGCTTCGCGCTTGCGAAGCTCGGCGAGTTCCCGTTGATACACCCGGTCGAAGGCTTCCGGCGAGATGCGACGCTGAACCAGTACAGCATTGTTGTGCACCACCTCCACGGCGCTGCCCACGCCGGCAATGGCACCCATCGCCAGTTCGTCATAGCCCGGAAGCCCGAGCTTGCGCACGATGAGAACATCCAACGGCGCCCGCAACGCCGCCGCAACTTCGGCGGCGACCGGCACGCCACCGCGCGGCAGACCGAGCACCACGACATCGCGGCGTCCGGCGTAGCCGTCCAGCTGGTCGGCCAAGACCCGGCCGGCCTCGACGCGGTCGAGGTAGGGTCCGCCGCGCGATCTCATCCGGGATCCGACATCGGTCTTGGCAGGCTGCCGAGCTCGGTCGCGAGCAGCTCGGCGCGCTCAGCAGCATGGCGTGAGAGTTGCACTGACAGTCCGATTTGGGCCTCAGGCTCGATCAATTCGGCAATCACAGCCTGGTTGAGGTCCAGGTTCGCACGCATCCGCACCCCGTCGAGCTCGAGCCCGGAGACATGGAGAACCAGTCTGGTCAGCAGCGTCGCGCTCATCCTGGTGGGGTCACCTTCTGGTTGATCAAGAGGAGACAGAGATGGTGCAGCTAGGGGCGTTGATGATCGTCTGGAGCACGACGCAGTAACGTTCGGTCAATCGTTGCAGCGTGGCCAAGTCCGCACCGCTGACGTCAGTGTCGAGGTCGAAGGACAACCGGATCTCGGTGAACCCGACCGGAACGTTCTTGTCGACGGCCAGGGTGCCCCGGAAGTCGAGGTCGCCCTCAGCCCGCACGCTCCCGCCCCGGACGTTGAGCCCGAGCGAGGTCGCGACCGCGCGTAGGGTGACACCGGCGCAGGCAACTAGCGCCTCCAGCAGCATGTCACCCGAGCACAGCTGTGTGCCGTCGCCGCCCGTCGCCGGGTGCAGTCCGGCCTGTGCAATCGCGCGGCCGGTCTCGACCGAACAGGACACACCTTCGTCCAGATGACCGACCGCACGGAGCGTGACCCGAGCCGCGTCGGGATCCTCGCGATACTGCTGCTTCAGCGGGGCTTGGATCGCAGTGAGAGCTGAGTCGGCCATGGTTGACACTAAACCGTATGCCGCCACCTCTTGGGTGATCATCTCGCGAAAACCCGCACCGGGGAGCCTGTTGCGTAATCGGGGTGTCTCCCGGTGGTGGCCGCGGCCTGGCGGGAGAATCTGGT
>JAVEET010000235.1 GCA_030840295.1 Pseudonocardiales bacterium
GCCCGACCTGGACCGTGACGGTTGAACCGGTCATGGCCAGCCCGGCCAGCTCGGTGGTTATCTTCACCGACAGATCGGCTGCGGCCTTGTGCCGCTCCTCGGAGATCTGGCCGGCCAGCCGGATGTAGTCCGACCTGGCCTGGTCCCGGACCTGTCTCAGTCTCTCGATCGCCTGCTCTGAGGTGTCGGAGTCGGCCAGCTTCTGCCGCGCGGTCGCCGACCACGCGAGGACGCCATCCAGATCTGGGCCGTACTTGCGGATCAGGGTGTTCAGCGCGGCCCGGCGATCGTGCGCGGCCGCCAGACGAGCCGGGTCGGCCTCCAATTGCATCTCGTAGCCGGCCAACTCGGCGCCGACGTCATTGGTGCCACTGAGCAGGTCGGTCAGCCGCTCGCTCAGCACGTCCAGTTCGGTGTCGGTGCCGGCCACCTGCTGCAGCGCGCGACGGGCCGCGCCGATCAGGCTCTGCACGTCCGCCGCATCTGTTCCCGGGTCATCGGGATCACCGAGCAGCAGATCGTGCGCGGTGCGGGCCGCGATTCGCAGCGCGTCGGCGTGTTCCAGCCTGGCCGCAAGCACCGCGAGTTCGGTGTCCTCACCCGGTTGCGGAGCTACGGCCTCGATCTCGGCTATCCCGTGGCGCAGCAAATCGGCCTCGCGTTCCAATTCGCGGGAATCGCGCAGCCGTCGGTCCAGGGCGGACTCGGCCCGACGCCACGTCTCAAAACCGTCGCGGCACGGGGCGACGTCGATGCCGGCGTATCGATCCAGCGTCACCCGCTGTTCGGCGGGCTGGGTCAATCGTTGCTGGTCGGATTGCCCGTGGACGGCCAGCAGCCCTTCGGACAACCGTAAGAGGACCGAGGCGGGCACTGAGGCACCGCCGGCGACCGCCCGCGACCGACCGTTGGAGCTGATGACCCGGCGTAGCACCAGGGTGCCGTCGGCGTCGATGTCACCGCCGGCGCCGGTGACCAGCTCCGCCTGCGCCGAGGCCGAACCGATCAGCAGCCGGCCGTCGACGCTCGCCGACTCGACACCGGGGCGTAGTCGCGAGAAATCGGCTCGGCCCCCGAACAGCAGCGACAGGCCGCTCAGCACCATCGTCTTGCCGGCCCCGGTTTCACCGGTTACGACCGTGAGACCTGCCCCGAATTCGAGGACGGCCTCAGAGATCACCCCGAGTCCACGGATCCGGATTTCTTCCAGCACGTCCTAGACAGTAGTGGGGCCGCCATCGCGAAAGCTCCGCACCGGCAGCTGGAACTTCTCGACCAGCCGCTCGCCGAACGGCGTTGGGTGCGGTCGAGCGATGAGGATGGGCTTCTTCCCGCGCTCAACCATGAGCCGGGTGCCCGGTCGCAGATCGTGCGATCGCCGTCCGTCGCAGTTCATCAATCCCAGCTGATCCGGCCGCAGCAGGTCGAGCCTGATCTGCGAGCTCGGCGCCACCACCAGCGGCCGATCGAACAGCGCGTGGGCCGCGTTCGGCACGACGAGCATGGCTTCGACATCGGGCCAGACGATCGGACCGCCCACCGAGAAGGCATATGCCGTCGACCCGGTCGGCGTGGCGCAAATTACGCCGTCGCAGCCGAAGCGGAGCAGTGGCCGGTCATCTACGGCAACTTCGACCTCGAGCATCTTCTCGCGGGTGCTCTTCTCGACCGAAACCTCGTTGAGTGCCCAGTCGGTCGCGATGATCTCGTCGTCGTAGTACGTGGTGACGTCGAGGGTCATGCGTCGCTCGACCTGGTAGCGGCGGTCCACGATGGCCGAGACGGTGGCATCCAAGGCGTGCAACTCGGTCTCGGCCAGGAATCCGACATGTCCGAGGTTCACGCCGAGCAGCGGGACATCGCAGAGCCGGGCGTACTCGGCAGCGCGTAGGAAGGTGCCGTCACCGCCCAGCACCAGGCTGACCTCGGTGCCGACCGCACAATCAGGGTCGTCGATGATCGTGACCTGGGCCAGGGCAGCGTCCTCGGCACTGCCGTTGTCGCTGTCCTTGGCCAGTTCGGCGGCCTCGGCGGCGTTCAGCCTTATCTCGAAGCCCGCCTCCGTCATTCGAGCGATGACGTGACGAGCCAGGTCACGGATGTCGTCCCGGCCGGTGTGAACGACGAGCATCGCGGACCTCATACGTCCTCCCGGACTGTGGTGCCGGGCTTTGCCGGCGGTTTCGGATCCTGCCGGACCACGGTGTCGATGAGGTCGGGATCGGGCGGATCGGCGTCCTTCCGGAGCCACAAGAAGAACTCGACGTTGCCGCTCGGTCCTGGTAGTGGGCTGCGGGCCACACCGGCAGTTCCCCAGCCCAGTCGCTCGGCCGATCTTGCCACCGCCAGCACGGTCTCGGCTCGCAGCGCTGGCTCCCTGACCACCCCGCCGCTGCCCAGCCGTTCCCGTCCGATCTCGAACTGGGGCTTGACCATGGGCACCAGGTCCTCACTCGTACAGGCGGTCAGCGCCGGCAGCACGAGGGAAAGGGAGATGAACGACAGGTCGGCCACCGTCAACTCGGCCGGACCACCGATCTGCTCGGGCCGCAGCGCACGCACGTTCGTCCGGTCGTGGACGACAACCCGGTCATCGGACTGCAGGGCCCAGACCAACTGGCCGTAGCCGACATCGACGGCGATCACCTCCCGGGCGCCTCGCCGGAGCAGCACATCCGTGAAGCCACCGGTCGACGCCCCCGCATCGAGGCAGCGCCGTCCCGCCACCGAGATCGCGCCGAACTGATCCAGCGCGCCGATGAGTTTGTGCGCTCCGCGGGAGGCATAGGCCGGACCGTGCTGGTCGGTGCGAATCCGGATCGGCGTGTCTGGGTCCACTCCGGTCGCCGGTTTGGTCGCGGTCGTGCCGCGTACCTGGACACGTCCGGCGGTGATCAACTCGACGGCCTGCTCACGCGAACGGGCCAGCTGTCGCCGCACGAGTTCAGCATCGAGCCGTAGTCGTCGAACCATCGAAGTCAGCGAGCCATCCGGGGTAGGTGATCAGGTGCGATCGAGGTCTGACAACGCATCCTGCAACTGAGCGTGCAGGGCATCGAACCGGACTGCGGCGTCAGGCAGCTCAAGCCCATCGATGCCGTCCAGACCCTCGACTCCAGCCGTGATGGCCTCGAGAACCGCGTCGACCGGGGATGGCCCTGACCTGCCTGCCGCCGGGTGCGTGAGGTCAGGCCGGACAGCGACTGGCGCGCCGGGCGGCGGCGCTGGAACGGGATGGCTCACAACTGCCAAGGTACCCGCCCCCCTGGGACGAATCGTCAGTCGGCGCGGACGTCGATGCCCAGTTCGGTCAGCAGCCCCCTGGCGGCCTGGTCACCGGCGATGACCTCGGATACCGGCCGGGCGGAGTCGCTGAGCGCCCACGCCGCCACGACCAGGGCTCGCAGCGGATCGAGTCCGTCTCCCCCGCCGGCAGCGGCACCGGCGCTCACGAGCAGCCCGTCTCGGTGCTGGCGTACCACGGCGGACCCGCATTGCACCTGGTCCTCAGAACGGTCGACGGATGCGTGCGGGACCAGCACGGCCGTTACGTCGCGGCCCAGGTAATCCGGTCGATGGATCGGGGGCGCCATCAGCAGATCGGCCGCCGAGGCGACTCCGGTCAGGACCAGTAGCGAAGCGCAGTCGGCTCGGCGAGCGCCCTCGATGTCGGTGTCCAGGCGGTCGCCGATGACCAGGGGGTGTCTGGCCCCTGACCGCTGGACGCTCTCGGCATGCATGGTCGGATCGGGTTTGCCGGTGGAGACCGGTGTCACTCCGCTGGCGTGTCGCAACGCCGCGACCAGGGCGCCGTTGCCGGGCAGCGGGCCACGGGGCGAGGGCACCGTCGGGTCCAGGTTGGTCGCGATCCACTGCGCACCGCGCCGGATTGCCACCATCCCCTCGGCCAGCGCGTGCCAGTCCAGATCCGGGGAGTAGCCCTGAACCACCGCCGCCGGGGAATCGTCGGCGGAGAAGACGGGCGTGAGCCCTCGCTCCTGGAGTGCGTTGATCAGTCCGGTGGTACCCAATACCAGCACCGGGGCGCCTGCGGGTAACCGATCCGCCAGATAGTGCGCAGCAGCGTGCGAAGACGTGATGACATCCGACGGCCGTGCCGGGACGTTCAGGCGGACCAGCAGCGCGGCCACCTGATCCGGCGTGCGCGATGCATTGTTGGTTACGAAGGCGAGCCGCATACCCTGTTCCCGCGCCGAGGCCAGCCCAGCCGGCACGCCAGGTATGGCCTCCTCGCCGAGGTACACCACCCCGTCGAGATCGAGCAACGCCACGTCATACTCGGTCGCCAGTGACCGCGGAGAGCCTCTCATGACCTGATCATCGCCTATCGCCATGGGACGCCTTGGGCCCGGCATACCTCGGCGGCCGATCGTCCGGCTGTGCTGTCGAACAACCGGGAGCTGCTGGACCGCACCTGGGTAGCATCGTTCGGCGTGACCATTGCCGAGAATGCCGCTGCTCCCACCCGAGGCTTGTCCCTCACGCCATTTCGCGCCACCCGTTACAGCGCGCCGCCCGATCGTCTCGGACCGCAGCTGTCGCCTCCGTACGACGTCATCTCCCCCGCTGCCCGGGAGGCGCTCGTAGGGACCAGCGACACGAACGCCGTCCGGCTCATCCTGCCGGGCGAATCCGAGGCCGCCCTTGCCGAGGGCGACCGGTACGCCGGCGCCAACGTGCTCATGGACCGTTGGCTGTCCGAGGGCGTGTTGGAGGTGGACGACTCCGAAGCGCTGTTCGTCTACGAGATGGTGACGCCGGATGGTGAGGTCACCAGAGGACTGCTGGGTGCGGTGGAGTTGCGTGACCCCGACGACGGCGTGATCCTGCCGCACGAGAACACCATGGCCGGTCCGGTATCGGATCGGCTCGCCCTGATGGCAGCGACGCAAGCCAATCTGGAGCCGATCTTCCTGGTCTACGACGGCGGTGGAGCCGCATCCGAGGTGGTCGCCAGCGCGTCGGATTCGCCGCCGGTGGCCGAAGCCCGAACGCCGGACGGGATCGCCCACCGATTATGGGCGATCGCTGACCCCACTGCGCACGCCGCCGTTTCCGACGACCTAGCCGGTCGCCGGGCGCTGATCGCCGACGGGCACCACCGGTACGCCACCTATCGTCAGCTGCAGGCCGATCATGGTGGCGTTCCAGGTCCGTGGGACCGAGGCCTGACGTTGCTGGTGGACACTTCCTCCTACGGCCCGCAGGTCCATCCGATCCATCGGGTCGTAACGTTGGATTGGGACCGGATCATCGAACTCACGCGCCCGGCTGCCTCCGTGAGCGCGCCCATCTCGGTGGCCGAGGCGGCGCCGGCCCTAGCGGCTCAGACCGGATTTGCGGTGGCCCTGGTGCACGGCGACGAGGCGGTGCTGGTCAGCGGAGTACACCCTGATGTGCTGGATGCGGGGCTCGGCGAGGAGCGGGACAGCGCGCTGGGGCGTCTGGATGTGACGGTCCTGCATCGGGTTCTGATCGAGCACGTATGGGGTTTGACCGACTCGGTAGACACGGTCGGCTACGCGCACGACATCGATGAAGCACGGGCGGCCGCAGCCTCGAATGGTGGCACGGCGGTTCTGCTGCGGGCGACCCCGGTGCAGTCGGTGGCTGAGGTGGCCTCGGCCGGCGCACGGATGCCCCGCAAGTCGACGCTGTTCACCCCGAAGCCGGCCTCAGGTCTGGTGATCCGCCGCTTCGTCGACCAGTGACCGCCTGTTGGCAGCAGCCATGGCGTGTCGGGCAGTCACTCAGAGCAGGTTTGCCGCCCGATCCGCTGCATCGGTCTCGTCTTCGTGGTCGACCACGGCCGCGTGGCCGAACCACTGGATAGCGTCCTGGATGCGGCCGGCCTCGGCGAGTGCGTCCGCATACGCGTACCACAACCGGGCACTGCCGGGCTTGGGACGTTTCGGATCGAGACCGCTGCGCTCCAATACCGCGAGCGCCGCGTCGATCTGTCCCATGTCCCGACGGGCACCGGCAACCACGATCTGCAGCTCGGCCCGCGTCGCCGGATCAAGTTTGCCGACAACGGGATCCTCGATCGACTTCAAGGCTCGCTCGGGCCGGCCGAGGGCCCGTTCACAGTCAGCCATCACCGCAATGTTGGTGGCGTCCCCCGACATCCGCCGCGCGGCCCTCAGCTCCGATAGGGCCTCGGCCCACTCGCCGGCGTGGTAGGCGGCGAGCCCGCAGGCCTCGCGAACCGCGGCGATACGGGCTCCTCGACCGCGAGCGGCCCGGGCATGTTCGAGGGCCTTCTTCGGATCGTCGTCGATCAGCTGACCCGCAGCGACCAGGTGGCCACCTACGAAGTCGGCACCCAGCTTGCTCAGTGAACGGAGTTCGGAGCGAACGGACGGTTCCAGCAACTTCGGGTCGGCGTCTGCGGGAATCGCGATCTCGGCGCCTCGGCTCGGGCGCGAACCCCGGGTCGACTCGTAGTCTTCTTCCTCGATCCGGTGACTGCGGCCGCCACGCGGTGCAGAATCGCCAGTCCGGCCGTACCGCGGTGCTCCACCGCGAGGCGCCGCACCGCGAGGCGCCGCACCGCGAGGCGCCGCACTGCGGCTTGATCGGTCGAAGTCGGATCGGGGACGATCCGAAGCTCGATTGTCGCCACTGCTATCGGTTCGGCCTGCGCCGGCGCTCGACCGACCCCAGTCGTCCGAGCGCCCACGGGAGCCGAACCGCTCGTCGCGTCCGGTCGGTCGTTCCGAGCGGCCTCGCGTTCCGGCATCGCGGGCGCCGGCACCGCGGGCACCGCTTGTCCGGGCAGGGAGGTTCGTACGCTCTGGCGATGATCCACGGGTGGACCCGGAGCGCGAATCGGAGGTCCGCGGCGATCCGCCGGATCGATTGCCGCTGTCGGTGCTACCGCCGGGCTCCCACCAGTTACCGCTGTCCTGGCTGTCGCGACGGTCGGGCCGACCGGCAAGCGGACGGGAACCTGATCGCTCGGGGCGGCTTCCGGTGCGTCCGGACTGCGAACTGCGGTCAGTGGACGCTGAGTTGGGGCCGGAGGAAGTGCGGGCCGGACGATCACGGTAGGAGCGGTCGGACGAATCATCTTGACTTCCCGCATAGCGGCCGCGGCCATCGGAGGATCCACCTCGACCGGAAGCGTTTGAGCTACCGCCCTGATAGCTATCGCGGGTCTGTCCGCCGCGCCCGGCAGCTGAACCGCCACGATTCGGCCGGTCGCCGTAGGAGCTCTGCGAACCAGTTCGACCGCCAGGAGCAGCCCGGGGGTTAGCTCCCGGGCGGCCGGCGCCACCAGTGCCCGAACGGCCGGCGCCACCAGTGCCTGAACGGCCGGCGCCACCGGCACCGCCGCGGCCCGCGCCTGCACTTCCGCCACTCCGGCGAGGGTTCGAACTCGACGCGCTACCGCGGCCTGCTCCGTATTCAGCCATGCAAATCATCCATCCCGATCAATTCAAAAACA
>JAVEET010000283.1 GCA_030840295.1 Pseudonocardiales bacterium
CGCCGATAGCCCATCCGGAAGGGCTGAACGCGCCGGCGTACGCGACCGTCAGGATGCCGGCCGCGCCGGAGATGACACCGCCGATGATGTGCGCTTTGAGCTTCGTGGTGAACACGTTGATGCCGTAGGCGCTCGCTGCGACCTCGTCGTCTCGAACGGCACGCATGCGCCGACCCAGGCCAGATCGTCGCAGGACCCCACAAAAGCTAGCGACGACCGCCACGATCGCGAAGATCAGGACAACGAACCAAGCCGCCGTCGCGGTGACGCCCAGCGCATCCGGAAACGGGCTCGGGACGGAGATCACCCCGGAGAAACCGTTGAACAGGCCTTGGTTCTGCGACACGTATTGCATGGCCGCGGACGCCGCCACCAGGGTGACGATCGGAAAGTACATCGGCTGCAGGCGGGAGCCCAGGAAGACACTTCCGACGACCGCGGCGAGGAGCCCTGCCGCGGCGAGCCCGCACAAGGCAGCCAGCCAGAATGGAAACGACAATCCGAACACATAGGACGTGATCGGTGGTTGGGCCTTGGGGAGCACCAACACGGCGGTGATGTATGCCGCAAACGCGTAGTAGACGATATAGGCGAGATTGAGCAGGCCGGTCAGACCCCAGAGCACATTCATGCCCGAGGCGAGAATCATCTGGAATCCTACGAAGGTCAATACCGTGAGAGTGAAACTCAGCATGACTTGTCCTCACACAGCTTCTCTGACGGGGCCGAATATCCCACGTGGGCGGACGAACAAGAACAGAACAAGGGCAATGAGGGCGAATTCTTGCTTGTATCCGGCGTTGAAGTAGTAGCCCGTCACCTCGGTCACAATTCCGATGATCAGGGCGCCGACGATGGCGCCGTTCACCTTGCCGATTCCGCCGATGATCGCCGCAGCAAAGGTAACCAGCAGGAAGTTGAATCCGAGCTGGTTGTTGAAACTTCCGACGGTTGCTGCCAGGGCCACGCCCGCTCCGCCGGCAAGCGCTCCGGTGATGAGCCAGGTAAGGGTCACGATCCGTTTCGTGTTGATCCCGGTGACCCGAGCCAGCATTGGATCATCGGCCACCGCTCGCTGAGCCCGTCCGAAGGAGGTCATCCGGAGTACCCCGAACAGTGCTGCCACCACGATGACTGCGGCGATGCCGGTCTGGATGTCCAGCGTGGTCCAGACGAAGGGCCCGTGCTTGTGCGACAGATCGGCTGGGCGACGGAGCACCACGTTGTCGAGTCCGAAACTGAACGAAATGACACCCTGTGCGATCTGGGAAACAGCCGCTGTCACGACTAGAAGAATGCCGAGCTTCACTCCTCGACGAACGAACGGTTGAATCGTCACGATATTCATCAGCATTGCGAAGAGCGCGGAGACGGTTGCACCGGCGAGCACTTCAAGCAGCAGGTTGTTGGTGAAGTGCTGGGCTGCGTACGCGCTGTACGCGCCGATCGTCAGGAATTCGCCGTGCGCAAAATTGGCAAAGTTCGTCACGCCGTATTGCAGGCTCAACGCCACGGAGGAGATGCCGATGATGGCCGCAGTGATGAGGCCAAATCCGAGCGCGTTTAAGAGACCTGTCATAGACGCTCCCATAGGTGAGAAAGAGCCGAGGGTGGGGCGGAGCACGTTCGCTCCGTGGATTTGACCGGCATTACCGTCACGGCGGTCGTCAGCCTGTCAACGAACTCCGGGGACCGTTCAGACCTGGTTTGCAGATCGTGCTACGGCGCCTCGGATGGTCAGGCTCCGGGTCTCTGCCCCTCGCCCTTAAAGGTTCGATCGAAGGGTATTTGCAATGTTCACGCGCTGTCAAGGATGTATTTCCAACACGTAACGAAGGCCGGGACACCGTCCGAAGGACACTGCGTCGCAGAGTCGCCGAGAAGCCGCCGCCTCGAACGCTCTTACGCAGCCCGAGCAGCTCGATACCGTTGTTGGGTGTGTACATGGCCCCAACCGGCCCGGTCGCGGTCCATGGCGGCACTGTGTCGAGGCCGCATCCCAGCGTGACATTCGTCAGGCGGCCCGCCGATCGCAACCCGGCCTGCCTTTACAGCGCTGCGGGCGTCGGTGCCTGCGCCGAATCCGAGATGGCTTCGAGATGGCTAGGAGATGGCTGGGAACCACACGTTCAGTCGCATCTCGGAAGGCTGAGCCTCACCGTTCCAGGATCGTCGTGCACTCCGGGTCCGCGCACAGATGTCGCCTCATCTCCCGACCATTGCTTGTCGTCGTACCGATCAATTCGCCGGGGCTATGAAAATGCCGTCCAGACGGCTTGAGCATCGGCTCCTCGACCACAGCCGCTCCGTCGATGTCAGCCGCTCCGTCGATGTCGGCCGGCTCAATCGAAGCTGAGCCTTCTCCTGGGATAAGCGAGCGGAGGTAGGACGACCGGCTCGTGTTGTTCCGCTGCTGATCGATCCGTTCGACCTCGGAAGGCGTCAACCGAAGCTGCACGATGACGCTACGGGGTACATCAGCAACCGGGTTTCTGGCCATAGCCATACTGTAGTACGGAATCCATTCCGTACTACGCAATAGGAGGAATCTGCGGCAACTGATGCGCACTGCAGGTGGTGGGCTATCCCGCTGCTGGTCGAGGAGGTTACCACCGAGCGTTTCTTGTGTGGTGCTCGGGTGATTCCTCGTTGGCGATTCGGGTACTGATGCTGACCTTTTGTTGGCTGGGCGGCGTGGTGCGAATCAGCGGATCGCTTCGTGTCACGTGTTATCTGCCGGGGCTGATAGTTGCCTACTCGGTGCTGGCTTCGTGCTGACGGGCAGGCTACTTACGGGCAGGCTACTTATTGGTGCGGCCCAAAACGGCACAAGGCAATTGTTCGGTCTACGGTGATGACTAGCAGTGCTTCTGGCCTTGAGCGATTGAGGAGTCCGCTAAACAGTCAGCGCCCAGGAGCGTTGTGCTCAGCCGATAGGACAAGTCGACGTTTGCAGGGTGTCGGAATCTTGCCCGCAGGCCAGCCCGCGCAACGCGAAAAGGGCCGCGAGCATGATCGCTCGCGGCCGCTCGGTTGAACTAGGACCTACAGCGCCCAACGGTGTTCCCGGACGAAGGGCAGTCTCGCCCAGACTCGACCCAGTCCCCAGGTGGTTCCCGCGTAGGTGAGAGCCAGGACGACCAGGACGATGGCATAGATCAGGTGGTAGTCGACGAGCGGGTTCGAGGAACCGGCCGGCTTGCCAGCACTGGTGTGTTGCGCGATCGGGAACTCCGCGAGCCACATGAAGGCCATCATCAAGAAGCCGGACACGGCCGCGATGCGGACGGCGACTCCTGCGATCACAGCTACGCCGATGCCGAGCAGTCCGAGCATGAACATCCAGTTTGCAATGCCGGTGCCGGCTAGCGAGTGGAAGGTGGACTGGAAGGGGCCAACCTCGACGGAGCTGAGGAAGCCCTTGGTCGGCGAGCCGCCGTTGATCCAAGCCTTCGCTGAAGTCGTGGCGTAGTGCAGTCCGAAGGTCTTGTCGAGGAACGCCCACAGGAAAATGAATCCGGTGGCCACTCGGAGTACGGACAACGCTTTCGCGGCCGTCGATGTCATCATCGTGCCGCCGACGGCAACGAGATCCGGGTGGGCAGATTCGGTGTGCGCAGATTCGGTCCTGCTCGTCCCATGAAGCGTCATGATGCCTTCTCTCAATGGTTGGTACCACAAGCATTGCGCAGGAGATGGTCTGCCGAGAGGGCCAAACAGACTCAGCTGATAGGACCAACGTCCCATCAGCACACCGATTGATTCAGCAGGGTCTCCGTCCGTCGTCGGTCTCTGCAAGTCCAGGAGAACAAGTAGCCGAGCCCGACGAACGCCTAGAACGGATGACGCGTTCCCCGGCGCAGGCCGCGGGCCGTACGGGCAATGGTGATCAGCTAGGGAGCGGCCTTGGGGAAGCAGCCCCCATTTGGTAAAGCGATCGAGTCGGGGTGAGAGTTCAGGACCTTGTCCTCTCGTCGTTCGCGCCGATCGCGCGCAGTCTGGGTTCGTGAGTTACACGCACTCCAATCTCTGAGGCGGGGAACCATGAGAGAGAAGCCGTTACACGTCGTGTTCGGCACCGGACAAGTCGGTCGAGCCTTAGCGGCTCGGCTGGCCGAGGTCGGCACGTCCGTCCGCGTGATCTCTCGACACCGACCCGCAGTGATGTGCGAGGGTATCGATTGGCGGGCGGCCGACGTCAGCGATGCCGAGGCAGCCATCGACGCGGCGAAGGGCGCCTCAGTCGTCTACCAATGTCTCAACGCCCCCTATACCCAATGGCCGCATCTGTTCCCGCCACTGCAACGAAACGTATTGGCTGCCGCCGAGCGGGCCGAGGCCCTGCTCGTTACGCTGGAGAACATTTACGGCTATGGCCCGACCGGTGGTGTACCGATGGTCGAGGACCTGCCGCTGATGGCTACGACGTCCAAGGGCCGGACCCGTGCTGCGATGACCGCGGAGCTGCTGGCGGCCGAGAAGGCTGGTCGGGTCCGCATCGCGATCGGACGTGCCTCTGACTTCTTCGGTGCCGGTGTCACCGAGTCCACCCTCGGCGCCCGCGTGTTCGGCAACGTGATCGCTGGCAAGCGCGCCGGCTTCATCGGCAATCCCTATCTGCTGCACACCTACAGCTATGTCCCGGACATCGCGACCGGCCTGGTCACCCTCGGCGCCGATCCAAGAGCCGTCGGCCAGGTGTGGCACCTACCCGGTCCCGGCACGGTCACCACCCGGGCCATCCTCGACCTCATATCCGTGCAGCTGAAGCACCCCGTCGGGATCCGGACCGTTCCGAAGATTGCCCTTCGTGCGCTCGGTCTCGTCAGCCCGATGATGCGGGGGCTGGCAGAGATGTCCTACGAGTTCGAGCAACCGTTCATTCTCGATACCTCCAAGTACGAGTCCACCTTCGCCACCGCGACCACCCCGCTTGCCACCGCCGTCGGCAACACCATCGCCTGGTACCAGGCCCAACGGAGCACAGCATGACTATCACCAGATCAGTCGACGCTTTCGAGCTGAACGCCAGTGCGGCGTGGTCGCGGCGTGTCCGCAAGGTCGGTGGATTCATCCAGTTGGCCTTCGCGGCTTTCTGGCTGGTCCGCGGCGGCCTGAGTATCGGCGGCACCGTCGGGACGATGCTGGCCGTTGCTGGGCTGGTCGTTTCCCTCGCCGCCCTGGTCTACGCGATCCGCGTCAGCGCCGGCACCGGTCACAGACCCACCGGCCGCGAAGCAAAGCGCATCGAACGCTCGTTGACCGCGGCGACCCTCATCGAGCTGATTGCGTCGTTCGCGTTCCCGTTCATCGTCATCAGGACAGGCCACAGCGACTGGGTCTTACCGTCGATCGCCATCACCATCGGGCCGCTGCTGCTATGGCTCGATCACCTCGTCGACATTCCGCGCCTGCGCCCAGTCGGTTGGGCATTGACAGTCGGCCCGTTCATTGTGGTGGCCGTCCTGTCGGGCTCCGCGCTCGCCGCAACCACCGGTCTGGCAGCCGGCGTCCTCTTGCTCGGGACGGCGACGGCCGGCTTCCACGACCTCGCCAGTCTCCGGGCGCACCGAGCGTCAAACACGGTCGGACACAACCCACGGCGCACTAATGCCTAGGCCCGACATCGGCAGCCGAACGGCAGTCAAAATGCTCGTTCCTCAGGATGGGCTGGGTCGCCGATTCACTGAGGCGATGGCCACCGCTGGGCTGGCGAGCGGGCCAGGTGACGAAACGGTCGTGACGGCGGACGAAATCGGACAGCTGCCGCCGGTCGTCCGCAGGTACCTGCATTTCATGGGCGTCGTCGGCCGACCACGAGTTTGGTCGTTCCGCGCCCGCTTCGGCGGCCGGTTCTGGCTGCGTCGCGGCCTCGGCTGGATGCCCGCTGAGGCGTGGCAGTACAACTCTGCCCTTGAGATCAGCCGCGTGTTCGTGATGCGCATCCGATTCGCCGGCGTCGTGGCGATGTTCGGCCGCGACACCTATCTCGATGGGCAGGGTCGGATGATCGGCAAACTGTTCGATCGGTTCACAGTCGTGGACGGTCAGGGCAAGGAGTTCGACATCGGTGAGCTGACCACCTACCTCAACGACGCCATCATGCTGGCCCCGTCGATGCTGCTTCGTCCCTACACGACCTGGACGGACGTGGATGCGCACAGTTTCGACGTCACCCTCACCGACCGCGGCCACACTGTCACGGGTCGAGTGTTCGTCGACGGGGCCGGCGCTCCGTTCGACTTCTCGACCACTGACCGCTTCGCTGCTCTGCCGTCCGGGCCGGTTCGCGCTGAATGGCGGACGCCAGTGCGGAGTTGGCAATCGCTTGATGGCCGGGTAGTGCCAGGTCCGTTCCGCGCGGTCTGGCATCTCCCTGAGGGCGAACTGCCCTATATCAAAGGCACATTCATGCCAGACAGCCTTGCGTTCAATATCACGCCAGGATCGTGAACCGGCAGACGCGCCGGAGCGCCCCAGCCGATCCCATCAGGAGACCCCATGACACGTCGGACAGCACAAGTCAGATCTGCACTGATCGTGGCCACCGCCATCGCGGCGACCTCCGGTCTCGCGCGAAGGCGCTACTTGCGGTGGGGCGCCACCGACGAGGAAGCAGCAATGGACCTACCAGGCGACCAATTCCTACCTGTGGCAAACGTGACCGCCACCCGGGCGATCACCACCCTTCGGACGGCCGATGACGTCTGGCCATGGCTTGCCCAGCTGGGACAGGGACGTGGGGGCTTCTACAGCTACGACTTCCTGGAGAACCTCGTCGGCTGCGACATCCAGAGCGCCGATCGCATCGTCGAAGAGTGGCAATCCATCGAAGTAGGCAGCGAGGTCAACCTCTATCCCGGCTTCGGGCTGATGGTTGCCCACGTCGAGCCAGGCCGATCCCTCGTCCTACGAGGCGGAGCCACCATGGGCGGCAAGCCGGCGCCCTATGACTTCACCTGGGCCTTCGTCCTGACGGAGAGACCGGACGGAACAACCCGACTCATCGTCCGGGAGCGCTACGAATACACCCGCCG
>JAVEET010000319.1 GCA_030840295.1 Pseudonocardiales bacterium
GCGGCCACACCACCAGCAGCACCGGCGACCCGGCATCATCCGATGAGGTCGCGGCGTTCGTCGCGGCGTTCACTGGCAGCCATCGGTTCGTGCTGGACTACCTGCTCGAGGAGGTCCTGGCCACCCAGCCCGAGGCGGTGCGCACCTTCCTCCTTGACACGTCGGTCCTCGAGCAGCTCACCGGCCGCTTGTGCGACGCGCTCACCGGCGGCAGCGACGGCCAGCAGCTGCTCGAAAAGCTGGAACGCGACAACCTCTTCCTGTCCCCACTCGACGACCACCGGCAGTGGTACCGCTACCACCACCTCTTCGCCGACGCGCTGCGCGCCCGGCTCCAGGCCGAGAACCCCAGTCGGGTTCCCACCCTGCACCGGGCAGCCAGCGACTGGCACGCCGAGCACGGAACGCTGGCCGACGCCATCCGCCACGCCCTCGCCGCGGACGACGTCGAGCAGGCGGCCGATCTCCTGGAACTCGCGTTGGCAGACGCCCGGCAGCGGCGACAGGATCGGACCCTGCGCGACTGGCTAAACGCTTTGCCCGACGACGTGCTCCGAAGCCGCGCGCTGCTTGCCACCCAAATGATGCCGGCGCGGCTGTCCGAGGGCGACCTCGACGGGGCAGAGCGCTGGCTCGACCATGCCAACAAGGCACTCCAAACGACGACCCTCGAACTCGCCGCGGCGCGAGTGCCGCGACGGGGTCGATTGGCGGATGCAGCCCGTGCCCGGGAGAAGGAGTTGCTAGCTCTGCCAGCGCAGGCCGCCGTGTACCGCGCCGCAGTCGCCCAAGCCCGCGGTGACGTCGAGGGCACCATCGCGCACGCCCGCCGCGCCCTCGACCTGGCCGGGCCCGCCGACCACGTCGCCCGGTCCGGCGGCGCGGGATACCTCGGCCTGGCCGCCTGGGCCGCCGGCGATCTACCCGCAGCGGTAGACACCTTCGGCGAAGCCGTGCGCAGCCTGCACGCCGCCGGGAACCTCGCCGACGAGCTCGGCACCACCGTCGTCCTCGCCAACATGTGGCTGGCGCGCGGACAGCCTGACCAGGCGCGGCGACTGTACGAGCGGGCCCTTGCGACGGCAGAAGCCCAGCCAGGCTCGGTGCTGTCCACGACCGGTGACCTGCACGTCGGCCTCGCGGATGTGCTACGAGAACAAGGCGACCTCGACGGGGCCGTGAAGCAGCTACAGACCGCGCGTGACCTCGGCGAACGGGCGTCGCTGCCGGAGAACCGGCACCGCTGGTACACGGCCATGGCCGGGCTGTTGGTGGCCTCCGGGGACCTGGACGGCGCCGTCGGCATGCTCGAGCAGGCGCAGCCCTTGTACCTACCCGGCTACTTCCCCGACGTGCGTCCGATCCCTGCCACCCAGGCGCGAGTCCACATCGCGCAGGGGCGGCTGGAGGCCGCCGCGGCGTGGGCGCGCGTCCACCACGTCAGCCCCGACGACTCAGCCAGCTACCTAGCCGAGTACAACCAGCTCACCCTGGCCCGTCTGCTCATCGCAGAGCACCGCACCCAACCACAGCCGAACACCCTCGAGGACGCCCTCACGCTGCTGGACCGGATCGTGGCCGCCGCCGAAGCCGCGGATCGTGGTGGCAGCCTCATCGAGGCCCTGCTAGTGCGGGCCCTCGGGCACCGCGGCCACGGCGACCCAGACGCCGCACTCGAAGACCTGGGCCGCGCGCTCAGCGCCGGCGTCCCGGCCGGGTACTGCCGGCTGTTCCTCGACGAAGGACCCGCGATGAGCGAGCTGCTCCGGGCCGCCGCCCAACGCCCCGATCTGCTCGGCTCGGACGAGGCAACGGCACTGCTCCAGGCGGCCGAGCGCGGCCAAGACGCGCCCTCCCAGACCCGTCCGCCCACACCCGGTGGCCAGGAGCCGTTGAGCGAGCGTGAGGTCGAGGTGCTCCGGCTGCTCGCGACCAACCTGACCGGCCCCGAGATCGCCGACCAACTGTTCATGTCCGTCAACACGTTCCGGACCCACACCCGGCACATCTTCACCAAGCTCGACGTCAACACCCGGCGGGTCGCCGTCAGCCGCGCAGACGAGCTTGACCTCCTCTAGCCCGACCGCTCGACATGACGTCACAAAGCCAAAATCACCAAACCGGTCACATCGTCATGTGATGTGGCCTCACCAACCCGGCCCCTAACGTCCACGACATCGCCGGACACCCGATCCGGCACCCGGAACCAGGAGCCGATCATGAACATCACCAACACCGGCCTCACCAAGGCCGCCGGCGCCGCAGCCGCGGTTGCCGGATCCATCTTCATCGCCGTCCAGATCAAGCACCCAGCGACCGGCACCTTCACGACCGAAACCACCCAATGGGTGACACGCAGCTGCGCCAAGACCGTTATGGCGGCGCTTGCGCTCGCCGGCATCACCGGCATGTACCTGCGCCAGTACCGCAAAGCCGGCATCCTCGGTCTGGTCGGCTACCTCGTCTTCGCCGCCGGCTACCTGGCCATGTTCGCTGTCGAGGTCATCGCCGCCGCAGTCCTTCCCAACCTGGTCCACACCGAGCCCGGGTTCGTCAACGACGTCGTCGCAGCCGGCGCCGGCGGCACCCCGAACGGTGACATCGGCGGACTCCAGACCCTGCTCAACCTCGCTGGCGCCGGCTACATCCTCGGCGGCCTCATCTTCGGCATCGCCCTCTTCCGCACCCGCGTCCTGGCCCGCTGGGCGACCGCCCTGCTCGCCGCCAGCACTGTCTCAACCGCCGCGCTCGCAGTCCTGCCGAACTCGTTCAACCGGCCGTTCGCCGTCCCCGAGGGCATCGCGCTCATCGCCCTGGGCGTGTCCCTGTGGCGCAACCCCCGCGATGGCCACCAGACGTCGCGCGAGACCGCCCCGGCCGTCAGCCCGGTCGAGCTGCTCGCAGCCCGATGACCACCCCGCAGCGGTCCGCCCGATCGACCTCCCAGCCGACCTCACCTGGTGGGCAGTCGACGTCGCCGCGGGACAAGCAGGCCGGCCAGGGTCCGGGATGGCCGGTCCCGACCGCGCTGGTGGCGTTGTCCGCGATCCCACTCGCGGCCGGCTCGCTGCGGCTCGTCCAGCTTGCCGGCGGACCCGACGTGATGCCGGCCGACGACCGGTTCACCGGTTTCCCGGCCGCCCTCGTCGTCCACATCATCGGTGCCGCAGTGTTCGCGCTGGTGGGCGCGTTTCAGTTCGTGCCCCGCTTTCGGCGCCACCACCGCGCGTGGCACCGCCGCGCCGGCCGTCTGGTGACCGGGGCGGGGCTGGCGGTCGCCGGGTCGGCACTGTGGCTGACCCTCTGCTACGAGGCCCAGCCCGGCACCGGGGAGCTGCTCTTTCTCCTGCGGCTCGTGTTCGGCTCGGCGATGGCCGCCAGCCTGCTGCTCGGGGTCACGGCGATCCGCCGCCGTGACATCGCCGCCCACCGCGCCTGGATGATCCGGGCCTATGCGATCGGTCTGGCCGCTGGCACTCAGGCGTTCACCGGAGGCGTCGCCGGGGCCATCGTCGGCACCAGTGAGGTCCGTATGGACCTGGCCAAGGGCGC
>JAVEET010000295.1 GCA_030840295.1 Pseudonocardiales bacterium
CAGGCGACGGCCGCAGGCCGAAATCTGCGGCCGGCCGCCGAGCGGATGCGGGCAACGGTGGTCGGGCTGTCGCAGTTCACTACCCAGCTGTCGGGCGATACGGTATTCGTGTCTTCGGCTCAGGCGACTCCGCGGCTCAATCTTCCAGTGGTGGAAGTAGGTATCGAGCACCTCGGCGAGGAGGTCAGCGCACCGGAGGTCGCCGAGGCGATCCATCGCGGGCTAGTTCTCGGCGGCCGGGAGGATCTGCTCGATCCGGTCGCGATCTCCATCGGCTGGAAGGGCAAGCCGTACTTCCGGACGCTGACCGCGATAGCCGAGGGTGTCGCGCTGGCAGCCAAGCTGCACCTGCCCGACGGAGCAGTGGTCGTGGTGCTGTCGCAGGACTGTGCGCGATCACTTGGTCATGCGCTGCGGGTCGCGGTGCCGACCGAGCGCGAGATCGTATGCATCGACGGTCTGAGTCTTCGCGCGAACGACTTCATAGATGTGGGGGCGCCGATCCACAATGGCCGGGTGCTTCCGGTTGTCGTGAAGACCCTGGTGTTTCCCGAAGTCCGGCAGGTCTCCGCCGACACGGATGCGGACGGTACCGAAAGCCGGGAATCGTCATATGTCGAGGTCGGTGGACAGATTCTTTGAAGCTCCACCGCGCTAACTCCCAGCGATGACCCCCTAACCGCCTAGCTCTGGAGGTTCCTCATGGCCGAACGCAAGACTGAGATCGAGTTCGACACGCACTCGTACGTGATCTACATGCGCGACAAGTACGACGCATACCGGAATTGGTTGAAGCAGGAAAATCTCCCCGCGTACAACGGCGAATTCATCCAGGACGTGCGTGAAATCGAACTCGGCGACTGGCCGCGACGCAAGGCCCGTGGCGCATACCTGGAGTTCCGCGACCAGCAGGTGTCCGAGGCATACGTTCTGGAGATCCCGCCGGGTGGTAGCACCGAGCCGCAGCGGCAAATGTTCGAGGAGATCGTCGTCATTGCCGAAGGGCAAGGCGCGACAACGCTGTGGTGGGACGACAACAGCCCGAAGCACACGTTCGAGTGGACCCGCGGCAGCCTGTTCGCCATCCCGCTCAACTGCAACTACGAGCATTTCAATACCAGCGGTACCGAGCCGGCACGGTTCATGGCCTTGACCGATGCGCCGGTCACCTGGGAGCTCTTCCGCGACCAGGAATTCGTCTTCAACAGCAACTTCCAGTTCCGCGATCGGTTCGACCCGGATATCTCCGACTTCTACAGCAAGCCCGGCAAGTATCTCACCGAGTACTACGGCGGCATCCTCGACACCGCGTTCATCGCCGATCTGCGCGAGGTAAAGCTGGTTCCGCGATCCAAGCGCGGTGCCGGAACGATGAACATGTACATCCACCTGGCCGGCAGCACGATGTTCGCGCACATCTCCGAGTTCCCGGTAGGCACCTACAAGAAGGCACACCGGCATGGCCCGGGCGCGCACATCTACACGCTGGACTCCACCGGCTACACCCTGATGTGGAAGGACGGCGAGGAGCCGCAGCGCTTCGATTGGTCCGAAGGCAGCGTGATCTCGCCCTCGGCCGGTTACTGGCACCAGCACTACAACACCGGCACGAAACCGGCGAAGTTCGTGGCGCTGCACGCCTCGATCGCGTTCGGCGGTGGCTCGGAGAAGAACGTCGAGCAGATCGACTTCCGCTACGAGGACGCGTTCCTGCGCGATATGTACGTCGAGGAATGCCGCAAGAACGGCGTCGAAGTGAAGATGGAGAAGATCGACAAATCCCACCATGACTGATCGGGTGCTCGCTGACGATGCAGCAACCATGGACTTCGTCAGCGAGCAGCCCGATCCGGCCAACATCGAAGCGCCGGCCGGCTCCACCGATGAACAGCCCGCCTTCGGTTCGGACCTGGTGGTGTCGGCCTTGCGCAGGCTGGGGTATCGCTATCTCCCGATGAACCCCGGCTCGAGTTGGCGGGGTCTGCACGATTCGGTCGTCAATTACGGGGCAAACCGCGATCCACAGCTGCTGCTTTGCCTGCACGAGGAAATTGCGGTCTCGCTCGCGCACGGCTATGCCAAGGGCAGTGGGCTACCTGCGGCAGCCGCGGTGCACGACCTTGTCGGTTTGATGCATGCGTCGATGGCCGTGTACAACGCGGCATGCGATCAGGTTCCATTGCTCTTGCTCGGCGGCAGCGGGCCGGCGGATCCGACCAAGCGCCGGCCGGTCGACTGGATCCACACCGCGAGCACCCAAGGCGACCTGGTGCGCGACTATGTGAAATGGGATGCCGAGGCGATCGTGCCCGAGGTATTCACCTCCACGATCGAGCGGGCGCATGCCATTTCTCGATCCGGTCCGCCCGGTCCGACGTACGTCTCGCTGGACGCCGACGCACAGGAGGTAGCACTTCCCGACGGCTGGTCAGAGCTGGCCAGCGCGAGCGCTGCCCACACCGACGTGAGGTATCCGGATCCGGCCGTCGTTGGGCAGTTCGCATCCGTGCTGGCCCAGGCCCGCTCGGTCACGGTCGTTGCCGGCCGCCAGGTGCGGGATCCAGTCATGACATCGCTGTTGATCCGGCTCGTGGAGGCACTCGGAGCGGCGTATCAAGACGAGCGCAACACCGTGTGCTTTCCGACCTTCCATCAGCAGAACTGCACCGGTGATCGCTCGGCGATCGGCAGCAGCGACGTGGTGTTGTGCATCGGCGTGGGTGACATCCCCGGTCTGTTGGCGGGTCATGCGAACACCCATCGACCAACCGTGCTCGAAATTTCCTATGGTGACCTCGGACTGCGGTCCTGGTCGCAAGAACGCGGGCATCACCCGATCTCCGATCTTCGGCTGGTGTCCGATCTGATCCCCGGGACGTCGGCGCTGCTCACCGAGGTGCGCTCGCGCATCGAGCCAGCACAGGCAGCCGGTCGCGCCGCACCGGTGAGGGAGCGGGTGACCGCCCTGCATACCAAGCAACAGCAGAGCATCGCGGCCCGATGGGACGACGAGGTGATCTCGCCGACGCGATTGGTCGGCGAGGTCTGGAACGCCGTTCGCGACATCGACTGGATGCTGGTGTTGCGTAATACCCGCAGCTTCCCCGAGGGCCTGTGGGAGTTCAACGGTGTAGGTGACTTCCTCGGACACTCGGTCGGCGCGGGCGTCGGCTACGGCCCGGGTGCGATGGTGGGCGGCTCGTTGGCCGCCAGGGATGTCGGACGGCTCGGCGTCGGCATCATCGGCGATGGCGATTTCCTGATGGCGGCAGGCGCGCTGTGGACGGCGGTGCACTACCGGATACCGATGCTCATGGTGGTCAACGACAACTCTTCCTTCTACAACGATGAGGAGCATCAGGCCGAGGTGGCCCGGCACCGCGGCCGGCCCGTGGAGAACGCCTGGATCGGCATGCGCATGGCATCCCCGCGGATCGACATCGCCGCGCTCGCGCGATCCTATGGCGCTTATGCGACCGAGACAGTCGCTGATCCGGCGCGGTTGGCGGTCAACCTGGCCGTGGCTCGAGACGTGGCTCTGGCTGGCGGTGCCGCGGTGGTTCATGTCCATACGAGCCCAACCTGATCGAAAGGTGTCCCATGACGACTGAGGTCGTGAAGGAATCCGAACTGTTCATCGGCGGTACGTTTCAACCGTCGTCCGGCGACGCGACATTCGATACTGTCGATCCCGCGACCGAGCAGACGCTGGCGACCCTTCCCGAGGCGTCGTCGGTGGATCTCGATCGCGCGGTTGCGGCCGCGGTAGCGGCGCAGCGGGAATGGCGTGCACTGCCCTGGCAACGCCGGGCGCGGACCCTGCAGGCGATGGCCGACGCGCTGGAGGCGCACGCCGAGGAGCTTGCTCGGCTCGATGTGTCCGACTCCGGAAACCCGATCGTCGCGATGCGTAACGACGTCACCGGCGGTTTGGCCGAGTTGCGCTTCTATGCCGGCCTCGCTTCCGAGGTCAAGGGCACGACCCAGCCGGCCAGTCCCGACGCGGTGACCTTCACCGAGCGGACCCCGTATGGCGTGGTCGGTCGGCTGGTGCCGTACAACCACCCGTTCAAGGCCGCGGTCGGCAAGATCGCAGCACCATTGATCGCCGGTAACGCGGTGATACTCAAGCCGTCGGAACACGCACCGCTCTCGGCACTGGAAATGGCCCGGCTGATTCAGCCGATCCTGCCTGTTGGGCTGCTGTCGGTGCTCACCGGTCAGGGTTCCGGTGTCGGGGCCGACTTGGTCGGTCATCCGCTGGTTCCGCGGATCGCGTTCACCGGCTCGGTTCCCACCGGCCGTGCGGTGCTGCGGGCTGCAGCCGAGCACATCAAGCATGTGACCGTAGAACTCGGTGGCAAGAACCCGTTCGTGCTGTTCCCCGACGCCGATGTGCGGCGCGCCGCCCAAGCTGCGGTGAAGGGTATGAACCTGGCCCGATCCAGCGGCCAGTCCTGCCAGTCGACGTCTCGCATCTACGTGCACGCCGATGTCAAGGACGCCTTCATCGACGCCCTGCTCGAGGTGGTGTCCGGGCTGCGCATCGGCGATCCGCATGACGGTGCCACCGACCTGGGGCCGCTGTCCTTCCGGGCGCACTACGACCGGGTGCTCGACTACATCGCTCGCGGCAGCAGCGAGGGTGCCACCTTGTTGTGCGGCGGCGGTCGTCCGGCGGAATTCGATCGCGGGTTCTATGTCGCGCCGACGATTTTCAGTGATGTCACCGATGACATGACGGTGGCCCGGGAAGAGATTTTCGGCCCGATCATGAGCGTCCTGTCATGGACCGATCCCGAAGACGTCATCGCGCGTGCGAACAACACTCAGTACGGCCTGACCGCCAACGTGTGGAGCGCGAATGCCTCCCAGGCGTTGCGCGCAGCTCGTGCGATCGATGCCGGCTACGTGTTCGTCAACAGCCAGGGCAAACGCCCGCTCGGAGCACCGTTCGGTGGCTGGAAGGCCAGCGGGCTCGGCAAGGGTTCCACCATCGAGGAATTGGTCTCCTACACCCGGGAGAAGTCGATCACGATCGAGATCGGGGAGTAGCCGAGCTGACCGCCCGGGTCCCCAACGTCTGTCGGCGATACGGCTAGCGGGCCCGGCGCGGTCGAACCGGCCAGCGCCGATTGTCCCGTCGGCGTAGTGCCTCGGTGACCTGGGCGGCCGAGACGGTTACCGGTGCGCTCCGGTCCGCCACCGCCAACTGGGCCGCTGCACAGGCATCGTCGATCAGATCCAGTGCGGCGTCCGGCCGGCGTCGGTGCGTCCGTGCGCTCAGCCGAGCGGCTGCCTGAAGCGCATGGTCGGTGATCTGAACCCCGTGGAACGTCTCGTATTGGCTGCGCACGCCCCGCAGGATCTGCACCGTCTCGGCTCGGCTCGGTTCCCCGACCTCGATCACCTGAACCCGCCGGGCGAGCGGGCCGGTCGGGCGGACGTGTTCGTGGTACAGGGCAGGCGTAGTCGCGCCGATGACGGACAGCTCGTCGCGCGCCATTCCGGCCAGTAGTAGGGAACCGAGGTCCAGGCCGCCCTCGGCAGCACCGGCTTTGACAATAAGGTGAAACTCGTCGATGAACAGGATCGTGCGCCGATCGGAATCGGTCACCTCGCTGAGCAGGTCGTGCACCCGAGCTTCGAACTCGCCACGGTAGCGGGTGTTGCCCAGCAGACTCGCGAGACTGACCGAGATGATGCGCGCGTCGACGAGTTGCTTGCCGACGTCGCCCTGGGCAATCCGCATGGCCAGGCCCTCGACCAGCGCCGTCTTTCCCACCCCAGGCTCACCGACCAGCAGCGGATTGCGCTTGCGGCGCCGGGACAGCACCCGGATCAGCTCATCCAGTTCCCGCTCGCGACCGATCATCGGATCCAGCGCGCCGAACAGCGCCAGCCGAGTCAGGTCCAGGGCGTGTTCGGCCAGCAGATCGACGCTTTCAGCGGTCTCCGCAGGCGCGGCCTTCGAGACCGGTGAGGCAACCTCCGGCCGCATGGGTGATCCCGGTAACGGCGGCAGGAACGTGAGCAGCGTAGCGGCCACCGCAGAGGCGCTATCTCCTTGCCCGATCGACTGTTTGAGCTCCGAGTAGGCGCGCAGTAGTTCGGTCGCCTCCGGTGTGATGACCAGTTGACCGGTTACCGCGGAAAGGAAGCGGTGGTTGCGGCCGGGATGCCCGGCTGCCGGCGCGCCGCTGACGCCCAGCTCGCGTACTGCCAGATCGTCATTGATGCCCAGCGAGCGCCAATGCCGCCGGACGCCGGGCTCGCGCTCGAGCAGAGTGAGAGCCAGATGCTCTACCGTGACCTGCTGGCTGCCGCGCTCGGCGGCCAGCTCATGCGCCCGTCGCAACAGCGACGGGTGGTCAGCCGGCTCGGAGCTTGGCGGCATGATTGTCGAGCCAGGTCGCTGGATCGTGTGCGTAGTCGGCCCAATAGTCACCGGGCTCATTGACGCCGGGCAATGGGGGAGTCCAGGCCTTCTGCAGCAGCTCTTCAGGATTGCCGAGCTGCTCAGCCAGTTCCACGACGCCGGGATCGGACAGCGCGCTCAGGCGGCCCTCCTCGACGACCGTGAAGTCCTCGCCGGCGGTGCTGGTAAGCACGTAGGTCGGAAGCTGCAGGTGGATGTGCAGATGACCCCACGTGATGCCCCGCTCCTCGGCCCAAGCCTCCGAGGGGTTTCCGTTGGCGGTGCCGAAGCCCATGTGCATGTAGCCCGAGCTCAGCCGTTCGAACATCGCGGCGTGACCGGCGAGGGAGAACGCGTACGGCGGACGAACCATCTTCGGATGGGTGCCGATGGCCGCCTCCCACAGCCAGAACAGGCCAGGGCCGGGGTGCTCGGGGTACTGGATGTTGCGAGTCTCGTGCAGCACCTCCCGCCACTTCTCGCCGTACTCGCCGCCGCCATCGATCCTGGTGACCTGGCCGTCCTCGACCGTCAGCGTGCAGTGCTGGAACGGCTTGCCGTAGTGGTTCAAGGTGCCCGCGACCACACCGTTCACTGTGGGCATCGGGTTGTACGGCGGCGTCGGGTACCCATACAGGTGACCGAGGTAGTACTTGTCGACGAATCGTCGACGCGAGTTGGTCCGCTCGTAGTGTTCGGCCGTCCAGTGCTCGGCTTTGAGCTCGAAGCGCAGGTCGGTCCCCTCGGGATCGGTCAGGTGCACGTTCGCGCCGCGACCGTGCTCCCAGATCGGCTTCCATGCGGTCTCATTGATTCGGTCCCAGAGTGGCCATGGAAATCCGGCGGCGGGGAAGGTCGCGCGGTGGTACCAGGGGATGCCTTCGTAGCGGGTGCCGTCGAGAACCGGCAGCGGGCCGCCCTCACCCTGCAATAGAAGGGAATAGCCTTGCTTGACCGCGGCATCCTCGAGCCACTTCAGCCGGCCCTGCCACGCGTCGAAGGCAACATCACGCTCGATGCCCGGCACGTTGTGCATCATGCCGCGGAATTCATCCAACGGGTCGAGGGCGCGGTCGGCCACATCCACATGGAAGATGTCGACGCTGGCGTCCAGTTCGGTCATTGCCTCGACCAGCGCAGCGGTCACGGCCGGATCGTCGGTTGCCTTCTCCACCAGCAGCACCCGCTCGCCGGCCTTTATGTCATATCCTGCTGTCTTCGTCCGGTTGAGCGAGGGCCCGCGCACGATTGTGCGCGCGGCATCCAGCAGCGTCGGCGCGACTACGACCTGGTCTACCCGTGATTCGGTAGAGATTGGCGCGGCGCCGTTTTCGGTTGAAGCCATGTGTCTTCCCGATCCATTGCTCGTGAGGATGCTCACCGGCCTGATGCGAGGCATCAGCTAGAATACGTATCGTATTCAGAATCCATGCAGCGTGGCAAGGTCCTGTGATCAGGAACGAGGTGTGGTCGTCGGACCCGCTACTGGCTGGGCCATTTGCGTTGGCGGTCAAGGTGCTCAGGACCCGAGATCCGCTTTCAGCTGCCGGGCATCTGCTGCCTAGCGAGCCGAGCAGGCCCCTGATCTTCTGGGAAATCTCGCTATTCGACGAGTTGGAATCCACAACTGCTTGATGGCGGGCACCATCGGTTGTACTGTTTGATGAATATTGGATACGGTAACCAAGCAGGAGAGACATTGAAGACTGAGCGGGTGCAGTTCTATAGCGACGGATCTCTGATCGCTGGGTTGTGGCGCACTCCCGACGAGCCGACTGACGACCCGCTTCGCGCCATCGTGCAGGGGCCCGGGTGGCTCGGTCTCAAAGACGCCAAACTTTACGTGCGGTACCACGAGGCATTGACCGCCGCCGGATTCGGGGTGCTGATCTTCGACTACCGAGGGTTCGGTGAATCCGAAGGCGACCGCAACATCGTCTCGCCGGCCAACCAGTTGGCTGACCTGGTGAACGCGGTTACCTACCTGACCACTCGCGAGGACGTCCAGGCCGACGCCATCGGCGCCTTCGGAACTGGCGGTACCGGCGGCGGAAACGCTGTGTTGTTGCTCGCGGCCGACGATCGGGTACGGGCGGCGGTAAGTCAGGTACCGGTGGCCGACGGCCGGGACTGGTTGCATCGGATGCGTCCGGAGCACGAATGGCTGAGCTACCTGGAAGCCTTGGACACCGACCGCCGCGATCGGGTACTTACCGGCAAGGGCCGGTTGGTCCATCCTCGTGAGGAGATCATGGTTCCGACACCGGAACGTCGGGCGACGACCGTCAAGTCCGATGTGGACGACCTGATCCCGACCGCGGTGAGCTTGCGTTCGGCCGATGAAATCATGCAATACCAGCCGATCGACGCCGCGAAGTCGCTGACCAAGCCGCTGATGACCATCGCGGTCGAGGGTGACGCTACGACCCCGACCGATCATGCCATCGCGCTGCACGAGGCGGCGCGCGGACCGAAGTGCCTGATCATGCAGCGGCACACGACTCACTATGCCGCCTACGACCGCTACTGGACCACTGTTACCCCACGTTTGGTGGCTTGGCTGGACACCTACGTCCAGCCGGCCGATGTCGCCGTGCACATGGTCGCGGACGACGGTTCCATCTCGACAACCCTGGAGGTTTCTTCGTGACAGTCGACCTGCGGATCAGCGGCGGTACCGTCGCGATTCCGACCGGATCGGTCACTGCTGACGTAATCGTCAACGACGGGCGGATCGTCGGCATCGTCGACCCCGCCTTCGACACCGAGGCGCGCCGCACCATCGACGCCACCGGACGGTACGTACTGCCCGGCATGGTCGATGTGCACGTGCATACCCGCGAGCCTGGGTACGAGTACAAGGACGATATCCGCACCACCAGCGAGCAGGCTGCTGCCGGTGGTGTGACCACGATCTTTGGCATGCCGAACCTAAAGCCGGCAACGACGACCGCGGCGCTGCTCTCGGACGTGTTCGAGCAGTACGCCCAGACATCACTGGTTGACTACAACCACAATCCGGCCGCGACCCAGAGCGGCGAGATTGCGGCGATGGCGGCCCAGGGCATTCGTGCCTACAAGGTGTACATGGTGGTCGACACCGGGCGTGACTACCCACATCCGGCCGGCACCGGCATGCACGATCACGGTGATCTGCTGCGGATGATGGATGAAATCGCCAAGACGGGCCTGCGGTTCATCATTCATCCGCACGACCAGTCGTTGATGGACTACATCGAGAAGCAGTACCTCGACCGCGGCGAGAACACCCCGCGGGGTTACGCGCAGGCCTATGCAGAACGCAACGGCGTCATCTGGGACACCGCCATCGACGTCGTCCTGCGCCTGGCCGAGGCGTCGGGTTGCCCGGTCCACATCGCGCACATGCAGACCAAGCGCTCCATCGACGCAGTCCGGCGGGCCAAGGCCCGCGGTATCGACGTGACCTGCGAGGTCAACCACTGGGGACCGTTCCTATCCACCTGGGACGACGTCGAGCGGCTCGGCCCGTACGCGCTGTCGTACTGGGTGCCCGACGAAGGCCGCGAAGCGATCTGGGAAGGCCTGCGGGACGGCACCATCGACATCTGCTCCTCCGATCACGCACCCCACACCCGTGAGGAGAAGGAGATCGGCTGGACCGAGATGTGGAGCTGCCACACCGGCACCCCGGGTATCCAGTACTACTACCCGTTGCTGCTCGACGCGGTCACCAAGGGCAAGCTGACCCTGGAGCGAGTTACCGACCTGGTCGCCTACCAGCCTGCAGCGAAGTTCGGTTTGGAAAGCTCCAAGGGGGCGATCGAGGTCGGCCGAGATGCTGACCTGGTGATCGCCAACCTCGATTCACCCTGGACGATCGCCAATGACGGCGTGCTGTCGAAGACCGGCTGGACCCCGTACGACGGACGGACCATCAACGCCGCCATCGAACACACCCTCGTTCGCGGTGAATTCGTTCTCGAAGACAGCAAGGTGGTCGGCGTCGCGGGACAGGCCCGCCTTGCCACCCCACGCTGACCAACCCAGTAGATGAGGACAAACCGATGAAGTTTGGACTGCTGCTTCCCCACTTCGGCGAGCACGCATCGAAAGAGAACCTGTTGCAAGGTTCCAAGCGCGCCGAAGAGCTTGGATTCGACTCGGTATGGGTGCGCGATCACCTGGTGTTCGAGCCGCATGGCGAGATGGAGAAGCCCAATCGCACGTTCTACGACGCGCTCACCACGCTGACCGCGATCGGTGCGGTGACCGAGCGGATCCAGCTCGGCACCGGCTCGCTGATCCCGTTCCGGCACCCGCTCGTCACCGCCCTGATGGCCGGTACCATCACCCAGTTGGTCGGTAACCGGTTGATCCTCGGTTTCGGTGCGGGCACCTTCGACCACGAATTCGATGCCATCGAGTGGGGTGGCCGTGATCGCGTAGAGATGGTTCGCTCCAACGCCGAGATCCTGCGTAGGGTGTTCACCGAGAACGACGTGAGCTACGACGATGGCATCTTCAAGTTCAACGATGTCACCATCGAGCCCAAGCCCGTCGGTGGCCGGGTGCCGTTCTGGTACTGCGGCGCGACTCCCCGCTCGGCTCGGCTGGCCGTGGAGTTCTGTGACGGCTGGATGCCTGGCCGGATCGGTCTGGGAACGATGGAAAAGCGCATTCAGACAATGAAGGAACTGTCGTCCGAGCAGAACAAGCCGATGCCGACCATCGCCGTCATTCCGCCGACCTCGATCGAGTCCTCACGCGAGGAGGCGCTCAAGGACGTGAACATCCCGGGGTTGCTCGCTTGGGCCAACAAGGCGAAGTTCACGGTCAAGCCACCATCGGGCTCGTTCGAGACCGTTGACGATCTGGCCGGACAGCTGATTGCTGGCAACCCGGACGAGGCAGTCGCTCAGGTGGAACAATTCCGCGAAGTCGGCGTGGAGCACCTGGTTTTCGACTTCCGATTCAAGTTCGACCGTTGGTTCGAGCAGATCGAACTTCTCGGCACCGAGGTGCTTCCCAAGCTCCGCTGAATAGAGGCTCGCTCCGATTCCCACAGATCGCCCGAGGTCAGACCAGATCTGATTGGTCGCGGTGGCCGCTGGTCTGTGGGGATGGGACGGGCTGCTCGGTGACTGCAACTGCTGTGTACACCGAGGACAGAGATGATCCTTGAGGTCATTGTGGAATCAACGCCTGCCATGAATGCCGATCCCGATCGACCATGGCATGCCCGAGCAACCTGGTCACAGGCACTCCCATACCTCATCAGCCTTGCCGGTCACGGTTCGATTGGTTAAGCCTTCGAGGTCCGATGCTGCCTGCGAGCCTCGTCGACGAGCTCGACGGATCCCGCCTTCCAAGCTAGGCACGGATCCCCGCCGGCCGGATCTCGGTCGGGGATCCGGAGCTCCTGATGACGCGGCGTGTTTCGGCCGCCACCTTCGAAATCCGTCATCGATACTTAGGACCACCCGGGCTACGGCGTCACGTTCTTCGGATTCTCGCATCGTGCTAGATGGAAACTCCCTGACCGTTACCGGTGCCGGAACCGACGGCTTGTGCGGTGTGCGAGAGGGGTGGCCGTGGTTCGGTTGCGGAGCGGTGCCCTGCTGTATCTGATGCCGCCTACCGTTGTTCGGACCGGGATTGGTCCGGGTGACTCGGCCTGCCGACGCCGCTGACGGGCTACGCGCTTGGGGGGTGGTCAGCCCCTGATCACGCCGAGGGCATCCGTTGCAGACCTGCGCAGCGGCGTGACCTGTCCCATGGTCATTCTCCCCGGAGATCGGTCCTCGTCTGGGCAGGCTGGCCCGGACGTCGCCGGCGTGACCTGAGGCTGATGAATACCACGTCAATGCTGAGCAAGCCGACTACTACGATGACCGCGGCGATGAGCAGGAAGGCGCTCATCGCTGCCCCTTGGCGATCGCGAGCCCCGGCCCTCCAGTGGGGTCGGGTCGGGTTGCCCGGTGCTTTCCCGCCGGTTCGCAGTCTGATTCGCCGGACCGGATCATCGACTTATCGGCAATACGGTTCATCGGTTCCGCGCGGACCGCAGGAGTGGGGCAACCGCTCGTAATACCCGCCCGGCGCGCCGCATCACATCAACGGGGTCGAGATCCTCTTCCCGTGAGTGATTGACATCGTCGTAGTGCTGCCACGCCATGGTCAATCGCGCAAGGCTGTCCCGATCGACCAGGATCTCGCGGTCCTCGGAGAGGAACAACGCCTGAGCCTTCGGTTGCGACGGTAGAGGTCGTCGATGGCGTCGAAGGCATCGTTGTTGGTTCGGTTGCATGGCGCGTCTCCATCTGTCCTCGCTTGACTGTTCTGAAGTGGCCGACCCGGTCGTCGGCGGGTAGTTCTGTGAGGCGACTCGGGTCGGAGGACGGTCACCGCCAGCACCGCGCGGGTCGCACCGGTTTCGGAGTGCGCGCGCACCGCGCGGGACGTAAGACGGTGGCCTGCGGGCGTGCCGCTCGCCGACACGATCCGGAACCGACCGGCTGCGGGCACCGCCAACGGTGAAATCAGCTGCGCCCGAACCCGGACTCCCCATCGTCTTGCGGTCCCCATCGTCTTGCCGTCCCCATCGTCGATCGCGCCGAGGTTGGGCCCGGCGTTCTACATGAGACACGCGCCAGGGCCGCGTTTATGACGCGAACTCGAAAGCTGCCCGATGGTTCCGCCGAGGTAGGCGCCGGTGCCACGGCGATGGCAAATACCCTTGCGTAGTCGAGCGGTTGCTGCCAGTCATGCTCCGACCCCGCGCGGATCTCTAGTCGGCGACTTCTGCTTCGCTGCGTCATGAGCGAGTGGCGGCAAACTTCACCAGAGTGGATGGCGCTCTCAAGGCGCCGCCACGCCGCTCCCCCGCGGCGAAACTGTTGGCGCCGACAACCCCCCGTCTTGGCGCTGACCCGAGGGCGGCGGCGCGCCAGGGGATAGCGCCTGGTTGGACTTTGCGCCGCCGCCTTTCCGGGCTCTCGAACACACGTTGACCGCGGCCAGTGTGGCGGCTTGCGCGCGACCTGCCCCGACTGCCGAGGCCGCCGCCAGAACCGCGGCCAAGACCATCGCCTGCCAGCGTTGCCCCGAACCGTTGCCCCGAAGCGTTGCCCCGAACATGGCGGGCTTGCTGCGCCCGCCCGGCTGCGGCCCAGGTGCCCAGTGCTCCGGTAAACCGCGCAAACCCGACGCAGCGGACCAATCGCCCTGGGAACGCTGCCTGGAATCTCCTGGCCCGGTATCCGAAATCGGAAGCATCGCCGGCCGACAGGGGGCCGGACGTCACGTACCCGCGGCCGCCGTCTCGTACTCAACGAGTCCAGCAAAGAGAAGAGGGGGACGATGCCGCGCGCCGTCAAGATCGCTGTGGTGCTTGGAACGAGGCCCGAGATCATCAAGCTCGCAAGCGTCATCAGGGAGCTCGGTGATCAGGCCGAGGTGGTCAACACCGGTCAGCATTACGACGCCGACATGTCTGGCGTCTTCCTCAAGCAACTGGGCATCCCCGAGCCGAAGTGCAACCTGGGCATCGGGGGGAAGACGCGGGGCGCCCAGATCGCTCGTGGCCTGGAGGTAATGGAGACCCACTTCCGGGCGAGCAGCCCAGCCGCTGTCATCGTGCAGGGCGACACCAATTCGACGCTGGCCGGCGCCCTCGCGGCTAACGCTCTCGGGATCCAGCTCGTGCACGTGGAAGCGGGGCTGCGCAGTTACGACCGTGCCATGCCTGAGGAGCACAACCGGGTCCTGGTCGACCACCTCTCGGATTTCCTGGCCGCCGGAACGAGTGGCAATCTCACCAACCTGGTACGTGAGGGCATTGACGCCAGCAGTGTCGAAGTAACCGGCAACACGGTCGTCGAAGCCGTCCACGCGGCGCTCCCCGATGAAGCCAGCCGTCATCAGGCTCTGGCAGATCTTCACCTCACACCGAATCGGTTCGTGCTCGCGACGATCCATCGACCGGAAAACACCGACGACCCCGACCAGCTCGCGGCGACGCTGACCGAGCTGGCCCAGCTGGGAATACCGGTTGTCTTTCCGGTTCATCCGAGGACTCGTGCCGCAATCGAGCGTCACGGTCTCGAGGCTCTGCTGGAGAAATTTGTCACCACCAAGCCGCTGGATTACCAGTCCTTCCTTGGCCTGGCGGCGCACGCCGCCGTGATCGTGTCCGACTCGGGCGGTGTGCAAGAAGAGGTCACGGTCCTGAAACGACCGCTCGTGGTTGTCCGGCGTTCCACCGAGCGCCCCGAGTCCCTGGAGCATTTCGCGAGCATCGTGCCGCCGGGACCAAAGGTTGGGGAGGCCGCCCGGGCGGCGATCGAGGACGGCCGACTCCTCGATGTGCTCGCCACGATCCCATCGCCCTTCGGCGACGGACGTGCGTCGCAGCGCATCGCAGAACGAATCCGCGCACTGGTCGCCTAGCCCAAGCAACCATGGAAGATTCTGAATCGAATGACGCTGCCCTTCTCGAGCGGGTCAGGTCGGGCGACGTTGCGGCGTACGCCGAGCTCTACCGACGTCACGTGCAGGTGGCAACCCGCGCCGCCCTCAAATGGACCCGACAGCCGGCCGACGCTGCCGACCTCGTGTCTGACTGCTTCACGCGCACGCTCGTTGCGATTCGCGCCGGGAAGGGTCCCGAGCACAACTTCGTGCCTTATCTGCTGAGCGCCGTTCGCAACGGTGCCATCGAGGCATCGCGGCGCGCCGCAAGAACCATCCCGGTCGGTACCGACGATGCCATCGTTGACAAGGGCCGGTCTGATCCGGGGCCGAGTGCTGACGACACGGTCTTCCGCAACATCGACTGCTCCCTCGTGATGAAGGCGTTGCTGAGTCTTCCGGAGCGCTGGCGGGATGTCCTCGTCCGCACCGAGATCCAAGGCAGGAGCCCGAAGGAGATCGGACAGGAGCTCGGCATGACGCCCAACAGCGTTTCAGCGCTCGCCGTCCGGGCTCGCGAAGGGCTGCGGATGGCATGGTTGGACGCCCACGTGACGAGGCTGGACGAGGACGCTTCGTCGGTGTGCCGTGCGGTGCGCCCGGATCTAAGCGCATGGCTGCTCGGCAGGCTGAGGTCACGGCGCGCGAAGGAGATTGCCGATCACGTTGGGGGGTGTGCGGAGTGCTCACTGATTCTCGATGAGCTCGGCACCGTCCGGCGAAACATGCAGGCGTTTCTCCTCCCGATCAGCGCCGGCCCACCGGCATTGGCACTTCGGTCCGCGCATGACCGGCTGCCCCGCCGCTTGCCCCGCCGACTGCTGCATTCCGCCTCGCTGATCGCTGCCGCTGGAGGTGTCGCGACAGCGGTGATCCTGGTTGCTGCACTACGCGACCACGGTGGCCCGCATTCACCGGCGCCGGAGGCCGCCCAACAGGGAACGTCGGCAACGCCCCCGGCCACGCCTCCGGCTACGCCCCCGGCTACGCCCCCGGCTACGCCCCCGGCCATGCCCCCGGCCAACCCGCCACGTATCGCCACACCTTCCTCACCGGTTCTCCGCGTGACGATTGCGCTGATTGTCGACGAGAACACGCCACCCTCCGCTGTGGCCTTTCGAGTCACTGCCCGCCAGGATGCGAACGTCCCTACTCCGGGTCCGATCACCGTCACGATCGACATACCAGCGGGCGCCTCATATACCGGCACCCAGTCACCGACCTTGCTGTGCAGGAAAGCCGCCGCTGGTCCCATCGCCTGTCAACTGCCGGGACTGGCCGCACAGGAACAGCGATCGTGGACCATCTTCGTCGCGCAGCCACCGGGATCCCGCTCGGTCAGGCTCCCCGTTGTGGCGGCAGCTAACCAGTGATGGGCGCGAGACGAGATCGCCACGGCGACGGCACTGTCTGGACGGCGGATCTGCCGGTTCACGCGCGGGGTTCGGCGCAACGTCATAACTGAGCCCGTTCGGGCTGCTAGTAGTCGGGAGAGCGCAAACAACCGGCAGGTGCATCGAACCGCGAACTATCGCAGGAGGATCGAAGGCATGATCAAGCCCATGGTCGAGAGCGAGGGCATCCGATCGATGAAGTCGTTCTGCCGTCACATGGCGGAGCGCTCCCTGTACAGCGGAGCAAGCTTCACTGAGTCGCTCGCGCTGGTTCGGGAGGCGTCTGTGACGCTCGGCGGCCGTGAGCTGCCTGACGAGGACCTGGCGACGTTCACCGAACACTGGGTCAAGTACCAGTCGGGAGTGCTGGCTCACGACCTCTTGAAGGATCCGTTGACCGGTCTGTACACCTGGCTGTTCTTCGGCGAGCGAGTCCGCGAGATCTACCTGGGGGGCTGGTCCGAGGAGCACGCGTTGATCACCTGCCGACTGCCAGAACCCGGCTGCGCATGGTCCCGTTTGGGCGCCTCGATCTCGGTCGCCCACGCGTTGAAACAGGTATGCGCGCCACTGCCTGCGGCGATCGCAAGTTCAAACGTGTTCGTTGGTCTCTGCCGGGCTGACCGCACCGAGCGCCTGCTTGCGGAGTTGACCAAGCGCATCGACCGCCTCGCCACCGACCTTAGTGGCGGTCTCGTTGAGATTCATGGCCTGCCTATGCCGGCGACACTCGACGTGCTGGATGAGGAACTGCTGGCCAGCTGACAGTATCCGCGCCAACTACGCGGCTCGCGTCACGTCTCGTTCCTCACCTTCTCTCACACATGGGTGCGTTTGGGTGCCGACTTTCGACGGCCACCGAACGCTGATACTGACGGAGGGGAATTGAAGCCAGATGACGGCGCCATCGCGGCACGCCAACCAATGGTTGGTGAGGCTGTTGACCGGGGCGCTCGCCGTCCTCGTGATGATCGTGATGCTTGCATTCAACCAAGGCTTCCGAGAAGCCGAGGCGAGTGTCGTGCGGTTGGTGATCAGCCCGTTCACGAAGGCGTTCGCGGTAAACGATGTAGTCGTGATTGGTGTCGACACGGGCCATCCGGTGGGCCTGAGAATTACGAACGAGTGCACAGCTTCGCTCCTAGTGCTGCCGTCGCTGGTCGGGTTCTGCCTCTACATCCTGTTTCTCGGCGTGCGAATACGGAGTGCCGCGTACGGTCTGCTGATGGCGGGGCTGATCGCCTTCATCGCCAATCAGCTCCGTCTGTTTTTCATCGCCGTGAGCTGGCTGGCCTGGGGTCCGAACGGATTATGGGTAGCGCACATCTTGGTCGGCAGCATAATCAGCCTGCTGGCGGTTTTCGTCACGCTTATGGTGCAGATCAGGCTGACCGCGAGCAAGGGTCACGCACTGACCCGGGAGTACTGACCGGTCAGGCCGCTCGATGAAGCTCCTCGCCACAATCATCCAGGACGCCGCACTCGTCGTCATCGGATTCACCCTGCTGTACGTGTTCAGCTTGACGATCGTGGGCGTTCGGATCATGCGACGCAGCGGTATCGGGCTGAGGCGGCAGGAGTCGCTCATCAATGAGCCGCCCCGGGCTTCCGACGCCGATTACCATGTGTACTTCTTACTTCCATGCCTGAATGAGGAGGAAGTGATTGGTGGGACCATCGACGCCCTGCTCGAGTCCCAGCAGCGGGGCGCGATCGTGGTGATCGACGACGGGTCCGAGGATGCAACAGCCGCCATCGCCCGAAGCAAGGGTGACCAGGTCGTGGTCGTGAGCAGGACGCTGCCGAACGCCAGGCAGGGCAAGGGCCGGGCACTGAACGCTGGCCTCGAACTCGTCCGGCGGGACGTCGAGTCCAAGGGGTTACCCACCCGCAAGGTCCTGGTGTGCGTCATGGACGCCGACGGCAGGATGACGCCCAATGCACTGGACGCAGTGGCGCCGGCGTTCGACGAACCATCCGTGGGCGGTGTGCAGCTTGTCGTCAGAATCCGTAACAGGGACTCGTTGAAACTGCGCTTTCAGGATATGGAGTTCTGGGCCATGTCCGGGGTCGGCCAGATCGGGCGCATGGCGACAGGCACCGTGAGCATGGGCGGTAACGGCCAGTTCACCCGCTTGTTCGCCCTCGACGAGATTGGCACCAACCCGTGGTCGGATTCGCTCACCGAGGATCTCGATCTCGGTATCAGCCTGTCCGTGCTCGGCTGGACGACAACATCCACCAGCGGGGCCTATGTAACCCAGCAGGGCGTCGATGATCTGCGACGGTTGATTAAGCAGCGGACGCGCTGGTACCAGGGTCACATGCTGGCCAGCAAGCGTTTCGGTGAGCTACTGCGCTCCCCGTTCCTTCGTAATATCGGATTCTTCGAACTCGGCGCGTACCTCGCCGTTCCGTGGGGTATCACGCTGCCGTGGTCGATCATTCAGCAGTACCTGCTGGTCCAGATCCTCACCGGGCAAGGCCTGCCCAATCACGTACTGGAAAGCGGGCCCATCGCCGGCCGAGTTGGTTACGCGGTCGTTTGGTACCTGGCCTCATTCGCTCCGCACCTCTTCTGGGGCTGGCTGTACTGGCGCCGCGCTGAGGACGTCAATATGGGACGCGCATTGTTGATGTGCCATCTGATGGTCCCGTGGTCCTACGTCTCATATGCAGCTGCGTGGCGCGCGTTCTATCGCATCGTGACCGGCCAACACGGGTGGACGAAGACCGCGAGGTCGGCCGAGGACGCGCCTGAGCCGCTCGGGAATACGCCCCCCGACGGCACAGCAACAGCAAATCACATCGGTCGCTAGCAGCCAGCCGATCCAACCCGTGCTCTCACTCCTGCTTTCGTCGGTGTGCGTCCTCGCTGGATCGGCGCTGATCAGTGATCTGCTGCATGTGCGCCGTCCCCACCGGATCACCGCCACATTGGTGGTCGCAATCCTTACCGTCTGTGCGCTCGGGGTAGTCCTTGGCTCGTTGCATGCGTACCGACGCTGGGTGCTCGTGTCAGCGAGCATCGGATTTCTGCTCGTGACCACGGGCCTGCGTTTGATCCAAGGCTACGGCCAAGAGCAGGCCGAAAGGCCCACGTCCGCCGGCCCTCGCCACCCCGCGGCGGCTATCCGCAATGTGGTCTTTGCCGTACTGCTGGCTGCCAACGTACTCGAATACGCCTGGCGGAGCGTGATCGCATTACGGCTGCCGCCGATGGGTTATGACGCCCTCTACTTCCACCTCATCAACGTCGAGGAGTGGGTGTTGGGCGGAACTCTGGGGCGGCCGTTCGCCGGGCTCAGCCGGGTCGCAGGAGACCCCGGCGCGCTGGCCCAAGCCGACACGTTTCCGAAGAACACCGAGCTGGTTGCGGCGTGGATAGCTGGCACCTCGGGCTCGTTGGCCACCGTGGGACTTACCCAGATCGCGTTCGTAGCACTGCTGGCATCATCGGTCACAGGTATCTGCCGTGCAGCGGGGATCAGCGCCCCATCGGCGCGAATCGCCGGCACTCTGCCGGGCTTGTGCCCTGTCGTGCTCGCACAATCCAGCGAGCTGTACACGGACATCGCCCGCACCGCCTGTGTGGCGGCCACCTTCCACCTGCTGCTGGCCGCCTTCGAGTCGATGGCCGGCCAGGGCCGTGTGCGCCGCCGCCGGGTATTCCTGGTTCTGTCCGGCCTTACGCTGGGGTTGGCAGTGGGAGTCAAGGCGAACAATCTCCTGTTCGTCCCAGTGGTCTGCGCCGTAGCCTGGGGCCTGGTGCTGGCCGAGGTCCGCGCGTCGAACCTCGGCAAGGGCGGCCGAGGGCCAGCCGGTGAGGATCGACGGAGGCTCAGCCGCACCGCGCTGTTGCTCCTGATACCAGCTCTGGCGGTCGGCAGCTACTGGTACATCCGAACCTGGATCTGGTGGGGTAGCCCGATTTGGCCATACGCGGAGGGGCCATTCCACGGTCGCAGCTCCTTCGTGGCCACGGACGCGATAATGCAGCTGTACTACGGAACAAGTTCCGCGCACCTGGCGCTGCTCAGCGGCTGGTGGCGCGCGCTGTCGGAGTTCGGCGGTCAGGTACGCGGGGATCAGCGCACGGGTGGGCTGGGTCTGCTGTGGCTGTGCATCGGGATCCCAACCCTGCTGTTGGTCCTCTTGAGGTCCAGGTGGAACCGGCGCGCTGTCTTCGGGGCCGCAGTTCCGCTGGTCCTCGGCACCCTCTTCGGGCCGGCGCCTTACAACACCCGGTACAGCATTCCACTGAGCGCGGCGGCCGCGGTCGCGGTCGCGGTCGTGTTCGACCGCGTTGCGATTCGCGCCTGGCAACAACCAGGATCATCGGCGAGCGGCGGCCAACCGACTTCGGGCATTGCCACCAGCCGGCGGCCGCGCTGGCCTGCGATCGTTACCGGTGTTCTCGCTGTCACGGTCGTGAGCGTGTCCTCCGCTGATGCCTGGGCTGCGACACGCAAAGCGAACTGGTATCTGACGCCGGCCCGCGGCTACACCGTCGCGTCATTGAGAGCGGAGATCACTGCAGCGACAAGCGACGTCGCCGCCCGATCGGAATACGGATTCGCGCCGGCCTATGAAACGGCTCTGGCGCGCATCCCCAGCGGGGACCAGATCGTTTTCTACGCCGACCATCCGCCGCAGCTGACCTACCCGCTGACCGGCCGACTTCACGACCACCCACTCCGCGTCTTGCCGGCAGTGGGATCGGCAGTCGGACCGGGGATGAACTCGGCGATGGGATCGGCGATGCGATCGGCAATGGTAAGCGGCATAAGAGCAACGACCGGGACAAACGTCTATCTCTATCTCCCGAGAGACGATGCCCTGATCGACGCACTCAAGCGCGACCGCCGCGTCCAGCTGATCGGCACGGTGTGGGATGGAGTGATACTCCGTCTGCCGCCGTCATGAACGGTCTGCTGCCATCGTGAGTAGCGTCGGCAGCAGCGGGCGATCATCCTCGCGACAGCGCCGCCGCGTTCGGCGTTCATGCCGCAGCGCGCTCGTCCTGCTCCTGGCGCTTGTCACGCTCAGCACCAGTGGCGGTCGAGTACACCCGGCGGTGCGGTTCATGGTCACCTCACCAGCCGAGGGAGCGTCACTGATCAGTGCGGCCCCGACCATCACCGGAACGGCTGAGCCGGCGACTCTGGTGATACTCGACGGTCCGTTTGGTGTGCGAACTGAAGCCGACGCCTCAGGCAGTTGGACGATGACGATCAGCGACCGGCGACCGCTCACGGTAGGCAGGCAAACGCTCACACTCCAGAACTTCGCGTGTGAGCTCTACCAATATGCGCACGGAGCGTGCCCGCCTACCGCCTTGGCGATCCGCCGGCTGACGGTCACGGTGTCGACCTCGGCGAGGACTCCGGGGCCGCCGGTCCCGCGGCCTGCGCCCCACCCGGTGATCGATGGGTCCGCCGAAGCCCGCTATATCTGCAATGAACTGCAGAACCCTGATGGCTCTATCCGGCAGATCGCCGCTGGCATCCCCGCAAGCCCCTACCTTGCTACGACGGTCGAGCCGTATTTCGCGAACTACGCCGTCATGGGATTGGCCAGGGAGGCCAAGGACAATCCCGCGGTTGCGGCCTGCGGCTGGGCCGCGCTGCTGTGGTACGCGCGGCACGAAGTGACCGGTGCTTCTGTCGACGGCCTGGTCTACGAGTACGCCACCGCATCCGACGGTACGACCTACCCGCTGTACACCTACGATTCTGTCGACGCGTATGCAGCGACCTTCCTCATGGCCGTTCGCGATATGTATGCCGCCACTGGATATTTCCCGGAACTCGGGGTCGGAGCATCCTCGTGGTACCAGCGAATCCGAGGGCCATTCGGAATTCTCGACCATCTGCTGCAGGCTTCAGGCGCCGGGCGGCCGACCGGCTCCTTCAACCTGGTCGAGCTGGCGCCTGATGATCATGTCATCCGCGACGCCACACAGGCGTTCAGCCTCGACAACATCGAGGCGCTGAACGGCTTCCGGGCCACCGTAACGCTGGCCGCTGCCCTCGGCGACGAGGCGCTCGTCGCCGAGGCCAGGGCCGATGCCCTTCACCTCGAGCAAGGCCTCGAGCAGACACTGTGGCGGCCCTCAGCAGCTGCCTATGACTTCGTCGTCGATCCCGCGACCGGGCGACGGGTCGCCACGGACTACGGCGCCGACTTCTACCGCGGCGGCGCCATGTCGAACCTCTTCGCGATAGCCCTGGACGCGACTGTCACAGCGCCAGAGGGGGCGGCCACCCGAAACCGCACCATCTTGAACGCGTTCTTCTCGGCCGCCGCAAGGAGCCCCTTGGTCGATCCCGGATGCTGGCCCGGAAAGCCTCAGTGGGAGCAGGACATGCTGTGTTATGGCGCGCCGCTCAGCATCGAGGCGATTGCTTCGATCGACAGCGCGGACGCGGTGCATGCGGCAACGGATGCCTCTTGCGCGTTCTCCCAGACGGTTGGTCTGCCGCTAGCCTCCGGATGCGGATCGGACACCCCAACTCTCCCGTCGTTGGCCGTGGCCGGAGCTGTCGGGCAACTGATGGTCGCCGTCACCGCTCTCTACCGGGGAGTTAGCTGGCAGCGGTGAGTCGACTTGCGTGTTCGGCCGCCAGCAGCAGCACGCGGGCCAGTTCAACAGCTCCAGCCACAGCCACATCGAACTCGCACACACCGCCTTGAGAGATCACGGACAGCCGGACGCCATCGGGCGCGAACGGATGCCGCCCCACAGCGACATCGACTTCATCGCCGACGACGTAGCCGAAGTCCTCACCGCGGACCATCGGTAGGTCCGCCGCTGGCCGCGAACACCGGTGTACATCGTCAGGCATCTGCTCGCTCCTTCAACGGCGGTGATCGCTGCGTTGGAGTGCGAGCGCTGCTAATCGTGACGCATCAGGGGCAGGCCGCGCTGAGCCGAACGGATCGATCAGGCAGCGGCGGAGTCACTGCTGAGACGAACAACTGCGGCGGAGCGGACCAAACGTCATCGCTCGCGTCATACGGCGACCTCAAACCTCTCCAGGAGGGTGAAGTCCGGATACCAATTGCCGGACACCCATTGCACGCGGGGACGCCTGGGCGGACCTCGCCGTGCTCCGTACGAGATTCGGAATGCGGCAATTCAATGCGGCGACGGAAGGTAGAGATGACCATCGATCAACACCGGTTGTTGGACAGCGCCCCCGGAGTCGCTGAAGCTCCATCGTTCGCTCCGCCGACGCCCCGGCGAGGCGATCAGAGCAAGTCGAGCAAGCGTTCACCACTACGGCGGCGTCTGGTCAGTGCGCTGGCGTTGGTACTGGTGCTGGTAGCGGCCGGCGTCATCGCCTACCGATACAGCAACCGCCCCACCTCTGAATCGGCATCCCTCGACGTCCCCGCCAAGGCCGTCGGCATCGCCAAGTGCGATGCGGCCCCGAGCAAGGAGCCACCCAAGGTGTGCTTCGGCAGCAAACTGGTCCACAGCAACACCGGCCTCGTCGAATTGCTCGGGTACTTCGGCGGCACTAGCTACGGCGGAATTTCCGGAGCCCGTATCGAGCTTCTGGCTGGTTCAGGTCGCGCACTCAAGAGCACTGGCGACATCGCAGTGACCGACTCCGGCGGACGGTTCGCCTTCGTCGTCCGGGCGGCCTTCGGACAGGCCAACTATGGCTTCCGCTTTGCGTCCAACGCTTACTACCCACTGACGGCCTCGCGCGTCCTGACGGTGGATGCGCATTGACAGCCTGCAAGCGTTCCGCAGACCGCGCGCAAGGTGACCTACGGCCACGATGGTCCGGCCGGCCTTCGATCGTCAGCGACGCCGACCTGCTGAGTGGTGGACCGTTCAGTCTGCTGCTGACGGGTACCGGAACGGGCACCACCTCGCACGCAGTCTTCAGGGCTTCCACGTGGTGTGCAATCGCAGCCTCAGGGGCCGAATTGCAGCCGAGCCCGACTTGGTGGAGCCCCGGCAGCGGTACCGCGTGCACTCTCTGTCGGGAAGCGATCCTGGCGTTCGGCGTGCCGTTGATCGAACCGGAGGTCGCGATCGTTCGGCGGGACGCCCTACTTGCCAGCTGGCGTCGTCGTCGCTGAGTCGTAGCTGCCAGTCAGCGGGCCCACGTGCCCAACGTCGTGT
>JAVEET010000298.1 GCA_030840295.1 Pseudonocardiales bacterium
GCGGCGGCGTCACAGGCCGGCCACCTTCAGCGCATCCGCGACCATGCTGGCGGTGACCTCGACACTGGACATCAGCAGATCCCGGGCGAGCACCGTGACGCCGTCGAGCTCGGCAACGTCGTCGTCATGGATCAGCCAACCGTCGAGGACGCCGTCGCCGTGCCGGGAACCATAGAAATGAGCCACCCCGTCGGCCGAGGTCTCGACGCCACGCACCGGCAGGCAGGCGTCGGCCATGCCGCGTACCGGGGCGCCGCCGATGATCGGTGACACGCCCACGACCGGCGCGGATGAGGCTCGCATCGCGTCGCGCACGCCCGCCACGTTGAGGATGGTGTCGACGGAGACGATCGGGTTGGACGGTGCCAGCAGGATCAGATCGGTCTCGGAGACCGCGTCCAGCAGGCCGGCGGCGGGTCGCGCCGTGTCGAGGCCGACCTGCACGAAGGCATGCGCCGGCAGGCTGGCGCGATAGCGGACCCACCATTCCTGAAAGTGAATGGCCCGCCGCTGCCCGTCGATCTCGACCACCACGTGCGTCTCGCACCGATCGTCGGTCATCGGGATCAGCCGGACACCGGGCTGCCAGCGTTGGCACAGCGCCGCGGTGACATCGGAGAGCGGATAGCCGGCGTCGAGCATCTGGGTCCGCACCAGATGGGTGGAGATGTCGAGGTCCCCCAGGCCGAACCACGAGGGCTCGGCACCGTACTCGGCCAGCGACTCCTTGATCCGCCAGGTCTCACCGGCCCGGCCCCAGCCGCGCTCGGTGTCGATGACCCCGCCGAGGGTGTACATCACGCTGTCCAGGTCGGGGCAGATCCGCAGGCCGTGCATCGTGACATCGTCGCCGGTGTTGACGATCGCGGTGACCTCGTCCGAGCGCCCGTCGGAGGTGGCGAAGTGCCGGACGCCCTGGAGGAATTTCGCTCCGCCGACGCCGCCGGCCAACACAGTGATGCGCACCCTCAAAACCTATGGCATGCCGGTCAGCCGGACAGCAGCCGGGACCCGGCTCGCCGCCGCATGGCGATCAGCGCGGTACGGACCACCGTGCGCACCGCGTCCTGTTGGGCGTCCACGTCGAGCCCGGCAGCCACCAGCAGCCGCGCCTCGGGAAGCAACCTGTCCATCCGCCGAAGCGCCAGCTTCGGACGTGGTCGGGCGCCCAGCAGGCCGGCCCCGACAGCCAGCAAGGCGACGGTGGCGTCGAGGGTGCCGGGTCCGGCCCCGAGGATGGCTGGTGGCGAGGCTTGAGCCAGCGCCAACAGTTCGGTCACCTGGGCCGCTTGCGCCGTGGTCAGGTTGGGGTCGTTGTCGATGATGACGCCGCGGGCCGCACCGGCCTGCCAGGCGCCGGTGCGCTGCAATTGGGCGCCGGCCGCATCGACGTCGGCCCCGACGTGGGAGAACCACCGCTTCCATGGCAGCGCACCTCGGGCTGAGACCGCCCGGTGTACCGCGTCGGCCAGCCGGTCCGCGGTATCGCTCGGGCCGATCGGAACCGGACGCTTCTCACCGGCCAAGCGTCCGTCGAGCAGCAGCTGAGCGAACAGGGCGGCGCGGATCGCGATGCCGGCGTGTCCTCGGTGCCGCACCCGCCCCGCGGCAGGATCGAGCGACAGCCGGCAGACCGTCGCCCCCGGGGACTCCACCGCTGGGCTCGTCACCGGCGCACCTCGGCTCGGCGGGCTCGCAAAAGCTCTCCGACGAAATGCATCTGAACCGGAAGCGCGCCCCGCGCGAGGGCGTCCGGCCGCAGCTGAGCGGGCAGGTCGTAATGCCAGCGCCAAGGGTGATCCTGGAAGAAGCGCCGAGGGATGCCCAGCGAGCCGGCCATGGCGTGCAGTTCCGCCGGGCGGTCGGCGAGCAGGTGACAGAAGTCGGTGTAGCGCAAACCCGCCGTGGGGTAACTGCGCACGGTGTCGACGTAGCAACTCATCTCGATCGTCAGGGTACGGCCCGGCCGATACCCGCCAGTGAGTCGAACGACAGCCCGTGTCGAACCTTCCGGGCCAACGCCTAGGCTCGAATGGTGACCGTCGAGCAGCCGTCCGAGTCCGCCCTTCGTCGCGCCCTGCGCCGTGCCCGGGACGGAGCCGCTCTGGATGTCACCGAAACCTCGGTCCTGATGGCGGCCCGGGGCGAACAACTCACCGAGCTCATGTCGCTGGCCGCCGGTGTCCGCGACGCCGGCCTGATCGCCGCGGGGCGGTCGGGCGTCATCACCTATTCGCGCAAGGTCTTCATCCCGCTGACCCGGCTGTGCCGTGACCGATGCCATTACTGCACCTTCGCCACCGTGCCGCACAGGCTACCGGCCGCGTACCTCGAGATCGACGAGGTAGTGGCCATCGCCGAGCAAGGGGCGGCGTTGGGCTGCAAGGAGGCGTTGTTCACCTTGGGCGACCGCCCGGAGGACCGCTGGTCGCAGGCCAAGGAATGGCTGGACGAGCGTGGTTATGACTCCACGCTGGACTACGTGCGCGCTGCGGCGATCGCGGTATTGGAGCGCACCGGCCTGTTGCCGCACCTCAATCCAGGCGTGCTGAGCTGGACCGACCTGCAGCGGCTCAAGCCGGTCGCACCGAGTATGGGCATGATGCTCGAGACGACGGCCCGGCGGTTGTTCACCGATCCCGGCGGCCCGCACTACGGCAGCCCGGACAAGGATCCCGAGATCCGACTACGCGTCCTGACCGATGCGGGCCGGCTCAATGTGCCGTTCACCACCGGGATCCTGGTCGGCATCGGCGAAACGCGGGTCGAGCGGGCGGAGTCGCTGTTCGCGATCCGCTCGATCGCGCGGGAGTTCGGTGCGATCCAGGAGGTGATCGTCCAGAACTTCCGGGCCAAGGACGACACCGCGATGCGTAACGATCCGGATCTGGATCTCGAGGAGTATCTGGCAACGCTGGCGGTATCCCGGTTGGTCTTCGGACCCAAGCTGCGGGTGCAGGCGCCTCCCAACCTGGTCGACCTGACCGAGTGCCTGCTGCTGATCGACGCCGGCGTCGACGACTTCGGTGGTATCTCGCCACTTACGCCCGATCACGTCAACCCTGAACGCCCCTGGCCGGAGCTGGACAAGCTCACCGGCCTGCTGGCCGACCGCGGTTTCGCGCTGAGCGAGCGGCTCACCGCGCAACCGTCCTACGTGTTGGCCGAGGCACCTTGGCTGGACCCGCGGGTAGTGCCGCACGTCCGGGCGCTGGCCGATCCAGCCACTGGCCTGGCCGCGGTGGAACCCGACGGCGCGCCCCGCCGCCCGCACGGCCTGCCGTGGCAGGAGCCCGACGCGGAGTGGGGATCCTCGGGTCGGACCGACCTGCACCGCGCCGTGGACACCGAGGGCCGGACGAGCGACCGGCGCAGCGACTTCGACGAGGTCTACGGCGACTGGGCGGCGCTGCGGGACAAGGTGTTCTCACCCGGTCAGACCGCTCTGGACTCCGAGGTCGCGGCAGCGCTGCGGGCGGCCGAACGGGGTCCGTCGGGCCTGAGCGACGCTCAGGCCTTGACCTTGATGCAGGCCGACGGCGCAGGTCTGGCGGCGGTGGCCGCACTGGCCGACGAGCTTCGCAAGGACGCGGTCGGCGACACGGTGACCTACATCGTGAACCGCAACATCAACTTCACCAATGTCTGTTACACCGGCTGCCGCTTCTGCGCCTTCGCTCAGCGCGCTACCGACGCCGACGCGTACACCCTCTCCACGGAGGAGATCGAGCATCGGGTCACCGAGGCGGCTGCCGACGGGGCCACCGAGATCTGCATGCAGGGTGGTATCGACCCGAAGTTGCCGGCCACCGCGTATTTCGATCTGGCGCGGGCGGTCAAGCGGGCCGTACCGAGCATGCACCTGCACGCCTTCTCGCCGATGGAAGTGGTCAACGGAGCCTCGCGAGCGAACTTGTCCATCGAGGAGTTCCTGATTGCGGCCAAGGAGGCCGGGGTCGACTCGCTGCCCGGCACCGCCGCCGAGATCCTGGACGACGAGGTCCGCTGGGTGCTGACCAAAGGCAAGTTGCCCACCTCGGCCTGGGTCGAGGTCATCAGTACCGCGCACCGCCTCGGTATCCCAACCACCAGCACCATGATGTTCGGTCATGTCGACCACCCCCGGCACTGGGTGGCTCACCTGCGCCTGCTCGGCCGGTTGCAGGACGAGACCGGCGGTTTCACGGAGTTCGTGCCGCTGCCCTTCGTGCACAACCAATCGCCGATCTACCTCGCCGGCCTGGCCCGCGCCGGGGCCTCTCAGCGCGAGATCAAGGCGGTGCACGCGATGGCCCGCATCCTGCTGCACGGCAAGATCGCCAATATCCAGACGAGCTGGGTCAAGCTGGGGGAGGACGGGGCGATCGACATGTTGCGCAGCGGCGTCAACGACCTCGGCGGGACCTTGATGGAGGAGACGATTTCCCGGATGGCCGGTTCGGAGTTCGGCTCGCGTCGCTCCATCTCCGAACTGGAGGCGCTGGCAGCACGTGCCGGTCGTCCCGCCCGGCAGCGCACCACCCTTTACGCCCCGATATCGCCAAATTTGAACTCCGAGTGAGTTCCTGCTGACACCCAGTAGCCAAAATCAAGCTCAGAAAGTTGCCCGAATAGCAGGTCCTGGCTTGACTTATGGGTAACGACACGAGTGTAATTCGAGGTATGTCATTTCCCGAACGGAAACCACACCTGATGAGTGGCCATCTCGAGGATTCGACGGGTTCGATCGGCTGACCCTGCACGGGCCAGCGCACCACCGCACCACCCGCAGAACTGAACTACCCGCAATCGACCGCCGTAGGAGCCCACCGTGACGGACCTTCCCGTACACCTCGCCGAAGCGGACCTGCCCGATATCTTCGGCCTGCCCGACGAGCAGAGCTGGCAGGAGCGGGCGCTGTGCGCCCAGACCGACCC
>JAVEET010000327.1 GCA_030840295.1 Pseudonocardiales bacterium
GCGGACGACATTATGTAGGCGCGCTATTCTCGCCCGATGCCTGATCTGATCCAGACCGAACGGGGATGGGTTGAGGTAGCGCCGACGCACTGCAGCAACGGCCACCCCTACCGCGAAGCCCGGGTTCTAGTGAGTTGGCATCCCTGCACGTGCGCCGGGACCGCGGGGCACCGCACCCACACCTGCCGGCAATGCGACGACATCCGCTACGAGCCGCCCCATACCCCCGGATCGTGGGAAGCGACCGCCTAAGCGAGCAGTTTGAACGACTCCCCGAGCAGCTTCTCGACCTCTTCGATCGTGGCGACCAGGCCGTGCATCTTCCCTTTGCCGCCGCCTGTCAGGTAGCCGTGGCGTTTCACCCGGAACCACTGCCTGCCGTCCCGGACTACTACATCCACCTGCCAGCCATCCGGAGTCGTCAGAGCTGCCATCGGTCAGTAGTTGCGGGTGACGTGCTTCTCGCGCCGCATCGAGTTGATGATGGTGATCGGGAGCCACACGAAGATCGCCCAGAAGCCGCACGTCAGCAGCGTCATCAGTAGGTGGAAGGTGTGCGAGGTCCGCACCGGAACCTTCGTCACCGTGCCGTGGTACTTGGGTGTGACGGTGTACGGCTGCGGTACCTGCACCGGCCGGGTGGCTTCAGTCCACTGGTAGCCGTCCCACCATCGCTCCATGCCAGTCCCGGAGGGGTACCAGCCTGGAGGGGTCGGCATAGGCGTGGTCATGGTCGTGATGATGGCACACCTAACACGGCTCACACCACTCATGGGGCAGGACGTGGGGCAAACTATCGCTGTGGGTGTCTACCCTCGTCTAGCCATATGCAGTAGATACCCTTTGAACGTATGGAGAATCTCCCTTATATCTATCCATCCCTTAGGATCTCTTTGGACTGCAAAGGCACTTAAAATCCGTCCAGTGTCGGTTCGAGTCCGACCGGGGGTACTTCGAGACTTACCATAATTAGACGCCAGCCAGTCTAGGGTGCGGCCTGACGGCGCGATGTAGGTGTCGGCGTACCACAGTGGGTGGGCGCCCCATCTACCTACGGGGGTGCCTGCCGGCGGGTAGTTTCCCCCTTTGCCGACGACCGAATCTTCGGGACTCCGCTCACATCTCTAGGGGGAGCGCATGAAAGTCAATCGTCCACGCATCCTGATCGCGGGACTGGCAGCCGCCAGCATGCTCGCGGCCACCCTCGCGGCAGCGCCACCGGGCCTCGCGAAGGCCAGCCAACCCAATATCACGACCTGGGTCTCCGGACTCAACGCTCCTCGAGGTATCACCTTCGACGGTAACGGCAATCTGTATGTATCCGAATCGGGCAAGGCTGGTCCGGGTCCAGTGGGATTGACCCACACCGGCAAGGTCAGCAAGTACCCGTGGGGCTCGAGAACCGCATCCTGGTCGACCTCGTTCGAGTCGCTCTACGCCACTGAGGACCCGACCCAACCGCCAGACGTCTTGGGTCCGGAGGGTATCAGTGCACTCGGCAATAGCTGTTCCAGCAAGGACAATGAGCGCGCGGACAGCCGAGCTGGGCGCAGCGGGTGCCAGATTCGCCTCATCACCAGTGAATCGCACGACGGCGTGTTCGCGATGACCAAGGGCGCCGTCAGTACCAAACAAGCTGGACACCTGTACAGCCTGAACCCACGCACCGGAAAGGCGAAGAACCTCAGTAACGTGGGAGATCAGCAGTATGACTGGACCGGGGACCACAAGGCCTTGTTCCCATCGGACTTCCCTGACTCGAATCCTTACGGTGTCCTGATCATCAAGGACCACTGGACCCACAAGGTTCGCACTTTCGTTGCCGACGCGGGCGCGAACACCATTCTCGAGATCATGGGTAACGGCACGGCGAGGGTGGTCTCCTACATCCCGAACGAGACCGCTGCTCCCTTCCGCGATTCGACACCGACCTGCATCGCGCAGGGACCGGACGGCATGTTGTACGTTGCGACTCTCAACTTCGTCGCGAACTTGTTCGTGTACCACTCAGGAAAGTCCAACGTATGGCGGGTTAATCCCAACGCGAATTACCCGACTCGGCCGAAGCTGTGGGCCTCCGGCCTGACGACCGCGACCGCGTGCACCTTCGATCGCTCGGGAAATTTCTGGGCCGCCGAGATGTTCCAGCCGAACGCGTCCGGCCCGCCCGGTGACGTGGTCCGCATTCCGTTCAAGCACCCGAAGACGCTGAACCGGATGGGTGGCGGGATGCTGCCACTGCCCGGTGGCATTGCCCAGGGTCCCGACGGTTCGATGTACGTGAGCATCAACTCCTCCAGCCCGGACCCGGGCAGTGGCGCCGTGGTCAAGCTGCGCGTCCATTCAGACGACTGAGTCAAGCGCGTAGTACGACTGGCAACCGGATCCGCCTGACGGCCCGACTGCACCGGAGCAAGATCTCATCCGGAGCAGCCGGGCCGTAGGCCTGAGTGCCCGCGCCGCCCGGATCGCGCGCCGCGTAGCCGGTGATGCGCGGAGACGACGCGGTCGGCCAGGTCGCTAGAGTTCTGGCCAGGAGGTTTGCGGATAATGGACGAAGCATTCTGGTCACAGGTAGATCGCCATCTGGTCCGCTACGGTGGCACCTTCACCCCGCGCATCATCGCTCGCGCCGCGGGCAGCTACGTCTACGACGAGGACGGCACAGCGATCCTCGACTTCACCTCCGGGCAGATGAGTGCGGTGCTCGGACACGGCCACCCCGATATCGTCGCCGCGGTGACTGGGGCGGTGACGTCGCTCGATCACCTGTTCAGTGGCATGTTGAGCCGGCCGGTGGTCGACATGGCGACGGCCCTCGCGGGCACGTTGCCCGAAGGGCTCGACAAGGTTCTGCTGCTTACCACGGGTGCGGAATCGAACGAGGCGGCCATCAAGATGGCCAAGCTCTACACCGGCAGGTACGAAGTGGTTTCCTTCGACCGCTCCTGGCACGGGATGACGTCCGGTGCGGCCTCGGCCACCTACAGCGCGGGCAGACACGGCTACGGACCGCCCGTTCCGGGCAACCTGTCGTTACCGTCCCCGGACGCCTACCGATCGCCGTTCCGTCGGGCGGACGGCAGCTATGACTGGCAGGCCGAACTGGAGTACGGCTTCGCTGCCATCGATCGGCAGTCTGCCGGCAGTCTTGCGGCTTGCCTGGTAGAGCCGATTCTTTCTTCCGGCGGCATCATCGAGCCGCCTGTTGGATATCTCGCGGCGCTCAAGAAGCACTGCACCGAGCGTGGCATGTTGCTGATCGTCGACGAGGCCCAAACCGGCCTCGGTCGCACCGGTGCCATGTACGCCTTCGAGCGCGACGGGATCGTCCCGGACCTGCTGACCCTGTCCAAGACGCTCGGAGCCGGGTTGCCGGTGGCAGCTGTCGTAACCAGCGAACAGATCGAGCGTCGTTGTCACGAACTCGGTTTCCTCTTCTTCACTACCCATGTGTCCGATCCGCTCGCCGCGGTTGTGGCCTCGACTGTCTTGCGGGTCATCGAGCGGGACGATCTGGTGGCCCGCGCCGACCAGCTGGGCAAGACGCTGCGTGAGCGGTTACTGGAGCTACAGGCCCGGCACGAGGTGATCGGCGATGTCCGCGGGCGAGGCCTGATGCAGGGGATCGAGCTTGTCAAGGACCGCGCGACGAAGGAGCCGGCTGATGACCTGGGCCAGCAGGTGACCGCTGCCTGCCTGCGCCGCGGTTTGCACATGAATATCGTGCAGCTGCCAGGCATGGGGGGAGTGTTCCGCATTGCACCACCGCTCACCGTGAGCGATACGGAGCTGGAATCGGGATTGAGCATCCTCGACGCGGCCTTAACCGAGACGGCGGGCTGACGGCCTCTACCGATTACCTTACGTAGCTGACACGGTGAAATACACTCACTTTCAGTAGTCAACGTCCGCCACGAGCAGCCCCTGGGTTTCTCGTTGTTGCTCTACCGGGAGTTGTGAGCACGCTGTGAGCGCCTTGAGGTTGGTGGTCGTGACGTCCGACGAGTCTGGCTACCGCGTGCTGGCCGCACTTGCCGATCTTCATCATCAGGTTCGATCGGTGAACTACGAGGTCAACGCGCTCTTCTGCGGCCCCTCGTTCGATGCGGTGCTGGTCGATGCTCGTGACCGTGCCTGTCAGAGCCGCGCGTACGCCCAGTCTCTTCAGCTGATCGACCTGACCGCTCCGGTCCTCGCAGTCTTCACGGCCGGCGGACTGGTGACTCTATCCAGGGACTGGGCGATCTCGGATCTGCTGCTCGACGATGCCGGGCCGGCTGAGGTGGAGGCCCGCTTGCGAGTCGCGATCCAACGACACCGCCGGGCCGGACTGAGCGGATCCGGCCAGGACAGCCCGCAGTTGGTGCTCGACGAGAGCACCTCGACCTGCGTGGTAGCCGGCGAGAAGATCGACCTGACCTACGTCCAGTTCCGGCTCTTGTCCGTCTTGGCCAGCCATCCCGATCGGACCTTCTCCCGCGACGGGCTGCGCACTCTGGTCTGGCAGCACAGCAGGCGGCCGCCCGCGGCACAGTCGCTCAGTATCGCGGTCCGCGGCCTACGGGCTGCGCTGGGGCGTCATGCCCCGCGCATTCGAACCGTGCGGGGCGTCGGCTATACGTACAGTGCCGATCCCTCGCCGCGGCGAGCCGCGTCCGAAGCCCCCGGCGGGAAGGCGCAGCGGAGCGGTATCGGAGAAGTGGCCAGCCCGGAATAGCAACGGAGTCGTTCGGGAAGTGAAGCTGGTTGACCTACCGTGCTGACCTACGACAGCGGCCCGAGCCGGATGGCTCGGGCCGCTGTCGTCTGGGCTGGGGAGGGATTGAGCGGGGCAGCGATCAGGAAATCGGCTGGGCGGCCTTGACGAACTCGTCGGTGTAGGTCTTCGGTAGGTCGATGCTCTTGCCTTTCACGTTGGGATTGAAGGCAGACAGGACGGACAGGCAGGTAGCGGGACCATCAGCGGGCATGATGCCGGTCGGATTGAAGATGCCCTTCTCGCTGTCCAGGGCCTTGGCGTAGGCGTCCTTACCGACACCGGAGTAGTAGTCCGGCGGCATCTGGTCGGCGATCTGGGCACCGGTGTGTCCCTGGATCCATTTCAGGGTGGCGACGTAGGCGTTGACCAGCTTCTGGACGACATCCTTGTGCGAGTCGACATATTTGGTGGTCAGGTAGAGGGACGTGGCCGGGTAGGTTCCGCCCAGAGCCTTGCGTGAACCTTCAGCTGTCCTCATGTCGAGCAGGATGAATCCGGTCCCGCCACTGAGGACCTGAGACACCGTCGGCTCGGTGGTCATTCCACAAGAGATGGCTTTTTGCTTGAGCGCGGCTATGAAAGTGGTACCCGCGCCGACCCCGCGTCGATGTGTGCTGGCCGGGTCGACGTTGTTCTTGGTAGCCAGATACTGGGTCAGGAAGTCGGTGGACGAGCCGGTGTCGGTGATGCCGAGCGACAGTCCCTTCCAATCCGCCGGCGAGTTGATCTTGCCCTTCAAGTCGGTGCGGCAGACCTCGACCTCACCGGGAATCTGCAACATCGAAACCACTGACTCCGAAGACTTGCCCTGTCCCTGAAGGGCAATGTTGTGGTCGTAGAAGCCGCCAACGCCGTCGACCTGGCCGGCCAACATGTTCTGGGTGGCGTCGCCGCCGGCGGGCTCGTTCTGGAGTTTGACGTTGACACCGGCCTTGGCGTAATACCCCAGCGATTGCGCCAGCATGTACGGCAGGTAGATCTGCTTGCTCAGGCCGCCGACCATGATCGTCACTGATGGGGATCCGGCGGACGCCTTCGCGGTCGAGCCATTGGA
>JAVEET010000177.1 GCA_030840295.1 Pseudonocardiales bacterium
CGCTCAGCACCACCTCGCTCTGCTGGTCGTGCGCGATCGTCATGAGCGCCCGTGCCGACCAGCCCGCGCCACCAGGCTGGATCAGGAATCCGTAGGTGCGCTCCGGTTCACGATGGACCGATGTTCGTGCGGTCACCATCAGCACGTCCACCGTTTGGGCGTTCTGGACAAACAGCAGCCTGCCGCTCAGCAACCAGCCATCGGCCACCCGCAGCGCGCTCAACCGGGGACGGAGATCGGCGGCATTGGAGGGATTCCACGTCGCATGGCTTGCGCTGAGCCGACCCTCGACCAATTCGGGCAGATACCGGCACTTGTGTTGATCACCACCGAGGCGAGCGACCCCGAGCCCGAAAACCATGGTCGAGTACACGATTGTGGGGCACAGGGCACGTCCGGCCTCTTCGAAGACCAGACCGAGTTCGTACTGGCCGGCACCGGCGCCACCGTACTTCTCCTCGAACGGGATGCCGAAGATCCCGGCGTTCTCAAGAGCCTGCCACAACGTGGGCGCAAGCCCGTCGGATCCCGGTTCGCGCAGTCGCCGCACGAGCGAGGTCGGGCATTCGCGCGTGAAGAGCGAACGCGCGACAGCGGCTAGTTCCAGCTGTTCGGCCGAGTGGGTGAGATCCATCCGTGGTGCCTCTCAGGAGTAGTCCGTGCTGGCTGGGGGTTAGCGACCCAGCCGCGGCATCGCGTACCCGCGCTGCGCGATCACATCGCGCAACACCTCGTTCGTGCCGGCGCCGAAGCGCATGAGTGGTGCGTTGCGGTACAGCTTCTCGTACCTGCCTGCCGCCGGTGCAGCCGTATCACCCGGACTCAGGGCGCCCGCCAACCCGAAAATCCTGGTGCCCACGTCGGCAATTCGCTGCCGCAACTCGCTCGTGAACACTTTGGCCACAGTTACCGTGATGGTCGGCATCTCCCCGACTTCCAGCAGGGAGGCCGCTTCCAACCCCATCAGCACGGCCGCCTCGACATCGGCGTCGAGCTGGGCGATCGCGCGCCGCACCTCCGCGTTATCGACGGGTCGGGTGCCGTCCGCGAGCGGTACCCGTACCAGCTCCTTGAGCTCGTCGATGTGCCTGCGAAAATCACCGGCATTGGTGAGTGCACCACGTTCGAGCGACAGCGCACCTGTGATGTACTGCCAGCCCTCGTTCAGCTGGCCGATCAGGTTCGTGCGCGGTACCCGAACATCGGTGAAGAACGTTTCGTTGGTGCGATAGTCGGCCCACGTGATGAGCGGGCGGACCTCGACGCCGGGAGAGTCGATAGGGACGATGATGACTGAGATCCCGCGATGTTTGGGCGCCTCCGGGTCCGTCCGAACGCACAGCCACTCGTGGGTGGCCACGTGCGCCTGGCTGTTCCAGATCTTGGACCCGTTGATGACCCATTCCTCGCCGTCGAGTTCGGCGCGGGTCTTCAGGCTGGCGAGATCGGTTCCGGCGTTCGGCTCGGAATAGCCCACGGCGTAACGGACCTCGCCGCGCGCGATCGGTGGTAGGAATTGCTCGCGATTCTGCTGCGTGCCATGCCGCATTATCATCGGGGCGATCGACGTCACGGTGAGATCGGGACCTTGGACGCCCCAGTATTCGAACTCGTCCATCAGGATGTGCTGGTAAATCGGACCGAGATCCATCCCGCCGAATTCCGCAGGCCAGTTCAAGCCGAACCAGCCCTTGGCGCCAATCTTCTTGCGAAACGCGGCGACCTCGCCACCCAAAAGCGTGGTGCGGTGCTCACCAACCTCGGCCAGGAGTTCGGGCGTGACGTTCTCGCGAAGAAAGGCGCGCACCTCATCGCGCCAGGCAGATTGGTCGGCGTCCAGTTCGAAGTTCACGCAGCGCAGTATGGGTGCCTCGGCTGACCTCGGACAAGCGCCTTGACCACCCACCGGCACGGACAATAGCCGCACCTACCGAATCGTGTAACGCTCGGCATCCCCAGGCTGCCGGTTGTTACACGATCCAGGGTTTTCAGGCATGCTGTCTCCGGTAGACCTCGCTCATCGGCGTGATCGCGATCGAGACGTCCAGCAACCGCACCCCGCTCATCCCCACCAGCTCGTTCAGGCCATCGCGCAACGAGTCAAGGTCCTCGGCTCGCCGTGCCGTAACACCTAGCGCCTGCGCGACGGCGACCAGATCGATCGCGTCTTCGAAGGTGCCCTCGCGGGTATCCAGATTGCCCAGTACCAGCTTGTGATACTCCGATCCGTAGCCGCGATTGTTCATCACCAACACCAACAAATCCCGACCGAAACGGACCGCGGACTGCAGCTCCTGCAGGTTCATTGCCATGCTGCCGTCACCTTCCAGGGCAACGACCAACCCGCCCGGCTCTGCTACCGCCGCGCCGACTGCGAGCGGCAACGCCTGCCCGATCAAGGCGAAGCCGCAGCCGAACTGAAACCGGCGCTGATCGTTCGTGCGCAGGTATGGCGCGAGGAAATACCAGAAGTGCCCGATGCCGACGACGAAATATGCATCCTCGGGCAGTAGTTCGTTGAACACCGAGACGACGGCCCATGGGTTGGGCCCGTCCGGTTGTGGCGCGGTGGTCAGCGCCTCCTGACGGCGACCCTCGACCGCGAGCCGATCAAGGGTGGTCTGGGTTCGCAACCCCACGTACGGCTCCGGCAGTTGCTTCGCCAATGCCTGCACCAGATAAGCGGCATCGCCGGTCAGGTGGACTACCCGCTCGGGAGCCGGATCCCAAAGCTGAGCGGGTGCGCGGTTGTCGATCCGGACGATCGAGGCGGTGCCGAAAGCCGCGCCACCCTCGGTGTTGTAGAGGTCCAGCGCCGCCCCGACGATGAGCACGACATCGGCCTCGGCGGCAATCTCGCGGGCAAGGGGGGTGGCCATCCAGCCCGTCAGCTCCAGCCGGAACGGCTCACCGCCCAGGACACCCTTGGCGCCCACCGTAGTGAGGAAGGCGGCACCAAGGCTGCGTCCCAACTCGAGCACCTCGGCGATGCAGCCAGTGGCGCCGCGGCCCACGACAACCAGCGGAGCCCGGGCGCCGGTCAGCAGTTGGACCGCGGCATCGAGATTCGACACATCCCGCGGCACCGCCGGCGTAATCTGCGGCGCGGCTTGGGGAATCTGCTCGAGTTCAGCCCCGAACACGTTGATGACGACCGAGAGGACGCATGGTGTGCCGCCGCGGGCGATCGCGAGGGACCGAGCCACCGCGTCAGCCAGGTCGGCGGCCGAGTCGACTCGGATGTAGGTGGCACCGCACGCCTGGACCCAGGCGGCCTGCTCGGCGGACTGGGCCTGCCCCGGTGGGTGCTCGCTGGTCTCGGCAGTGATCAACAACACAGATCGACGGGTTCGCACGGCGGCGGTCAGTGCGGCCAGCGACTGTGCCAGACCCGGTCCCATGGTCACGGTCGCGACGCCCACATCGCCGAGCGCCGCGGCGTAACCGTCGGCCATGCCGAGCGCGCCGGCTTCGTGCCAGGCGGGGCACCACAGGGTGCCCGGCAGTCGGTTATAGGCCGAGATCCAATGCATATTTCCGTCGCCGATAACTCCGAAGACCGCGCTGACCCCGTGGTCTGCGAGCACCGCGGCGAACGCCTGGTAGGCCTTCACTGTTGCCCCCTTCATGCCTGAGTCGGATCGCCGGCACGCGCGACTGGGCGCAAGGCTAACCGGCAGGGCTCCGGATCTGCACTACGGTGCCTCGCGACGCTGCCTCGCGACGGTCCCCCTTGTGCGAACGCGGTGCAGGCCCGACGCTGTGCCACACAAGCCACCATTACCCGCAGGAGGAACAGAATGTCCGCAAGACTCAAAGGCAAGATTGCGATTGTCACCGGTGCTGGTTCAGGAATCGGCAGGGCGGCCGCATTGCGGTTCGCCCTCGAGGGCGCGGTGGTCGTGTGTGCCGATGTGTCCGGCGAGAACGCCGACAAGACCGCCGCCGAGGCGAGTGGCGCGGGATACCAAGCCGTTGCCAAGCAGGTCGATGTGGCCAGCGCCGAGCAAGTTCAGCGGATGGCTGACGAGACCGCCACCGAATTCGGTCGCATTGACGTTCTGTACGCCAATGCCGGCGTCGGCGGGGTCGGCACCGCGATGGACACCGACGAGGCCGAATGGGCCCGGGTGATCGGCATCAACCTGACCGGCGTCTGGCTCAGTGCGAAGTACGTCCTCCCGCACCTGCTGGCCGCGGGCGGCGGCTCGATCGTCAACCAGGCCAGTATCGGCGGGCTGGTCGGGGTACCGGCGGTTGCGGCGTACGCGGCGGCCAAGGCCGGGGTCATCGGGCTGACCCGCCAGATGGCGCTTGATTACGGGAGCGCCGGCATCCGCGTCAACGCGATCGCGCCGGGAACCGTATCGACCCCGCTGGTGCAGGGCATCTGGGAGAGCGGCGCCGGCCTGGTCAGCGGCGGAGACCTCGCAGCGCGCGAGGCAGCTGCCGCGGCGATCTACCCACTCAAGCGCATCGGTACCCCGGACGACATCGCCAACCTCGCACTGTTTCTCGCCAGCGACGAGGCCAGCTGGATCACTGGCGCGGTTTACGTCGTCGACGGTGGCAAGACGGCGAGCTAGCGACCGACCTCAGCGTCGTCAACTTAGACGTTGACACACGGCGTCCGGTCATAAATGCTACGGCTACGTATACGTAGCACTCTCGGTGCCAATAGGAGGAACCATGGACTACGGACTGTTGTTCGAGATGGGCATCCCCAAGCCTTGGACGGCTACCACCGAGGCAACGGCGTACTGGAACAGCATCGAGCAGGTGAAGGTCGCCGAGCAGTCCGGCTTCACGCACGCCTGGGCCGTCGAGCACCATTTCCGCGAGGAGTTCTCGCACATGGGTGCGCCCGAGATCTGGCTGGCGGCTGCCGCCCAGCACACCGAGACGATCCGGCTGGGCCACGGCATCGCACTGTTGCCGACACCGTTCAACCACCCGGTCCGCGTTGCCGAGCGAATCGGCGCCCTGGACATCCTGTCCCATGGTCGCATCGATTTAGGCACCGGTCGCTCGATCGCCGAGCACGAGATCGACGGATTCGGCATCGATCCCGGTGACACCCGCGGGATGTGGGCCGAATCCGTCGAACTGATGCAGAAGCTGTGGATGCACCGTGACGAGGAGGTCAGTTTCGACGGGCAGTACGTGAAGCTGCCTCCGCGCAAGGTCTTTCCGCGTCCTGTCCAGGATCCTCATCCACCGATGTGGCTGGCCGCCACCAGCCCGCCCAGCTACCAGTTGGCTGGGGAGTACGGGCTCGGCGTGCTCGCGTTCGGCATGGCTATCGACAAAGACGCAATGGGCCGCAGGCTGGCGGAGTGGCGCGCCGCCATGGCGACCACAACCCGCAACGTCTCAATGAAGAACGAGCAGGCGGCAATTTTCATGATGTCCTTTTGCGCTCCGACCGACGACGAGGCGATCGCGACCTGCGAGCAGTCCTTCGTCGAGTACCTCGACGTCACGATCGACCATTTCCTGCGCTGGGGCGAAAAGCGCGAACTGCCGCCGGGCTATGAGTGGTATGCCAAGGCGGTGAAGCAGGGTGCCCGGTCCGGAAAGGCCAAGTTCGAGTACCTCATCGAAAACGGCATGGTGCTCGTCGGCTCGCCCGCCACGATCACGAAGACCATCGAGGAGTTCAAGGACACCGGAGCGACGCAGATGCTGGTCGCGATGCAGCTGGGCACGATCCCGCATGAGAAGGTGCTTGAATCCATCAGGCTGTTCGGCAGTGAGGTCATCCCCAACGTCGGGTGACGACCTGATCGGTGCGGCGTCAATCCACGACAAGAGGAGGGCATGGCGTGACCACGGCAACCGTTCCCGGTCCGCTCGCGGACCTGCGGGTGCTCGACGCGTCCAACCTCATCGCCGGGCCGTTGACGACGATGCTGCTCGCCGACCTTGGCGCGGATGTCATCAAGCTCGAGCATCCTCGCGGCGGCGACTCGCTGCGCACCCACGGCGCCCAGAAGGACGGCCACGGCCTGTGGTGGAAGGTGCTCGGACGGGGCAAGCGCAGCGTCACGCTAAATCTCAGCCATCCCCGCGGGCAGGAGGTCTTTCGGCAACTGGCCGTCAACGTCGACCTCATCGTGGAGAACTATCGGCCCGGCACCATGCAGCGGTGGGGGCTGGGATACGACGTGCTCAGTGCCGCCAACCCTGGTCTGGTGATGGCTCATGTCACCGGGTTCGGACAGACCGGGCCGCTGTCGGCCAACCCCGGCTTCGGGACCCTGGCTGAGTCGATGAGCGGGTTCGCCAACCGCAACGGAGCGCCGGACGGGCCCCCGACGTTGCCCCCGTTCGGGCTGGCCGACACGGTCGCCGGCATCACCACCGCGTTCGCCGTCATGACGGCGCTGTGGGCGCGGCGGATGACCGGGCACGGCCAGGAGGTCGACGTCTCGATCATCGAGCCGCTGCTCACCGTGCTGGAACCACAGCTGATCGAGTACGACCAGATGAACACCGTAATGGGCAGGATGGGCAACCGTTCACCTGTCAATGCGCCGCGCAATATGTACCTGTCCCGCGATGGCCGCTGGGTCGCAATCTCGACCAGCACCCAGTCCACCGCAGACCGTCTACTCGTACTGGTCGGGCGTGCGGACTTTCTCGAGCAGGCCTGGTTTCAGAACTCTCACCAGCGCGCTCAACACAGCGACGAGTTGGACGAGGCGGTCGGTTCGTGGGTGCTCACCCGCGATGCCGACGAGGTCCTCGCGGCCTGCCGCGAAGCGGGCGCGCCGGCCTCAGTCGTCTTCACGGTGCCCGATATCCTGCGAGATCCCCAGTACGCGGCCATCGGCGCCATCGCCACAATCGAGGATCCAGACCTCGGCCCGCTGCGAATGGCCAACACTCCATTCAGATTGTCGGCAACGCCGCCGCGCATTCGGTGGTCGGGTCCGCGGCTGGGCGAGCACACCGACGAAGTGCTCGGCAAGCTCGGCCTGAGTGCCGACGAGCTGAGCGAGCTGCGCGGGCTCGGGGTGCTGTGAGGACAGCGCCGGGTTGGACAACGCAGAGCGTGGCCGAGTTCGAAGTACTGGCCGCTGCGCTCAGCAATTGGGGCAGATGGGGGGCCGACGACGAGTTGGGCACCGTCAACCTGCTCACGCCAGAACGTGCCGCCGCGGCGGCGGCAGGGGTCCGCTCGGGCGTGACGGTCGGCCTCGGCCGGACCTTGACGACAGCGCCCGCGCCAGACAATCCCCACCCGATGCTGCATTTGATGGAGTCCAGCGGCGAATCAGCCCCGGACCTCGGTGGCGCCCACGCGAGCGACTGGATCGGCCTGAGCTACCACGGCTTCGCGACCAGCCATCTCGACGCGCACAGTCACCAGTTCTGGAACGGCCGGATCTACAACGACCGGCCGGCGGCCAACGTCCGGACCAACCATGGCGCGCGGCACGGTTCGGTCGAGTCCTACTCGTCCGGTTTGGTTGGCCGGGGCGTGCTGCTGGACGCCCCCCGGGCTCTCAACCGAGCCTGGCTCGAGCCCGGGGAAGGTCTCGGCCCGGACGACCTCGATCAGATCGCCGCCGCTGAGGAAGTCGAGCTAATTGCGGGCGATCTGCTGCTGGTGCGCACCGGACGGGATGCGCGCGCGCTCGAACTCGGCGGGATAGATCCGATGACCCACGGCTCCCCCGGGTTGTCGATGCGGTGCCTACCGTGGCTGCGCGCGCGCGACGTCGCGGTGCTCGGCTCGGATGTGCAGAGCGACGTCATGGTCCCTGGCGGCCCGCCGCATCAGATGCCGGTCCACGCCGGAGCGCTGGCGCTACTGGGCCTGCCACTGCTGGACAATCTGAGCCTGGAAGAGCTGGCCGCTCAGTGCGCCGAACAGGGTCGCTGGGACTTTTTGCTGACGGTCGCACCGCTGGCGATCCGGGGCGGGACCGGTTCGCCGGTCAACCCGGTCGCGGTGCTATGAGCAGGGTCGCGATCGTCGGCGTCGGGCAGACCCGGTACTCGCGGGAGTCCGGCCGCTCGGAGTGGCAACTGGCGGTCGAGGCAATCAGCAACGCCCTGACCGATTGCGGTATCGACCCGGGCGATGTCGACGGATTGGTGCGCTATTCCTACGACAACGTCGACGAAGCGATGATCGTGCGCTCGTTCGGCTTGAAGCTGCGGTACTACTCCCAGACCGGCTTCGGCGGTCTCGGCGCCCCAGCCACCCTCGCGCACGCCTACGCCGCCGTCGCCAGTGGCCAGGCCCGCGTGGTGGTCTGTTACCGGTCATTGAACGGACGCTCCACCACCCGCTACGGCCGGGCCGAACGGTCGCTGGGCACTGGCGGCGGCGACCTGATCGCCACGGGCGACCGGGCCCCGTCCGGCGCCTTTGCCGGGCCCTACGGGATGCTCAGCCCCGGTCAGGTTATGGCGATGTGGGCGCGTCGCTACCAGTGGGAGGCCGGCCTCACCGAGGACGAGCTGGCCGCGGCGATGGGCCGGATCGCCGTCGACCAGCGTGCCTATGCCCGCGCCAACCCAGATGCGGTCATGGGCGGGCGCCCGCTGGACCAGGCCGGCTACCTGGCCGGGCGGGTGATTGCCACGCCGCTGCGGATCTTCGACCTCGCACTCGAGACCGACGGTGCGGCTGCCCTCGTCGTTACGGACGCGGCGGTCGGCCCGCGGCCCGCGGTGTGGATTCGGTCAGCCATCCAAGGGCTGATCCCATATGCGGAGTCGATCGCGACCTACGGCGAACTGCGCAACGGCCCCACCTACCGCTCGCTCGGATCCCGTTTGCTGCAGGACGCGGACGTGAAGCCGGCCGATCTGGTGAGCGCCTCGATCTATGACGCCACCTCGGTATCGGTCCTGCTCGGGCTGGAGGGTTACGGGATCTACCCGGTGAACGGGGCGGCGCGCGCGGTGATCGAGCACGGGATCGGACCGGAGAGCCCGCTGCCGGTCAACACCAGCGGCGGGCATCTGTCCGAGGCCTATGTCCATGGCATGAACCTGGTTATCGAGGCCGTCCGGCAGGTGCGTGGCGAGTCGATGAACCAGATCCCGAGGAGCGGACCGGTCCTGGTCGCGTCCGGGCCGAGCGGGCTGGTGTTGGCGCCATGACATCGCCAATCTCGCCACGGGTGGTGCCCGAGGAATCCGAACTCACCGCTCCTTACTGGGCAAGCGCCCAACTGGGACGGGTTGCGCTGCAACGCTGCCTGGACTGCGGCCTCGTCTGGCATCCGCCGGCACCGTCCTGCCCGGCCGGCGCAGCCCACCGGATCGAGTGGTTCGAGTCGAGCGGACGGGGTCGCCTGTACAGCTACACAGTGGTCGAGCACGCCGTTCATCCCGCGGTGATCGGCGCGCTTCCTTATCTGCTCGCGCTGGTCGCCCTCGACGAGGGACCGCGGCTGATCTGCAACCTGGTCTCGGCTGATCCTTCGAATCTGAGCGCGGATCTGCCGGTCACTCTCTCGGCCGGCCCGGCCGCGGGCGGCCTGACGCTGCCGGTCGCGAGGCTTGACGAGTCCACTACTTGATGGGCGAGTCAGTAGGCGGGCCGAACTGGACGACGGTTCGGTTTCGCTGCCGCGAAAAGGAAGCTAGACGACGGTCCGGTTTCGCTGCCGTCGAAGGCGAACCAGACCGGCCCGCATGATCTCGAGGCAGATGTCGATGGCCTCGTCCGGCGGCGTCCCAGGCCGATCGATCCAGTACTCCGAGGCACCCTGCAAGGCACCGCGCATGATGGCAGCGCAGGCGTCGGCGACCTCCGGTGTGAGCCCCCCACGGCGCTGATAGAACGCGCTCCACTCCGTCTCGGCGGCCCGGTGGCGGGCCCGGCGGGCGGCCTCGACAACGCGTTCGTGCGAGAAGTTCCCGATCATCAACCGCACGAGCGCGCCCTGCGCGGCGATCGCGTCGAAGTAGCCGACGACGAGCGCTTCCAGGTGCTGGTCAAAGGTCGTCGCCCCGCTGAGGCGAGCCTGTACCGCGCTGTCGACGTCACGCCAGCAGCGCTCGAGCAACCCGCGAAGCAACTCCCCGCGATCGGCGAAGTGGCTATAGACCACCGGCTTGCTGAGACCGGCGGCGGTCGCAACCCGCTCCATCGTGACCGCGGCGAGACCCTCGGTCCGCACCAAATCGGCCGTGACGTCCAGGAACAGTTCTCGCCGCTCGGCACGTACCGGACGCGACGGTCCGGGACGCGAAGGCTTGGCCACGACACCATCGTGACACGTCCGCGCGCAGCGGAGCCGCAAGCCGTCGGGTCATGGCATGGACGCCGCCGAATTCGTGATCGTCGGTGACGTAAATTGCTCGACGGTGCGCTGAGGCCCGTCGAGCTAACGCTCCTCGGAGCCGATCACCCATCGACTTCGAACGCCTTCATATCGCCGCCCCGAACGGGGCGTGATCACCACACCGAACCGGAACACGCACGGGCCGCGCGTCAACCGCCGATACTCTCCTCGCCGGGAGATGCCTCCCGCGACTCCTGGTCGCCCTTGATTAAGCGCACCGGACAGCTGATCGGCGGCCCAGCCCAACGCGGCACCCAGATCCCCCGCGCGGCAACGAAACGTCTTGCGGGCCAGCACAAACAAGTCCTGATCGGTGACCACGACCATCTGCGTCCTCTCGGTCAGATCGATACCGACGTCCCCTGCGCAATGCCAGACCGACTCACCTCGCTGCTGGGTCCCGTGTTGGAAGACACATATCAACGCCGGCCCTGAGGTGCGTTGCGGTGCTTTTAGCCACGCATAGTCGGTGTTATAGCCCATCGGATTCGCGGCCAGGCTCTCGCAGTCGATGGGAAATGCCCTGAAGAACCACGGCATTGCGGGTCTCGCCAACTTCCCGCCCGGGTCGACGATGGACTGCATCGTCGATGTCGAAGTGGTGACCCAGCCCCGTGGCGATCGGTGACGAGGCGGGCCGGTCAGCCGGTGATGCTGTTCGTGCCATCCTCGAGGTGGCCCGTGTACTGCCGTGACCAGGAGTTGTCGCCGCTGATCGTGACCGAGAGGTCGTACCACCCGTTGCTGGACGCGAGTGGGTCCACCGCGTGTGTCGCGCGACCGTGTGCGGGCACGTGGTAGGTCTTCGGGTGGGGTTTCGAGTAGTTGTTCGACACGACTGTGAACGTCACGGCGGTCGTTCCGCTGTTCGTCAGCTCCAGCGCGAGCTTGGGCTTCGACCCGAAGCGGCCCTGGTAGTAGGCCGCCTCCACCTGCGCGGTCTTCCCGGCGACCCTGACGTCACCGGTGAAGCGCCGCAGGAAGCGGTTCGGGCCCACGATCGTAAGGTCGTATTCTCCGTCGCCCCTGCCCGCGCCGATCTCGACCGACCCGGGCACGGTCTTGTTCCAGATCGCATGCGACGGGTCGACCGTGTATTGCCCTGGGAACTTCGCCGGGTAGTCGGCGAGCGACTGGTCCGGAGCGGTGTTGTTGTAGACAGCGAAGTGGCTGGCCTTGCGGACGTGCGGCCCGCTGTTGCTGAACGACAGCTTTGCCTCAACCGCCCCGTTGCTGCCGAACGTAAATCCGTCCAGGTTCGCGTTGGGCTGGTACGGCAGCGAGCGCGCCCGCTTGGTGCCCGGCTCTTGCTTGGGCATCGCGTTGGTCGTGACCGGCGGTCGGTAGGAGCCGCCGGCGGGATCGCCGAGCACGGTGGTCTTGGGCAACTTCGGCAGGCCGAAGACCGGCGAGGCGAAGTCGAACGCGCCGGTCAGGTCACCGCAGACGCTGCGGCGCCAGGCGCTGATGTTCGGGCAGATGGCAGCGTTGCCGTGCGCCTCGGTCCACTTCTCCAGGAACTGGATCACCGAGGTGTGGTCGGAGACCTCCGAGGTCACCCAGCCGCCCCGCGTCCACGGCGAGATCAGGATCAGCGGAACACGGAAACCGAGGCCGACCGGCAGCGGCTGCGTGACACCGACGCTCGCGAGGCTGCCGGCGGCCTCGTAGTAGAACTCGTCCTTCGCGCCGGGCGCAGGCACCGGCGGCGGCACGTGATCGAATTGGCCGTCATTCTCGTCGTAGTCGATGATCACGAGGGTGGAGTTGAAGACGTCCGGGTCGAAGTTGAGTGCCTCGAGGACGCCGTTGAGGTAGTAGGCGCCGTCGTTCGGCGCGCCGTCCGGATGCTCGGAGAACGCCTGGTTGGTCACGACCCAGGACACCTGCGGCAGCGTGCCCGCCACCACGTCAGCCTTGATCGCGTTGGTGAGGTTGTCGGCATTGGCACTGAGGCCCGTCAGCGGCTCGGGGACGTTGGCTACGCCCTTGTCGTAGAAGACGTTGCCGGGGGCAGGTGTGCCGCCCTGAGTCGCGTCGTACTGGGCAAACGTCTTGAAGTACTCCACGCCGTTGTCACCGTAGTCGTCCGCACACTGGTAGACCCGCCAGCTGAAGCCGGCCTTCTGCAGCGTCTCGGCGTAGGTCTCCCAGAGCAGGTTCTTGCCCAGCTCGTCACCCCCGTTGTAGGCGACGAAGCTGCTGTATTTTTGCTGGGCGTCGATCGTGCCGCTCCACAGGTAGGTACGGTTCGGGCCGGTCGCGCTGAGCACGGAGCAGTGGTACGCGTCGCCGATCGTGTAGGCGTCGGCCAGGGCGTAGTGGAACGGGATATCCGCGCGGTCCAGGTAGCCGAGCGTCGTCAGACCGCCCTTGGCGGACACCCAGCCGTTCATCAGGCCGCCGTACCAGGCACCGTGTTGGTCGTCCCAGCTGTGTGACGTCCCGCCGTAACCCTGCGCGCCGACCTCCGAGCTCGGCGGCTGATGGCCGGCCGGGTAGGCCGACGCGGGCGCGTCGCTCAGGTGCCACGGGTACTGGGTGGTCGTGACGGGGGTGCCGGGCGGCGTCGTCGGCTGCTGGAACACCGGCAGGCCGCCGGGCAGCGTGATGGTGGCGCGGTCGCCGAAGCCGCGGACACCCTTGAGCGAGCCAAAGTAGTGGTCGAAACTGCGGTTTTCCTGCATCAAGATCACCACGTGCTTGATGTCCCGGATGTCCCCGTACCGACGAGACTTCACTGGTGGCGTGGCGGAGGCCTGCGCGTCGATGGCGGGCAGTGCCGCACCGACCACTGCGGTTCCGGTGACCGCTGCGGCTGCGCCGAGAAAACCTCTACGAGAAAGATCGGACATGCACAAAACCTCCAGTAACGGTAAGCACGCGACAGACCGGTAAAATATATGGTCTCCAGGAACTATTCACCCGAAATCGAATTGAACGCTGGTCGAAGAGATCAAGAACCATGGGCGGGACCCAACCCACCGCGGGTGTCAACGGATACTCGGAATCGCACCGGCGAGTCCGCTGACGCATGACTGCGGCGAAGCATCAGGCCGATGAAGGCCTGGCAGGTCTCCAGTCCTGTCACCTGGCTGCAGATCTGGCCAGCAGCTGGCGACCTTGGCGTCCAAGCTTTGAGCTGAGCCCCCGCGCATCCACGCCGAGCGCGGCCGTACGACGCTCTTGTCCGGGCTGAGAGGATGAGAAATATGGACATGTCGCAACTGGACAAGATCCGCGCCGGCCAGGGTTTCTTCGCAGCCCTCGATCAGAGCGGCGGCAGCACGCCGAAGGCGCTCGCCGAGTACGGCATCGCCAAGAGTCGGTACAGCTCCGAGGAGAAGATGTTCGATCTGGTCCACGCGATGCGCACGCGCGTGGTCACCAGCCCCGCCTTCGACGGTTCGCGCATACTGGCGGCGATCCTGTTCAAGCAAACGATGGAGCGGGACGTGCAAGGCGTCCCGACGGGGCAGTATCTCTGGCAGGAGAAGCAGGTCGTCCCGTTCCTCAAAGTGGACCGGGGCCTGGCCGCTGAGGAGAACGGTGTGCAGCTCATGAAGCCGATCGACTCCCTCGACGAAATGCTTGATCAAGCCAACCGACACCGGATGTTCGGCACCAAGATGCGGTCG
>JAVEET010000335.1 GCA_030840295.1 Pseudonocardiales bacterium
GGTGCGCTCAGCCTCGATGAGCCGATCGCGAAACTGTGGCCGGAGTTCGCAGTCGCGGGCAAGTCACGGGTGAGCCTGCGACACGTCTTGACGCACACCGCTGGGCTGCCTCAGATGCCGCCTGACACCACGGTCGAGCAGATGTGCGACTGGGACCACATGGTGCGGGCCCTCGCCGCAATGGCGCCGATGTGGGAACCAGGCAGCAGAGTCGGCTATCACGCATACACCTATGGCTGGCTGGCCGGCCAGGCCTTGAAGCTAGCCGCCGGAACAGGCGAGGACGTCGCCACCCTCGTGCGGCGACTGGCCTGCGAACCGGCCGGCGCGACGGACTTCTGGCTCGGGATTCCGGCCGACGTCGAGGATAGGGTGGTATCGCTCGTCGCGATGGAGGTTGCTGCCCCACGCCAGGACATGGGCCTGTTCCGGCTGGCGATTCCAGCTCACCTGGACACCAGCCCCGAGGTGTACGGCAGGTCCGACGTCCGGCAGGCATGCCTGCCGGGTGCCGGCGGCATCGGCACCGCTGCCGCTATGGCACGCATCTATGGAAGGCTGGCGGTGCTGGACCACCGCAGCTGGGCGCGCCGGGCGGGTCAGGTGTGGGAGCAGCGGACCGACACCGTTACCGGCCGCGCGGTGGCTCGTGGACTCGGGTTCTGGGTTTCTGGCTCGACCGAGGCGCCGCTCGCGCCGCCCCTGGACGGCGGCCCTGGTCGCTTCGGTCACCCGGGAGCAGGCGGCTCGATCGCCTGGGCCGACGCAGACCTCGGCGCGGGCTTCGCCATCACGCGCAGCCGGATGACCGCCCTCGGCTGGAACGATCCCAGCATCGTGGCCCTCGTCGGGGCCGCCTATTCCGCCGTCCGTCGACACCGTTGCGGAGGAGCATGATGTCTCGACCTACACAACAAGATGGCCTGCGCGGGAAGCCGATCGTCATCACCGGCGCCGGCCGCGGATTGGGCCGCAGCTACGCCCTTCATCTGGCCGGACTCGGTGCCAGTGTGGTCATCAACGACCGCGACGACGTCGTAACGGAGGTGCGCGACGAGATCCTGGCCGCGGGTGGCAACGCGCTCGCGGTTGTCGGCTCGGTCACCGACTGGGACTTTGCCGAGCAGCTGATCGCCAGAGCGGTCGCCGAGTACGGCTGGCTGCACGGCGTGGTCTCGAATGCGGGCGTATATCACATCACCCCGGTGGTGGATGAAACGCCGGAGCCGATCCGGATCAGCGTCGACAGCAATCTGATCGGCACCATGCATGTCGGGATCCATGCGCTTCGCCATTTCGGAAAGGCCGGCGCGGGCGTGCTGATCACGACCACCTCGAGTTCGGCCCAGGGTCTGGGAGGCTCATCGGTCTATGCGGCTACCAAGGGCGCGATCCTGTCGCTGACGTACAGTTGGGCGATCGAGGTCGAGGGCACCGGGATCCGTGTCAACTGCATCCGCCCAAGGGCCATGACCCGGATGAGCGTCGTGCGCGGAACACCGAAACCCGGCGCTCGATCACCGGAGGAAATCGCGCCGCTGATGGAGTATCTGCTCGACGATCGATCGGCGGCCTTGAACGGCCAGGTTCTGAGTTTCGACGGCGCCACCCTCGAAGTGCTGCAGATAGCACACCCGGTCGCACTGCAGACGCCGCCGGACTGGTCCGTCGACTCGATCGCCGCCGCGGTCGCAGCGGGCCCGCTACGCGTTTAGTACATTGACTCAAACGCGAATCAAGATGGCCAGGGCGTCAAGGATCAGGGTCAGTCCGAACTCGAACTCGTCCCCGAATTCGTAACCCGGCTTGAGGATGTGCTCGGTCGTGAACTCGACGAGGTGCGGGTACGCGCCAGGGGCGAAGAACTCTTGCATCATCGATTCCGCGACGTCGGCAACGCTGTCGGGGCCGTGGATGGGTAGCGCAGCCTCGGAGAGTGCGAAGCCGTACACGTAACTGTCTATCAAGGCAAAGGCATGGGCGGTCAGCTCAACGGAGAAGCCGGCACCCCGCAGGGCGCCGATGATCGCGTTGTGATGGCGAAGCGTTGCCGGGCCTGGGTTGATTCGTGACTGTAAGAGGGTGATCGCCCAGTGGTGGCGCCTTAGCACCCGGCGGGCGGAGTTCGCCCGGCGGCGCATCTCGGACTGCCAGTCACCGCCGGGCTCTGGTAGCTCGATCTCGCTGAAGACGAGATCGACGATGCCGTCGAGAATCTCGTCCTTGTTGGCAACGTAGTGGTAGACCGACATCGGCTTGACGCCGAGTTCCTGGGCGAGCGAACGGATGGTCAGCCCGCCGATCCCTCCTGCGTCAGCGACCGTGATGGCCCCCTGCAACACCCGATCCCGGCTCAGCGGAGCGCGTTCCGCGGGACGTTCAGTGATTGATTTCGACATCGTGCTCCCGGCACTAGCGGTTTCGTACTTAGTACTCTACAGTCCCTTACTAAGTACGGTGGGAGTGCCCCGCCGGCCCGAAGGGAACCAGTCATGAGATCTAAGGGCCACGCTGCCGAGGTAGCCGCCGAGGACGTCGAGGTGGACGTCGACACGAGCAGTTCGAGGACGGCAGCGGGCACGATGCGGGCGATCGTGCAGGACACCTACGGCAGTGCGGACGTCTTGCGCCTCGCGCGGATTCCTATGCCCGAGCTCGCCGACGGCGAGGTGCTGCTGCAAGTGCACGCGGCCGGGCTGGATCGAGGCGCGTGGCATCTGATGATGGGACGGCCGTATCTACTCCGACTCGCCTTCGGACTCCGTAGACCGAAGACTCCGGTCCTCGGGCGGGAGGTCGCCGGCACGGTCGCTGCGGTCGGTTCGACGGTGACCAGATTCTGTGTAGGCGACGAGGTGTTCGGGATCGGCCAAGGCTCCTTCGCCGAGTACGCCGTAGCCCGCGAGGACAAGCTGGCCCGCAAGCCGGCGAACACCACCTTCGAGCAGGCCGCGGTGGTTCCGGTGTCAGCGATGACTGCCTTGCAGGCGCTGTGCAATGTCGGCCGGGTCCAGGCCGGGCAGCACGTGCTGATCATCGGCGCCTCCGGGGGTGTGGGCAGCTACGCCGTGCAGCTGGCCAAGGCCTTCGGAGCTGAGGTAACGGGCTTGTGCGGCACCGCAAAGCTCGATCTGGTGCGAGGCCTGGGTGCCGACCACGTCATCGACTACACCCGATCCGACTTCGCCGAGGGTGCGCGCCGCTACGACCTGATCCTCGACATCGCAGGCAACTCGGGCCTGTCGCGGCTGCGTCGCGCACTCACGCCCACCGGGACCGCAGTCCTGGTGGGCGGCGAGGACGGTGGCAACCTGACCGGAGGCATGAACCGTCAGCTGCGGGCCCTGGGCTGGTCGCGATTCATGCGCCAGCGGCTGACGATGATGATCTGCAAGGAGCGCTCCAGTGAGCTGGACCGGCTCACCGAGCTCATCGAGGAGGGCTTGGTCACGCCGAGCATCGATCGGACGTACCCGCTGGATCAAGTGCCAGCGGCCATGCGCCGCTTGGAAGCCGGGAACGTAAGGGGAAAGCTCGCCATCACGATCTGAACGCCGGACGCTCACGGCGGCCGGGGCATCGCATCGGCGCTGCCCCGGGTTAAGCGCAGACTCTCGCCTCGGCGGCGCATGCCTGGTAGACACAGAACTACCAACGGAGAACAGATCTTGGGAGATGTCATGGCGACCACCCGCACAGCAAACGCCCATTGGGAGGGCTCGCTCCTCGAGGGCTCGGGTCGGGTATCGCTCGACTCGTCAGGTCTAGGAGCTTTCGACGTCACATGGGCCTCGCGCGCCGAGGACCCTAACGGCAGGACGAGTCCCGAAGAGTTGATCGCGGCGGCTCACGCAAGTTGTTTCAACATGGCCTTGTCCAACGGACTCGCCAAACAGGGAAGCGCCCCGACCGCGCTTGATACTCGGGCGGATGTGACCTTCCAGCCGGGCGAGGGGATCACCGGCATTCATCTCACCGTGCGTGGGCAGGTGGCGGGAATGTCTGCGGAGGACTTCGTGGCCGCCGCGGAGGACGCGAAGGTCAACTGCCCGGTGAGCCAGGCACTGCGGGCCACCACGATCACCCTGGACGCGGCACTGGCCTGACCGTAATGCGTGGCGGCAACGTTCAGCTGCGGCGACGCTGCGGGTGCGATGCCGATGAACACGTCGTCTGGTCACGCCTGATCGCAGCGATGGACTGGTTGACTGCCCACCCGAGTGCGGCACCGCCGAATACGTCCAGCGGAAGGTGTGCGCCGACGTACACCCGCGCGGTCCCGACCAGCGGGGCGAGCAGCGTCGGTAGCGGCCACGCGTGGGGGCCGAGCGATCTGAACGCCTCGCAGCAGATCGCCATCGACACAGCCGCGTGACCTGAGACGAAGCCGTTACCGCTCGCAGCTTGACCTCGTATCCGTAACCCGGTCACGAACCCCGACGGGCGTCCTCGACCTACCACGCGCTTCACTGTCTTGGCCAGGAAATATGCGCTCAGTCCGGATACGGCGAGTCTGCGACCGAATTCCGGGCGGCCCGCCATCATCGCGCCGGCAGCGGCGACCAACGGCGCGCCGAACGATCCGGTCTGCATAACCGTCCAGAGCGGCACATGCAGAGCATCCGGCAACCGGTTGAGACGGCGGGTGCCTTCACGCTCCCAGGTCCGTACCTCGCGACTGCGGGCGGCAACCGCTGTCGCGGCGACCGGACCCCAGATCAGGCAGGCCTGTCGCGTGGCCGACAGCGCCCTCACGGCGAGTCCATTGCAGGCTCGACCTCAGCGGGTTCGGCCGGATCGGGTCGTCCGCGCACGGCCTGCAGCAAGGCGGGCCACCCGAGTGCCAGGCCGGCGCCCAGTAGCCCACCGGCGACGACGTCGGAGAGCCAGTGCGCACGCAGATAGACCCGCGAAAAAGCCATCAGGAAGGAAAAGACAACGGCACGGACTTCCCAGCGCCAACGTGCGCGGCCCGGCGGCAACAAGGCGACGACCAGCCCAACCGCGGTGACCGCGCCGGCGATGGCGTGACCGGAAGGAAAGCTACTGCCCGAGGTCGAGATGAGGCTGCTAGGTGGCCGTGGCCGGTCGTAGGCGGCCTTCAAGGTGCCGATGAGTATCTCCGAGGTCACCACCGCGAGAACGAACGCGGTGTGTTGCACGAACTGGCGGCGTTTCGCGAACACGATGATGGCGGCTATCCGGATCGGCCAGTTGACCCACACGCCACCAGCGAGCGAGAACCCTTCTGCAACAAGGGTGGTCGGGCGGTTCTGCGCGGACACAGCGAGGCGGCGCACCGTATCGTCCACACTCTGCAGATTGTGGCGGGTGGCCGGAATTGCAACCAGTACTGCGAGTATCGCGGCCAGCACCAGCAGCGCGGCTGACAACAGAAGAGCCCTTCGGTGGTTGATGATCATGTCGCGGGATGCCCGACAAGCAGGCGCAATATCCACCCGTGCCAGGGCCTCGACGGCTTGCAACTGCTGGATCAGGACACACACCATCTGCAACCCAACCTCCTGCTCCCGGGGAGTGCATCGGCAGAAATCGAGGGCGGCCCGGATGTTGGAGTGATCGGTGTGCAATGCCTCCAGCCAGCCGACCTGGCGTGGGCCCAGCTCGTCAGGCCGAGCCGCCATACCCGCGTACCAATCCCGGTGCCGGGCTGCGACCCAGCCCTCGTGCTGCTCCTCGCGGTGCTTGGCCCAACCGAACTCGCGAACGGTGTCAAGCATTCGGTACCGTGCTGGCCCGTCGCCGGCCTCACCGGTTTGCCCGCTCGAAGTGCAGCCGTGCTGCGACGCTGAGCGTGAGCGGCGGGTGCCGCAGAATGGGCGAACGGCTTATGAATGCATTCTGGAGGTAGCGGTCATCGAATGACTCCTGCCACATCGGGCCGGAGCGTCGGCCTCGCTGACCTGCTTGTCAGCACTAGGTGCAGGGTCGGCGCAGTCGGACGGTCGCGCAGATCCGAAGCTACGCCGCCACTCTGGCATCAGTCAAGACGCGACGTATCGTTGCGTACCAGGGTGTGAACGAGCCGTCCCGGTGGCACCGCCGCCCAGGACGGCCGGCCCGCGACCGGCCCGCGACCGGCCCCGTTCGAGTTAGGTTGGAGTCGTGCGGATAGCGACCTGGAACGTCAACTCGATCAAGCAGCGCCTCCCGAGGTTCCTGCCTTGGTTGGATGAGCGTCAGCCCGACGTGGTCTGCCTGCAGGAGACCAAGCTGGCCGATGACGTGATCTCGGACCTGCTGAACGGCGAACTCGGCCGACGCGGCTACCAGGCCGCCTACCACGGGCAATCACAGTGGAACGGCGTGGCACTGTTGTCGAGAGTCGGCCTTGACGATGCCGTGCGCGGGATACCGGACGCGCCCGGTTTCCCGGGTCCAGAGGCCCGCGCGATCTCGGCGACCTGCGGCGGTATCCGAGTGCATTCGCTGTACGTGCCGAACGGGCGGACGGTCGGTTCGGATCACTACGACTACAAGCTGGCTTGGCTCGAGGCATTGCGCCGACAGCTATCGGCGGATGCTGAGGGTGCGGTGGTCTGCGGCGACATGAACGTGGCGCCGGCCGACGCCGATGTGTTCGACCCGAATGCCTACGTCGGCCAAACCCACGTCACCGAGCCTGAGCGCGCGGCATTGGCCGGGTTGCAGAAACTCGGACTGCACGATGTCGTGCGCGAGCGGTGGCCGAGCGAGCGCGTCTTCACGTACTGGGATTACCGCGCCGGCATGTTCCACCAAGATCTCGGCATGCGCATCGATCTGGTACTCGCGTCAGGTGGGGTAGCCCAGCGCGTCCAAGCAGCCTGGATAGACCGCAAGGCCCGCAAGGGAACGGGACCCAGTGATCACGCACCGGTGATCGTTGACCTCGACGAGGCACCCGACGGCGACATTGGGCCGATGGTGCCCCCGCCATCTTCGCCGCGCGGCACCCGCAAGACCACCAAGTTGCCGCAGGCGCGATAACGGCGCCACTGGCCAGGATCGACCGATCCTCCCTTCACCCGGCGAGGGAAGCCCGCTTGGTCCAGGCGCTCCTACGAAAGGCCCGTGCGCACCAAGACGTAGCCCCATCGCCGGCCGCAGGTAAGAGGGCCCCGTCGAAGCCGGCATCACAGGGGCCATCAAGACGGGCTTGAGCCTTCGGACAAACAACCCATAGGTTGTGATCGAGAACATATGAGATGTTTGACTTTTTCTTACTTTGGCGATTGAATCTGTGGCATTCCGATCGACTCTGTTTGGTTGATGCGCGAAAAAGTTTCGCGCAGCTCGTCCGGACGGACGCCGAGCCCCGCATCACTCGCCCAAGCCGCCCGGCCGGCGCAATCCGCTAGTCCCCCTGACCCGCACCGAGGGACACAGCCCCCATTCGGCTAGTCCGTGCCAGCCGAACCCAAACCCGAACGCCGCCCAGGAGGCGCCATGGGTTTGTCCGTAAACAACGTCCCACCAGGTGGTTGACCTCCCTGTCGACGCTGAGCTGTGCGCTCGGCTCGGCCGTCGGCCTGACGGTGCTGGCCGCCTCGGCGAACGCCTTCACCGACCTGTCCATCAGTTGATTTCCTCCTAGCCAGAAAGGCACATCCGTGACCAGAACACCTACGCCCGGCCGACGATGGCTCGTTCGTTCAGCCATCGCTGCGGCGGCGATCGCCACCCTCGTGGCGGCGATGGTCGCACCGGCCCAGGCCAGCGACGAGCACCAGCCGAAGTTCACCAATTCCAACCAGGGCGGGTGGACGCCGACCGGGGGAGACACCACCCCATACCTGGGCTGGAGCAGCTGGAGCCTGCAGGCCACCCGCGACACCACGCTGAACCCGAACGGCAGCTACAGCTGGCTGACCGAGGCCAACATCCTGACTCAGGCCAAGGCCATGGCCGGCAAGCTCAAAGCGGCCGGCTACACCTACATCAACATCGACGCCGGCTGGTGGCGCAAGTGGGACTGGACCCCGGAGTACGACAGCAACGGGCGATACGCCGTCGACACCACCCGGTTCCCGCACGGCATTCAGTACACCATCGACGCGATCCACAAGCTCGGGCTCAAGGTCGGTATCTATGTGCCGGTCGGGCTCGAGAAAGGTGCCTACGACAACGGGGACTTCCAGATCGCCGGTAGCACGACCTGCTCCACCCACGATGTGGTGTACAGCGATCTGCGCACGACCAACGGCTGGGATTCCTCCTATGCCATGGACTTCTCAAGTCCGTGCGCACAGGCCTGGGTGAATTCGGAGGTGAAGCAATTCTCCGATTGGGGCGTGGACTTCCTCAAGATCGACGGAGTCGGCCCGGGTTCGGGCGTCGGTCCCGGCTCTACTCCGCGTCCGTCGCGTCCGGGCCAGCCCGTCGTGGACAAGACTGGGCCGCAGTACAACAACGTCGCTGACGTCACCGCCTGGAACAACGCGATCAACAAGTACCAGCACCGCATCGACATCCAGGTCTCCTGGGCGGTGAACCCGGCCTACATCACCGACTGGCAGCACACTTCGTCGTCCTGGCGGATCGAGAATGACGTCGAGTGTTATTGCTCGACCATCACCGGCTGGCACCAGATCAACCAGCGGTTCACCGACGTCGCGAAGTGGGTCGACTACGCCGGCAAGGGCAAAGGCTGGAACAACCTCGATTCGCTCGACATCGGCAATGGTGCAGCTGACGGCCTCACCGACGACGAACGTCAGACGGCCGCAACGTTGTGGGCGATCTCGGCGGCGCCCTTGTACTCCGGCGACGATCTGACCAAGCTGGACGCTCTCGGCGTGAAGCTGTTGACCAACCGGGAGATGATCGCCATCGACCAGGCCGGCAACCCCGCCCGTCCGGTCAGCCAGACGACCAATCAGCAGGTCTGGTACGCCAAACATTCCGACGGTAGCTACACCGTGGCCCTGTTCAACCTCGATAGCGCCACCGCCGACGTGACGGCGACGCTCTCGGACCTGGGCATCAAAGGCAAGGTCACTGCTCGCGATGTGTGGGGCAAGAAGAACCTCGGAGTGATCTCGGGCAGTTACACGGTCTCGCTGGCCAGCCACGCTTCACTATTGCTGACGATCCGCCCGCAACAGCACGACCGATAGCCCCACACCAGATCCGTAACTGGCGGCCCGGCTCTCCGTGGAGGGTCGGGCCGCCGCTACGTTTCAATGGGGTTGGTAGTCGCGGGTCGACGAAAATTCCGCTGGATGTAGGGGCGCGAAGTCTTGGCAGCGCTGCCAGCATGGTGAACGTTCCGAGCCATATCACCGGGGAAGCGAACACCATCCCGACCGGCAGGACCCAAGGCCTGCTCGTCCTGGCGCCCCAGGCTACGAGCAGTATCGCCAGGGGCAGCCGGTAGCTCACCGGCGGCCAGATCTCGGCGCCAAGCGTGTGGCCCGACTTGTTGGCCTGCGCGAACAGGAACTGTATCCACTCCGACCATAGCTGCGGTGCGACCGCCAGCGACAGAACGGCCATCGCGGCGGTGGCTACCAAGCTGATGCCGAGGTGGCGCCATTCTCGGCGCACCGCAAACCACACCGGGCCAAGGCAGGGGGTGATTTTGGTCAGCGCAGCGAATGCCCACACCCATTGATGCCGCACGCCCAGCGCGGCGACTGCCGCTAGCAGCACGAACACGTTGCCTGAGATGATCTCGGGCAAGCTGGCAAGCCACAGCGGGATTGCCCACCACCGCAGCGGCAGAAGTAGCCATGCGAGCACGACTGTCAGCAATGCCGACCACATGACCGCGAACACCGGCCACCCTAGATACGCCACTGGCCGGATCGCCTGCGCGAACGCAGGCGAGTACAGGTAGGCGTCGCGGGTCATCGGAGCGCCGCCGTACATCGTGCCGTGCCACGCGAGCCAATATGCGCGCGAGTCCCATCCGAAGCTGTGTGGCCGACCGGTCGCCAGGGCAGCCAGGAGAGCGCACGTTACCCCGACGAGCCTTGCTGTGTCGCGGGCTAGACGGATACCTAGGACCGTGCTTCCCCGATGGAAGAGACCCATGTATGTATGGGTGTTCTCCATCGTTTGATCGATCTGATCGAGCGAAGGATGAGGCGCACCGAGCACTGCCACTGCTCCGTTCGGTCATCTGAAACCTGGAAGGGGCTCGCGCCCGAGCGGTCTGGGTGCAAATCCACCCGATAGTAAGGAATCGTATCAAACCTTCCTTACATATCTAACATCGTCTATACATGCCTAATCCATCGCCAGCACGATGTCGACGAAGATAGGGGTGATAAACCTCTGGTACCCGGGTGCGGACCCAAAGCTGCCGTCGATGTTGGGTGAGCAGGTGGGCACGTGCTGCCAGCTGAGTGTCTGCATCGAGCAAGCCGCCCGGGCTCGTCGACAGCGAGTGTCGAGAACTGCGCCGGCTGCGCAGTCACCGGACCCCCTTCAACAACGTTAGCCTCGCCTCGGAGCTGACGTCGGCACCCGGAGGTAGCCCCGGCGTCCGCCAAGCTCGTGAGTGCCAGTCGAGCATGCGATGTGCTGGCGGGGACGTCGAGGACCCGGAGCTGACCAGCGCTGCCGCCCAGCACATGCAGCTTTTGTCGTCATGTCGGTCAGGCCCTCCACTGGAATGAAACTCTGCAAGTAGCCCACTTGATTTAGGCAATCCTTTTCCTTAAGGTTCTCAAACATGCAGCTGATCGGAAGTGCCCCTCTTGCGCGCGGCCTCAGACCGCTGGTTTCTGAGAACGAACTGCGCGAGGTTCGTGAGCAATTCATCCTGAGTGCCGAGGTGTCCTGCCCGTGACCGAAGGGGAACAGATGGATCTCGTAGTGCGAAACGGTCTAGTCGTCACCGCGGGCGGGGAATCAGTCGCCGACATCGGCGTACGGAACGGACTCATCGCTCAATTGGGCGGGGCGATGACGGGTACTCAGGAGATCGATGCCGCCGGCAAGTTGGTGTTGCCCGGCGGAGTCGACATGCACGTGCACCTGTCACCGGTCGAAACGGGTGGCGAGTCGATGCCCTGGGCAGACGACTTCGTCAGCGGTTCGCGGGCGGCCGCCGCCGGCGGAGTCACCACTATCGGCAATATAGGCTTTCCCAAACAGCACGAACGGCTTGCCGACCTGGTGGAACGGATCGCCGCCGACGGTGAGCGGGACAGCCTGGTCGACTTCGTGGTGCATCCCGTCCTGATGGAACCCGACAATGCCACCGAGGCGGACATCGCGCGGTTGGCCGAACTGGGGCACACCAGCGTCAAGATCTTCATGGCAATCGGAGACTTCGACGCAAAGGTGAGCGGATTCGTCTCCGCGTTGGCAAGTGCGGGCAAGCATGGCCTGCTCACGATGGTGCATTGCGAAGACGCGTGCGTTATCGACCACATCACCGCCGGGCTGCTGGAACAAGGACACAGCGACCTTCGGTACTACCCGGACAGCCGGCCCGAACTGTCCGAGCGGATGGCTGTCAGCCGGATGATCGGCTTCGCCGAGGCGACCGGCGCCCCGATCTACATCGTTCATCTGGGGAGCGAGGCCGCCTTGAACGAGGCGCGGTCGGCACGCGCACGGGGCCTGCGAGTCTATGTCGAAACAAGGCCGATCTACCTGTACTTCACCGACGACAGCTTTGCGGGTCAGGACGCCCCGCTGTACGTAGGTAATCCTCCGTTGCGCGGCTCGAACGATCAGCAGGCCTTGTGGGCAGGGCTGGCCGCTGGTCACGTGGACACCTGCTGCACTGATCACGCGGCGTGGACCTTGGCGGACAAACTCGACCCGAACTTGACAGTCAGCAACGCCCGCCCCGGCATGTCCGAGTTGGAGACCCTGATGCCGGTGCTGTATTCCGAAGGCGTCCGCAAGGGCCGGCTCTCCCTACAGCGCTTCGTCGAGGTCACCTCGACCAACGCCGCAAAGCTGTTTGGCCTGTTTCCTCAGAAGGGAACGATCGCCGTCGGCAGCGATGCCGATCTGGTCGTCTGGGACCCGGAGGCGCGGCGGCCGATCGTCGGCGCGGAGGGGATGAGCCGATCCGGATACAGCCTTTATGAGGGCTGGGACGTGGTCGGAGCGCCGGCTCAAACCATCAGCCGGGGCGAGTTGGTCTATTCAGACGGCGCCGTGCTGGGCCAGGCAGGTCGGGGTCGGCTGGTCCATCGCGCACCTACCAGGGATCTGTAGCTGGGTCCGATGGAGTGCGCGTTTTTCGAAGGCGATCGAGACCCATGCGAAAGAGGATGAACAAATGACGACTACCCGTTCCGGGCCCGCGGCTGAGCGGTGCAGAATGGCCGACCACTGCGGCATGCCCGAAGATGGGCGATTCACGCGTGTCTGACCTGCGCGGCAAGGTTGCGCTGGTTACCGGCACCGCGCACGGAATCGGCTCAGCCATCGCCGATGGACTAGAGGAGGACGGCGCCCTCGTCCATCGGGCCGATCGTGACACTGTAGATCTTGCCGATTCCGACCAGGTTGCCGATTTCCTGGCCGGGATCGGACCGATCGACGTGCTCGTAAACAACGCCGGCGGCGTCACGGGACAGGTCGGAAAGCCTCTGGATGACGTTACGGGGGATGAGTGGCGGGCCGTGCTGGATGCCAACCTCACCACGACTTTTCTGTGCACGAGAGCGGTCGTGCCCACGATGAAGAATTCGCGCGCTGGACGGATCGTGACGATTTCCTCCGGTGCAGCGCGGGGTATCAGCCTCACCGGCATCCAGGCGTACGTCAGTGCCAAGGCCGCGCAGGTCGCATTCACACGCCAAATGGCCTCTGAACTCGGGCCTTTCGGCATCACCGTGAACTGCGTGGCGCCGGGATTCGTGCTGTCGAATCCAAGCACCCAGGCTCAGTGGGAGAGTTACGGGGAGCAGGGCCAGCGCAAGTTGACCGAACAGATCGCGCTTCGGCGGCTTGGTACTGCCGAGGACATTGCGCACGGCGTCCGGTTTCTGGTGTCGGCCAAGGCGTCGTGGATCACCGGCCAATTGCTCAGTATTGATGGCGGCCATACCGCCCTCTAGAGCCACGTGTAGAGCACTGCGCGGTTTTGGTCGAGATCCTTGTCGGCGCGTCGAGTCCGTACCCTGCCGCAAGCCATGAATCATCGAGGAGGACAGCGTGATGAGGAATACCCGAAGCGCAGCGAACGGGGTGCTCGGCGGCCGTGCGGCGGTGGTGACCGGCGCTGCGCGCGGTATTGGTGCGGCGATAGCGCTGGCCTTCGCCGCCGAGGGCGCGCGGTTGTGCCTCCTCGATCGTGCCGAGGGTGATGGTCTGAGTGAGACGGCTGCTCGATGCGCCGAGTTCGGCGTCGACGTCAGCACTGTCAAAGCAGACGTTTCGCTCGAGGACGAGGTCGACGCCGCTATCGCGAAGGCATCGGAGAATCTCGGTGCGATTGACATTCTCGTGAACAACGCCGCGATTCTCACGAACTGCCGGGTGGCGGACATGCCCGCGACGGTCTTTGACGAGACGGTGGCCGTGGATCTGCGAAGCGTGTTCTTGTGTTGCCGGGCCGTGTTGCCCTCGATGACTTCGGCCGGCTACGGGCGGATCATCAACATCGCCTCACAACTGGGCCTTAGGGGCGGTCCCGGTCTCGCGCACTACAGTGCGGCCAAGGCCGGCGTCATCGGATTCACCAAGTCGTTGGCGCGCGAGGTGGCGGAGGACGGCATCACCGTCAACTGCATCGCGCCCGGCCCGATAGACACTCCGATCGCCGGTGACCTGTCGGCAGAACACCTCGAGGCAACGAGGCTGAGCCTGCCGCTGCGCAGGATCGGCCTTCCGGCGGAGGTCGCGCCGACTGCGGTGTTATTGGCCAGCGAGCCAGGTGGCAATCTTTATACCGGCCAGACTCTCGGCCCGAACAGCGGGGACGTGATGCCATGACCACCTCAAGTGCGCTCATCACAGGCGCGGCGAGCGGTATCGGCCAGGCGGTGGCGGTCGCCCTCGCGCGGGCCGGCGTCGGCGTGGCGATCGGCAGCTTCGACGGTGACCCACATGATCCGCAGGAAACGCTGCGGGCGGTCGAGCAGGTCGGTGGAAAGGCGATCGTCGTCCGCGCGGATGTCCGCGATGGTGATCAGTTGCTGCGTGCGAGCGAGGAGGCGGCCGATCGGTTCGGTGGGCTGTCCTGGGTCGTGGCCAACGCGGGGATTCTGCAACGGCAACCGCTGGCCGGATTGTCCGACGGGCTGTGGCAGCACCTTCTCGATATCGACCTCACCGGCGTAATGCGAACCGTGCGGGCCGGCACGTCGGTTATGCGTGACGGCGGTGCGGTCGTGTGCGTTTCGAGCATCTCCGGTGGTGTACTCGGTTCGGCCGGCCATACCCCTTATGCTGCCTCAAAGGCAGGGATGCTCGGGTTCGTCCGCAGCAGCGCGGTGGAACTGGCTGAGCGCGGGATCAGAGTGAATGCGGTCCTACCCGGGGTCATCACCTCGCCGCAATCCCTTGATCCGGTGAACTCGGCGGGCGAGGCCGGACTGGAGAGTTCAGCGGCACGGATTCCGCTGGGTCGGGTCGGGCAGCCCGACGAGGTGGCCGATGTCATCCACTTCCTGCTCTCGCATGCAGCCCGTTACATCACCGGCCAGACGCTGGTCGTCGATGGCGGGCTGACCGTCGCCTGGCCGACGTAACAGACCCGATCGTGTAACAACCGGCATGACTGGCATGCCCGGTGTTACACGATCGCGTAGGTTCGATCGCGGCTACCCGCCCCAGGAAGCCCGAACCGAGCTGTGCCGTCTCGCCGCGCTTGGGCGCAGCACCGATGCCGTGGCGGCCCGCCAGCTCGTCAGGACCACCGGTCAGGCGCGCGACAGCGGACGGACCTAGGCAAAGTCCCGTGCGAAATCACGCGTAACGTCCGCGGTGGTCGATGCAGGCAGCCGTACTGCCGGTCGTTCGTTCTGGTCTCGGTCCATGCGGCTACGACTGACCGGCGATGGAAAACCAACATCAATCCCGTCGCGAGGATCAGCGCGACTTCGTCGAAGAACAACGGGATAGGCATCAATCCGAAGACGAACAGCCAGCGAATCCAGCGAGGGATGTTGGGCTCGCGCGCCAGCACCTTCGCAGCTCTCAGGAGATGGCGCACGGTTTTCACGCCCGAAATGATAGCTCTGGTCGGTGTTGATGCATCGGCACCGCTGTTTGCCGAGCGGGATCCGTCACGGCCGAGCAGGTGTTCCGTCACCGGCCGGGCTGCGGAGTGGCCGATGATGGTCGCCGTTACGCCACGACCCAGAGGCAGACAACACGAGGAACGCAGCGACTGCCGCCACCACTGCAGCGCCGGTCAGGGCCGCTGCCCGGCTGGTCGTGCCATCGACGGTCCTGGCGGTGCGCTCGCGAAGGAGGGTGAGTTGCAGGGCGGGCACGGTCCGGCCCAGCACGTGCAACCCGGTCAGCACCGCCCACACAATGAACAATCCCTGGTGCAGGGTGAGCCAGTCCACGCGTTGGCCGAGTGCGGTGAGCAGGACGGTGCGGCTCCGGTCTTGACCCAGCAAGACCAACAACAGGCCCGAGACAAGCAGACCCAGGGTGGACGCGACGACACCGGGTCCGAGGATGCGCAGCAGCAGGGGTGGTGGCCCGGCCTGATGGTAGGCCAGGTTGCCTCTGTAGTAGCGGGCGATACGCCACCCGGTGCTCGCCGTTTTGAGCAGAGCCGGCGGGACGAGGAGGGTGCCGATGACGATGTGGCAGCTGATCAGGCCACCGACATTGATCAACGTGACCAGCTCGGCCACCGACAGGACCAACAGCAGCAGGCCGGTCCACGCGGTGAGCCGCGCATTGCCTGCGGGACCTCCGGTGCCGGAGGCCACCGGATCATCGCGGTGGCTGCGTCCGAGCGCTGCGTACAGCGTGTCAATGACAATCGAGGGTAGGCCGCTTCGGCTCCTGGGCCACGTCACCATGTCACCCCAGGAGTTCGCGGACACGCGGGATGACCTGGGTGCCATAGAGCTCGATGTTGGTCATCAATGCCTGTTGCGCAAGGCCGGGCATGCCGTACTTCAAGTCGAAACGATTCGCGCCGAGCACGGTGAGATTAGCCGCGATCTTCTGTGCGACGGTTTCTGGCGACCCGACGTAGAGCGCCCCCTGTGGCCCGACCTCGGACCTGAACGAATCCTCGGTCGGGACGGCGAATCCGCGGACCTTGCTGTAGCGGCGGATGACTTCCAGGTAGTGCGGCCAGAACTCGTCGCGGGCCTGCTCGTCGGTGGCGGCGACGTGGCCGGGAGAATGCACTCCGACCGGTAACGGAGCCCGTCCGAACCGCTCGAGGGCTTGCTGGAAGAGCTGGGAGAAGGGTGCGAACCGCGCTGGGTCTCCGCCGATGACCGCGAGCATGAGGGAGAATCCGTAGTGCGCGGCGCGAATGACGGACTGCGGGCTACCGCCGACTCCGATCCACGCTGGGAAGGGTCCGTCTTCGGTGTGCGGGACGACGTCCTGGTTGCTCAGTGATGCGCGGGTCTTGCCCTGCCAGGTGACCGGGCTGCCCTTGAGTAGCTCGGCGAACAGGTTGGTCTTCTCTTCGAAGAGGTCGTCGTAGTCGGCAAGGTCGTAACCGAACAGCGGGAACGAGTCGATGCTGGACCCTCGCCCGAGGATGACTTCGGCCCGACCGCCGGAGACGGCGTTGAGCGTGGAGAAGCGCTGAAACACCCGGACGGGATCGTCCGAGCTCAACACCGTGACGGCCGAGCCGACGTGGATGCTCCTCGTGCGCGCAGCGATCGCGGCGAGCACGACGTCGGCGGCCGACAGTGGGAAGTCGTCGGTGTGGTGTTC
>JAVEET010000181.1 GCA_030840295.1 Pseudonocardiales bacterium
CGACTACGAGCTGCATCTCGGGCAAGACACCTCGATCGGCTACCTCTCCCACGACACCGACACGATCGAGCTCTACCTCGAAGAATCACTGACCTTCCGCGTCAACACTCCCGAGGCAGCCGTCAATTTAGTCTGACCCAAGGCCGCAGAAAGGCTGCGCACCTTGTCGGTGGCCAACGGCCAAGCGTGCTCGGGGCGATCCTTCTCCGGCTCGTGGTGGTCGACCCGATAGCCGACCTGGAACGTGACGTGGTTCAGTGATCGCAAGCGGTGTGCCTGCCGCTGCTCGATTGCGGAGGCCCGCCGGCCGAACCGTAACGTGGCAATCGTCGTGGAACAGCTGGTGGTCCGATCGCACGCCGACCAGCACCCTGGATCGATCTTCGTGTACGCCCCGGGGGGCATGCCCGATCAAGCGGTGGCGGACCGATTCCGATGGCCATCGACAGGCACTCACGCCGGCATAGCCAACCGTGTGCTTAGCGTGCAAGTCCCCCTCGGACACTTAACACGAGCCAGTAGTGAGATAGCGCTTTTAGGTAGCTCGACCTGTGTCGCGGTCCGCTCGCTGCCTGAGCGTCAGCAGGCGGCCCGTCGAGCAGGGTCGGGGCGAGCCCCACGCGGCATTGAGGAACCACGGTTACCTCGACGCAGATCATGCCCCTACGCTAGCCAGAGGGCGAAGGATGCAAACCACAACCAGACCTTGAGAATGCTCATGGCAAACCACGGACTGTTCCAGGCAAAAACTCGCGCGAGCCAATGCCTTCATTGCCCTTGATTTCCGAGCGGCGTGCTCGTCACCGACGGCTCCCACGACTCCTCCGGCCGCCGGCGACCGGGGGCTAGCCACGTAGGGGTCCGGATAGGCGTGTCCACATACTCTTGGGTAACTATGTGTTGCTCCTGCGCGTCCGTTCGGACCCGATAGGATCTCACGCTGTCGGACTGCTGATTGCCGATCCACAACCTGTCGTCGATGAAGGCGAACTGGCGTGGCGATGTCCCCCCGCACGGGATCTCCTCGATGAGCACAGCGGGCTCGCACGACAGATCCAGAACGGCAATCGTCCCCGGCCCTCGGTTCGAGACATAGGCCCGCCGGCCGCTCGGCGACAGGAACAGATGCGATGCCCCGTCAGCCATCGGTGATCCCGTAACGCGGGTGCTCGAGCGGACCCGCAGACTGCCGTCCGATCGGACCACCAGCCGAAATAGCTCGGACGTCAATTCGCCGAGGAGATAGGCGCTGTCACCGCCGGGGCTGAAAGCCAACTGCCGCGGCCCGCAGCCAGCGGGCATGGGGTCGATGCTGGTCAGCTGCAGTTGCCCGCGGGCACCGGACACATAACGGCGCACTTCGTCGGTACCGAGATCAACGACGTAGATATGCCCGTCGGGCCTGCAGACGACCATGTGCGGATGCGCCGAGCCTTGCCGACCGATGACCGGACCGCTTCCCTCGTGCACCACGACATCGGTCATTGCTTCGAGGCGCCCGCTCGTGTCGAGGGAAAACGCGCTTACCGTACCGCCCTGGTAGTCGGCAGAGAATAGGTAGGCCGCATCGACCGAAAGCGCCACGTGACACGGACCGGCGCCGCCTGTCCGTAATCCCTCCGCGCCGGCCAGCGCTCCGGCCGGCGACACATCAATGGCTTGAATCCGTCCAGGGTCGAACTCGCAGGCGGCGTACGCCCTGGCACCGTTGGGATGCCACACGATACAGGTCGGTGAGATGACATCCAGTTCCGACACGGCCTCGAGGCGTCCGTCTGCGTGGGCCCACGCAGATGTGATACCCCGGCCGTTCCCGCCGGCCTCCGGGGTATAACTACCGACCAGCACCAACCGACCGGAGACGGAGAACAGGTCAGGCGTCACCTGGCACCGCCGAGACCTCGATGGCCACCCACCATGACCAGCTTTGGCCAGGCATCAGCTCGGTACTGTCCCGTCGCTGCATTGCCGCGGCCAGGCCAGCGTCGGACGGTACGCTCGCCGGCTCGAGTCCGAGCGCCCGCGCTTGCCCGTACCACGGCTGGGTGGTCAGGGTCTGAACCTCTTGCCAGAACCACATGTTGCCCAAGGATGTTTCATCCCAGCGGATCTGCACCAACGTTGGCTGCTTCGAACAGCACTGAGCGAACGACGCGGATCCCTGAGCGCCGGTAACCGCACCGAACCGTGCGACCTTCTCCCGCGCGGTAAAGGGAGCACTCATCGGAACGGTTCCGGGCGCCTCGATCTCTGCATCTGCATCCAGCAAGGTCGATCCCAGGATCAGGTGCTCGACCGCTATGCAATGACGGGTACGCAGGTCGTGATTCGTCGCTGTGGTGTGCACAACCAGGCCCAGTTGGGTGAGCCGGTAGGTCCGGGCAAGGTGGAAGCCGGCATTCTCGCGGTACTCGCAGCTGAGCTCGGTTGTGGTGCTCGAGACAACTCGCCACGATGTCTGCGCCACCGAGCCGTGAAATCCGTGCCGTCGCCCGTCGGCGAAACACCGCTTGCCGGCGTTGGGGAACAACAATTGCCAGCCCCCCGACCAAGCCGCGGTCCAGGCAGCTTGGTCCGGCAGTGGTTGCGGGTCGGCGCCCTGCCACGGCATGCGCGCCAGCAGTTCCCGGTCGTTCCATTTCAGGGAGCTGACTTCAGCGCCGTAGGCGGGATTGACCACCGCCTCCAGGCAACCTTGTTTCCCTTCACGACTGAGGTAAACGCTCGATGCGCTCATTGTTCGGCTAACTGCCCGCACGAGCTGTCGTCGCCAACCTCATGGCGCCGCTTGCGAGTTGAGCGAGTCCCGACCAGTCCTCGTCGGCGACGAGGGAGGGGTCGACCATCCAGCTCCCACCCACCGCCAGAACCTCCGGTCTGGAGAGATACCCGGGCAGCAGCGCCGGGGTTATCCCACCGGTGGGAATGAACCGGATCGTGGGAAAGGGTGCATTCAAGGCACGGATGGTTGCCATACCACCCAGCTGCTCGGCGGGAAAGAACTTCAAGATCTCCAGCTGTTCATCGATGGCGGCCATCACGTCGGTCGCAGTAGCGATGCCGGGAAAGATGGGAATCGCCAATTCCCGGCAGCGCTCGACGAGGCGGCGATCGAATCCAGGCGTCACCACGAAGCGTGCGCCCGCAGCGACGGCGTCATCGATCTGCGCGACCGACACCACGGTTCCGGCACCGACCACGAGCCCGGTGCCCTCAGCGATGTTCTCGATCGCGGCGAGGGCTGAAGGCGTTCTGAGGGTGATCTCGATAGCCGTCAGACCGCTTGCGGCCAGCGTATTCGCTAGCGGCCTGGCGTGCCTGGCATCGTGCACGACGGTCACCGGAAGCACCGGACACGCTGTCAGAGCCTCGATGATCTGCTGCGCGGCACGTTCGGCCGCGGGCATCGTTGGCTGCCCCGAGTCCGCGGCACTCAATAGTTGCCCACGCTTCCGTCCTCGCGTCGGGAAATGGGCAGGTAGGCGCGCTCGTACTCGAAGCGTGCGGCGGCCTTCTCATCGATGTCCACACCGATTCCCGGCCGGTCGCCAGGCACCAGAAAGCCATCCTTGAGACCCCAGTCCCAGTCGAAGACGTCCGACGCCTCCTCCGGGTGGACGTTGTACTCCTGTACAGCCGCGTTGTACGTCGCGACGCCGAAGTGCACTGCGGCGCCCATCGTGACCGGAGAAAGGTCAGCTGCTCCGTGACATCCGGTGCGAACTCCGTACGGTTCGGCGAAGGCGGCGATCTTGCGCAAGTGTGAGATTCCGCCGGCGTGCACGATCGAAGCCCTGATGTAGTCGATCAACTGCTCTCGGATCAGCTGCTCGCAGTCGAAGAGGGTGTTGAAAACCTCGCCCACCGCCAGTGGTGTGGTGGTGTGTTGCCGGATCACCCGGTAGGACGCCTGGAGTTCGGCCGGCACTGTGTCCTCCAGCCACAGCAACTGGTGATCCTCCAGCCTCTTGCCGAGCCAGCCCGCCTGGCTCGGCGTGAGTCGGTGGTGCGCGTCGTGCAGCAGGGCCACATCGAAGCCGACCGCCGCACGGACCCGGTCGAACATCTTCGGCGCGAATCGAAGGTACTTCTCTGTCGACCAACCCTGCTCGACGTAGGGCAGTCCGATGCCCGTTCGACCCGCACCGGCCCGTGGTATCCCGTACATTTCTTCCAGGCCTGGGACCAGGCACTGCACCCGGACCGCTTTGTAGCCCTCGGCGGTGTAGCGCTGCACCTGCTCGATCACGTCTTCCAGTGATCGCGAACTGGCGTGGGCGTAGCACATGATCCCGTCGCGGGACCGCCCACCGAGCAGGTTCCACACCGGAGTGTCCAGTGCCTTGCCCTTGATATCCCATAGGGCCACGTCCACCGCGGCAATCGCGGCCATCGTGACCGGCCCGCGGCGCCAATAGGCCCCACGGTAGAAAAGTTGCCAGGTGTCCTCGATGTCCCGGGCGTCCCGGCCGATCAGCATCGGGCACAGGTGGTCCTGCAAATAGGACGCGACCGCGAGTTCCCGGCCGTTCAGAGTGCCGTCGCCGATCCCGTAGATACCCTCGTCCGTCTCGATCTTCAGGGTGACGTAGTTGCGGCCCGGGCTGGTGACAATGACTCGGGCGCCGGTGATCTTCATACGTGCGGTTCCTTCCCATTCTGAGGTGGTGCGGAGCAGCTGGCGGAGGAGCTCACGGCGCAGAGCCGAAACCGTCGGCCGGCTCAGCTGAATTCCATCCGTACGGCCAGCCGAGTACGGATACCGCCCGACTGCAATCGAACAGGCCGCGGGTCTCCCGAAGTTCCGTCCGGACTGGGGTGTCCGGATACCACTGCCGGCACAGCTGTGCCGTCGGAATGTCCGACGCGACGCTCGGGGCGACGATGAACAGGACGTGATGTCCGGAGAAATCCGCCGTACAACCCAGCACACAGGCGTCAGCAATCATGCCGGCGGTGGTGTATCCCCACAGGCCGCGCGCAGCCCACGCCTCGCCGAGCCGAGCCCCGTTGGCCCGGGCCGCTTCCTGGTCCGGGACGAAGGCGTGAAAGCGTAGGCTCGCGACCGACAGCCCCGGATACCGCCGAACAATTGAGTCGGCCTGCTGCTCGGCGATCCACTTGGACAGGCTGTAGCCGTCCTCGTTGTAAGTGGGGTGGTTCTCATCTACGGGCAGGTAGTCGAAATGAGGCTGACGACTCCAGCTCGCTCCGATCGCGTTGATGCTCGAAGCCTGTACGACCCGGGTGATGCCCAATCGCGCCGCCGCGCTCAGGGCGTGGTAGCTGGCAACGACGTTGTTAGCGTGCACTGAGGTCTCAGCGGCTTCGTTCGGTCCGGCGATACCGGCCAGATGCACCAGCCGGTCGCAACCGTCCAGCGCCGCCAGCACAGCGTCGAAGTCCGCCAGGTCCACGTCGTGAAAGTTCACCGGCCTCGCGGCCGGTTCGCGCCGGTCGATGGCTACGACGTCATGGCCCTTCAGCTGCAGCGCGTGCGTGACCGCCGTGCCCACTCGACCGCTCGCTCCGGTGACGGCAACACGCACGGTCCTGCTCCTTGCTCAGCTTCTGGTTGCGGGAGGCGATGAAAGTACCGAGGTACCGGTATCGAGGCCGATCAGGACACCACCACGAGCTTGCCGATCGAGCCGCCGTCAAATGCCTGGTAGGCCTCAGCGGCACCCTCGAGGGTGTACTGGCCGGTGACCATTGCGTCCGGGTGCAGGTCGCGGGCCCGGAGAACCTCCACGACGTCCTCCATCTGTGCCAGGCTCGACACCCAGGACCCATACAGGGACAGCTGCTTGAGGATCAGCACCTCGGCGGCGTTGATCGTCAGCGCGGTGCCTCCGAACCCCACGAAAACCACGCGCCCCCACCCCGACGCCGCCCGCAGGCAGAGCGACCGTCCGGAGTCGGTACCCGAACATTCGATCGAGACGCTGGTGCCGCGGCCGTCGGTCAGTTCGGCCAGTCGCTCCAACGCGGCCCCGGCATCGGACTCGGTGATCGCCTGGTGGACGCCGTAACGCTTGGCGAACTCGGCACGTTCGGTGTTCGGGTCTACCCCGATCACTTCGGCTCCGAGGTCCGAACAGAACAGCGCCACCGCCAAACCGACCGGTCCCAGCCCGGTGATGAGCACCCGGTCGCCCGGTACGACCGCTGCCCGACGGCTGGCCGCGTACGCCGTCGACGTGCCGCAGGCCACGGTCGCGCCGTCGATGAAGGACACCTGCGGGGGTAAGGCAATCAGCGATCGCTCCTCCGCGGTCATGAATTCCGCGTGTCCACCGTTGCGCTGTCCGCCATAGGCCTTCTTCGACGGCGACGTGCAACTGACCGGGTATCCGAGCCGGCAGTTGTGACAACCGCCGCAGCCGAGGATGTGGTAGGCCAGCACGCGGTCACCCGGGACGAAGGACGTCACCAGAGCGCCGACACGCTCGACTACACCGGCAGGTTCATGCCCGGCCACGATGAACTCTCCGGACCCCGGCTCGCGTAAACCGCCGGGCGAACGGTAGGAGTGTAGGTCGCTGCCGCACAGGCCCGACGCCCTGATCCTGATCAGCACCTCGGTCGGACCGGGCTCGGGAAGGGCGAATTCACGAAGCTCCGCCTGGGAATTCCCGACGAAGACCAGTCCGGGCATTGTTGGCATCTTCGGTCCTTTCTGATGAATTAGGGAGCATCGGCCGCGAACATTCAGCCGGGTGCGGACGGTGCGGAGCGTGTGCCGCCCGGGGGACGGTCAGGCAATTCCGCTCACCGGAACGTCGTCTCATCCACCTGAATGGACCCTAGGCCAGTTCCGGACCGGGCGTCAAGCCTTCGACGGACGCATCCCGAGGAGACGGGCCGGATTGTCGCGCAGCAGCACCGAACTCAGCTCGGGACCGATCCGGTCGATGAGCCTAGGCAAGAATCGCTCGGGTAGATAAGCCAATCCGGGAATACCTCCATAGCCTATGTATCGGCTTCGGCGAGCCACGTCGCCACCCAACACCACACGGTCGGCCCGCCCGCCGGCTACGACCAGCCCGATACAGTCCAGTAAGGCTGAGTCCGGGGCTGACCGATGCCGGGCCATACCGTCGTAACCGAGATAGCAGCCTTGTGACGCCAGCTCGAGATGTAGGCCCGGATCGGGGTTGCGGTCGACGTGGGCCAGCACGATCCGATCGGCTGACAGGCCGTGTTCGGTCAGCCGTTGCAGCACCTCGAAGGCCGCCGAGCAGAATTCCAGGTGCACCATGACCGCCGCGCCGGTCAACGCCGCCGTCACCGCAACCGCGGTAAGAACCCGGCCCTCGAACGGGCTGATCCGCCAGTAGCCTATGCCGGCCTTGAGGGCCCCGGCGCGGATCGGATTGCCATCCGGATCACGAGCATGGGCGGGCTCTCCGAGGGCATACGGACGTTGCCGCGCTGCCTGAGCTTCCGGCACTGGCGCCGACCGCGACGTGGACACCACCGTCCGGTCCGTAGCCCGGTCCGTGTCCCGTACGGTCATTCCGTCCTGCACCTCGGCGCGGAACCGCGCAACCAAGGCCTGCTCGCTCTCGCCAAGGATCCAATGCCCGTCGGCATAGTGCTCCTGCCGGTGCGCGCCGGTCACGTGCACCACCTGCAGGCCGGTGGCGGCACTGATCCTTGCCACGGCCTCGGGATTGCGGCCAAGTCCGATCGGGGTCGCCTCCACCAGAGCCCGGATGCCGGCCGAGCGCAGCAGGGCGGCTTCGACCCCGCTGGCCTCCGGGTCATCGAGCTCATCGCCAGCCAGCAGCGGCGACGCCTGGAAGAGGTGTTCGTGGTAGTCGCACGCGCCGAGATCGTCGGCCGGGATGTCGCCCAGCACCGTCCGGACCGCGCCTGGCGCCGCGGGCCCGGTCATGAACTCGCGAACCATGACTCGAGCCGGCGGTAGGCATCGACAAACCGCTGGTACCCGCCGGTGTAATCCGAGTGCAACCGCATATCGGGTCTGACATCCTGCTGTCGGCGGGACAGGCTTCGAGCGACCGTGAGATCGCCGAACATCCCGACTCCGACTCCACCGACCACGGCTGCACCGAGCGCGTTGGCCTCGGCCGCGAGGTCCCGACTGGCCACCGGGACCCCCCAGACATCGGCGAGGATCTGCAGCACGGCACCGGAGGCCGCCGCCCCGCCGATCGCGTCCACACGTGTGATTGCCGTGCCGTTGCTGGCGAAGGCCAGCAGTCCGGTACGCAAGTTGAAGGCCACGCCCTCCACCACGGCGCGGGTGAGGTGGGCCTGGGTGTGGTGCCGGCACAGCCCGATGAAGGCGGCCCGCGCTTGGGGATTCCAGTATGGCGACCGCTCCCCCAGCAGGTACGGCAGAAAGAACAATCCGTCGGTCGCGGCCTGGACCCCGGCCATTGCCGACAGCAGTTGGCCGAAGGAGGTCAGCTCGCCCGGATCCAGCACCTCGCGCAGCCACTCCAGGGCCCCGCCTCCGGTTTGCATAGTGGCGGTCGGCACGAACGCACCGGGCACCACGTGGTTGAAGGTCATGGTCTGCATCGCGGGATCGTGCAGCGGTCGGCTTGTCGCGATCGACACCCATGACGAGGTACCGAGATAGGCGTAACCACCATCACCCGGGTCGAGGACACCGGCACCCAGCGCGGCCATCGGACCGTCGCCACCACCGATGACCACCGGCGTTCCCTCGGCCAGCCCGGTATATGCCGCCGCGGCACCGGTCACCGTGCCCACCACCTGGGTGGACGGCACGATCTCGGGGAACAGTGCGAGGTTTAGCTCTGCTGCGGCAATCAGATCGGTCGACCAGATGCTTGCGGTCTGGTCGAATGCGTTGGTGCTCGAGGCATCGGAGGGATCGGTCAGCATTCGGCCGGTCAACCGGTGCACGATGAAGTCTTTGGCCTGGAGCACCCGCCGGGCGCGGGAGAAGGCCTGCGGTTCCTCGTCCCGGACCCACATCACCTTGCTGAGCGTGTAGGTCGGATTGAGTCGATGTCCGGTGATCGCATAAGCCTGCTCGAGGCCGAAGCGGGCGATGAGCTGCTCGCTTTGCCGCCCGGAGCGGGTATCGGCCCAGATGATGGCCGGACGAACCGGGTCGCCGGCCTCGTCGACCAGCACCGCGCCCATCATCTGTCCTGAGAAGCTGATGGCCTCGATCCGATGCGCGGGAATGCCGGTCTCGGCCAACAGGCCACGGGTCGCCGCACTGACCGACTGCCACCAGTCTTGCGGATCTTGCTCAGCCGTGCCGCCTGGCCCGAACGTGGTTGCATACGACCTGGACAGCGAAGCCCGCACCCGCCCCTCGCTGTCGACCAGCGACGCCTTGTCCCCCGTGGTGCCCAGATCATGCGCGATGATCACTGCTGTTGCTCCCTCGTTTCCGGGTCGAGCGGGGACGCCGGCGGCACCGGCGGCCTTTCCGATGGTGGCGCGTACCTCGTTAGCGGAGCGAGAAACCGCCGTCGATCAACAACTCGGTGCCGCAGCAGAACGATGCCTCGTCGCTCAACAGGTAGCGAACCGCGCCGAAGACCTCTGCGGGTTGGGCGAATCGGCCGAGCACCGTGTCGGCCAGCCACCGCTCGTGCTTGTCCGGCTTCAGGCTGTTGAGCGGGGTGTCGACATATCCGGGAGCCACCGCATTCACTCGTACCCCACTAGCTCCCCACTCGGCCGCCAGGGATCGGGTGAGGGCGCTCACGCCGGCCTTGGAGGTGTTGTAGGCGCACTGCCGTTGTGGGTGGTTCACCACGTGATTGCCTGACATCGAGGAGATATTGACGATACTGCCGCCGCCGCGGGCGAGCAGCTGTCGGCCGAACTCCCGGCAGCACAGGAACACCCCGCGGAGGTTCACCGACAGCACGGCGTCGAACTGGGCGGTCGACATATCCTCGGCCGCGATGTCGTTCTCGACGATGCCGGCACAGTTCACGAGGTCCACCGCAGTCGTATCGGAGTCGTAAAGCTTGTGCACGAGGTCTGTCACGGCCTGCTCCGAGGTCACGTCGAGGACGCCCGTCCGTACGCTTGCGGGCAGGCCGACCGGCTGGTGCAGGTCTAGCGCGATCACCTGCGCTCCCAGCCTGGCAAGTCCGGCGGAGATCTCCGCGCCGATACCGCCGCCGGCTCCGGTTACCGCGATCCGGCGGTGCGACCAGTCGGTCACCGTGAGACTCCGGCCAGTTCGACCACGGTCTTGACCCGGGAGGAATCCTTCAGATTGTCCAGCGCGGTCGCGAAGCCGTCGATACTGACGAGGTCGGAGACGATCCCCTCGGTGCGCACCCGGCCAGAGCGCAAGGCCAGTACCGCGCGATCGAAACAGTGTGCCTGCGCGAAGGAGCCCTTGATGGAAAGCTCCCGACTGAACACGTCGTACGGCCGGATCGCGGCGATGGCGGCCTCCTCAGCCAGCCCGTACACCAGCAGGGTGCCGCCCATGGTCAACAAGGGCAGAGCCGAATTCAGCACAGCCACCGAGCCGGTGGCCTCGACGATGGCATCGAAGCCGTGCGACGCGATCTCATGCAGCTTCCCGGCCGCAAGCTCCGGATCCCGGCGGTCCATCAGCACCGTCTCGGCCACCCCGAAGGAGCGGGCCAGCTCGAGCTTTGCGGCCGTCGGGGCGGCGACCGTGACTCTGGCGGCGCCGCCGACCATCAGCAGCTGGGACATCAACAGGCCCGTTGGTCCGGCACCGAAGATCAGCACGTCCGAAGCCGGTGACAGGCCAAGGACGTCTACGCCGTGCATGGCACACGCAGTGGGCTCGGTCAGCACCGCGGTCAGCGCAGGCAGGTCGTCGACCGGGTAGCACGCGTGCGCGGAGACCACCACGTATTCGGCAAACCCGCCGGGCGCGTTGCACCCGAGTGATACGAACTGCTCGCAGTACAACGGGTTTCCGCGCCGACAGGGCCGGCACCGGCCGCAGAAGCGGGTGTTGTCCACGACCACTCGCGTGCCGACCGCGGGGCCAAGCACGCCGTCACCGAGGGTTTCCACCTCCCCCAGCATCTCGTGCCCCGGAATCAGCGGGAAGCTAGCGATGAACCCGCCGTCGAGCAGGTGCTGGTCGGTGCCGCACACCCCCGTCGCCAGCAGCTTCAGCCGGAGCTGACCCGGTCCCGGCTCGGGATCGGGCACCGCCTGAACGTCCCAGCGGGACCCTCCTTCGAACACGATGGCCTGCACGACGGCTCCTCAGCTTCCCGAATTTGTGTAATAGGACTACCGCTCCGGTCAAACTTATGCAAGCATTTGCCTCAAATTCACGGCACGATTCCGCAAATTACGAGAACGACGGCCATTCCATGTAGTGGAATTACAGGAGCGTGATCCCCCGATGAAGGGTTTGCTCGCCCGCCCGACGGCATTGCGCGTCGAGGCGACCGGTGCCCTTGTCGGGCACAGCAGTGTCTACGTCAAGACCTGGGAGCAGGTATCTGCGATCTACTCCCATGCTGATGCAGCCCGTTCGCACGCGGTCGGCCCTGCTGGCGGCAAACAGCTGTCCTACCGCGTCGAGGAGCATCAGTACGTCCCGTCCTCGGCCGGCGCGCTGGTCTTCGGCACCAGCACGCTGCTACCGGGCCGGGTCGGGCCGGAGTTCGCAATGACCCGTGGCCATCTGCACGCCCGCCCGGACCGTGCCGAGACCTATCACTGTCTCAGCGGTGTTGGTGTCTTGGTGATGGAGACCGTCCGCGGCGAACGGGAAGCGATCGAGCTGACGGCCGGCACTGTGGTCCACGTCCCCGGCGACTGGATCCACCGCAGTGTCAACGTCGGCGGCGAGCCGTTCGTCACTGCATTCTGCTACTCCGCCGACGCCGGCCAGGACTACGGGATCATCGAACAAGCTGGCGGCATGGCCACGCTGATCCAGGACGACGGTCACGGTGGTTGGGTGGCAGTCGACAATCCCGATCACCGTGGTTACCGCGGAGTCGGCCACCGGTGAACGCGGTGAACGCGGTGAACGCGGTACCAGGCTTGAGCTCTTGGGGTGCTGTGAACGCAACGACGTCGGTGACCCTCGACGGAACAGCAGGAGCTCGTTCGTTCGTGCCCGCCCGGGTTCGGACCATGTACTTCATCGGTGTGAGCACTGGACGATCCTCGGTTCGGTCCGTCTTCCCCCGCTGGGCGGCGGCGCTAGGCCTGGCCGATGCCACCCTGGTCGGGATCGATCTGCCGGTGCATGCCGATCCGTCGCATTACCGGCAGGTGACCGACTTCATCGCTGACGATCCGCTGAGCCTCGGTGCGCTCATCACGACCCACAAGATCGACTTGTATGCCGCGGCGTCCGACCGGTTCGACGTTGTCGACCCGCTGGCCGAGTTGATGGGCGAGGTGAGCTGCCTATCCAAACGCGATGGGGCGCTGATCGCGCATGCCAAGGACCCGATCTCGTCCGGGCATGCCCTGGACGCCTTCCTGCCGCCCGGTTACTGGCGGGATCGGCCTGCCGCAGCCGCGTGCCTGATCGGTGCGGGTGGCTCAGCCATCGCTATCAGTTGGTACCTGAGCCGTCCGGAGCGTGGGACCGATCGACCTGGACAACTCGTCATCACTAATCGGAGCCGCGCTCGACTGGAGCACGTGCAGTCCGTGCACGAGCGGCTGGCCACCGAGGTACCCATCCGCTACGAGCTCGCTCCGAGCCGAGCGGACAACGATGCGATCGTGCGCGATCTGGCAGCGGGATCGCTGGTGGTCAACGCGACCGGATTGGGCAAGGACGCGCCGGGTTCACCGATCAGCCCGGGTGCCCGCTTTCCGGAGAGGGGAATCGCCTGGGACCTCAACTACCGCGGCGAGCTGGTGTTTCTCGATCAGGCGCGCAGCGCGGTGGCCGCCCAACGGCTCCAGGTCGAGGACGGCTGGATCTATTTCGTGCACGGCTGGATTCAGGCCATTGCCGAGGTATTCGACATCGAGATCGCGACTGCCGGCGCCGCATTCGAGGACTTGGCCACGATTGCGGCTGGTTGCCGATGACCTCGCCGGACCGGATCCTGGTTACGCCCCGGGCCCTGACCGCGCGTGGCCTGGAGCACGTCGCCGAGCTGTTACCGTTGCGCCAGGCGGGGTACCACCTGGTCTCTCCCCCGCCCGGGCGGCAGCCCTCCGAGCGGGAGCTGGTCGGCCTGCTGGATCGCTGCGTCGGCTGGATCGCCGGCATCGAGCCGATCACCGAACCGGTCCTGGCAGCGGCCGCAAGCCTGCGCGTGATCAGTCGTAACGGGACCGGGGTAGACAACATCGACCTCGCCGCGGCGACGGAACGGTGCATCGTCGTGCAGCGTGCGCTGGGAGCCAACGCCCAGGGGGTGGCCGAACTCAGCATCGGCCTTGCGCTCTGCGCTCTGCGAAATATTCCGTTCTCGGATGCGGCGATCGGGCGCGGTGAATGGCGGCGGTGGCCGGGCCGTGAACTGGCCCAATCCACGGTGGGTATCGTCGGTCTTGGCGCGGTTGGCCGGCACACCGCGACGCTGGCCGGCGGGTTCGGTGCCTCGGTGCTCGGCTACGATCCGTACCTGGACCCGGCGTTGTGCCCAGCAGGGGTTGAGCTGACCGAGCTGAATGAACTTGTAGCGCGGTCAGACGTGATCAGCCTGCACTGTGCGCCGAATGCCGACGGCTCGCCGTTGGTGACCGCGCAGCTGTTGGCAACGTTCAGGCCGGGAGCCGTCCTGATCAACACCGCACGGTCCGGCCTGGTGGATGAGGCCGCCGCACTGTCCGCGTTGGAAGAGGAGCACGTGAGCTGTTACGCCTTTGATGTGTTCGACGTCGAACCGCCGCCGGTCTCGAAACTCATCGCGCATCCACGGACCATCACCACACCGCATATCGGCGGCTACACCGAGCCCAGCATCGCTCGGGCCACCAGCCAGGCTGTGCGCAACCTGCTCGAGGCGCTGTGCGCAATCCAGGCGTCATGAGCGCCAGCCGAGATTCCTCCGGCTACTCCCAGCTGCTGCAGGCCATCAGCAACGCGCTACCGGACCTGCGCAATTCCGAGCGCAAGGTGGCCGAGACCGTTCTTGCCGACCCGTCATTCGCATTGGAGGCCAACGTCGCGGGACTGGCCCGCGCGTCGAACGTCAGCGAACCGACCGTAATCCGGTTCTGCAGCGCGCTCGGCTTCGACGGCTTCAGCTCCTTCAAGTTGCGGCTGGCGCAGGCCGTGGCCCTTGGCCTGCCGATCAGCCAGTCGGCTATCGGCATCGACGACACCATCGACGAGCTGACCGCCAAGATTTTCGATCACTCGATCAACGCGCTCGATCAGGCGCGCAAAGCGATGGACACCGCGGCCGTTGGTGCGGCCGTGCAGGCGATCCTCGCCAGCCGGGAGATCCTGTTCGTCGGCTTCGGCGCGTCGGGCATCATCGCCCAGGACGCTCAGCAGAAGTTCGCCTTGTTCGGTCGGCCTTGTGCCGCACCGATCGACCTGCACCAGCAGTACATCGCAGCCTCGACGAGCTCGCCGGATACCGTTGTCGTGGCGATCTCGAACACCGGCACCACCGCGGCGGTCATCGATGTGGCCCGGCGCGCACGGGAACGCGGTGCCACCGTCATCGGCGTGACTGGGACGAGCGCTCCATTGCTGGCCGAGTGCGATATCAGCCTGATCGTGCGAACCGACGAGGACACCGACCTGCACACGCCGACGGTGAGCCGGCTGGCCGGACTCGTCCTGATCGACGTGCTGGCCACCTCAGTTGCCATGGCACTCGGAGTCGACCACCTTCATAACCTGTCGACCATGAAGGAAGCCCTCGCCCAGTTCCGTTCGAACGAGTCCGAGACCAAGACAGATCCCGACATCGACCGGCCCGCGGCTTCCGTGGGGCGGATTCAGGAGGAGCAATGAGCACGATTGACGGCGACGTCCCAGCCCTGCGTTGGGGCGTCATCGGAACCGGCGGTATCGCCGGGCAGTTCGTGGCGGACCTGGAGCTGCTTCCCACCGCCTCGGTGACCGCGGTCGGCTCCCGTGCGCAGGACACCGCCGATCGTTTCGGGGACCGTTTCGGTATCGGGCGCCGGTACCCGGACTGGCAGCAACTGGTGACTGATGACGGCGTTGATGCCGTCTATGTCGCCACCCCGCACCCGATGCACCACGAGGCGGCGTTGCTGGCGATCGAGGCCGGCAAAGCCGTACTCGTGGAGAAGGCGTTCACGGTCAATGCGGTCCAGGCCCAGGAGCTGGTCGATCGGGCTCGAGCCCGCGGGGTCTTCCTGATGGAGGCGATGTGGACCCGGCACCTGCCGCACATCGCTGCGATCCGCTCGATGCTGGCCGACGGGCGGCTCGGTGAGCTGTGCACCCTCACGGCCGATCACGGCCAGTGGTTTGCCGACGATCCGAACCACCGGCTGTTCAATCCGATGCTCGGCGGAGGCGCGCTACTCGACCTCGGCGTGTACCCGATCTCGTTTGCATCGATGGTGATGGGCACGCCGGAGCGGGTGATGTCGATGAGCGATCCCGCGTTCACCGGCGTCGACGGGCAGGTATCGATCCTGCTCGGGTACTCCGGCGGACGTCAGGCGGTGCTGAACACCAGCCTGCGCGGTCGAAGCCCGATCAGGGCCGACATCGTCGGCACCGAAGCACGGATCGAGATCGATTCGGTCTGGTACGCCCCGAGCCACTTCACCGTGATCGACCGCGATGGCGGCCGGGAGCGTTTCGAGTTCCCGCACACCGGACATGGCTTACGACACCAGGCCGCCGAGGTCGCCCGCTGCGTCTCTGACGGCCGGCTGGAAAGCGAGCTGATGCCGCTGGACGAGACCGTTTCGATCATGCAACTGATGGACGAGATCCGCAGCCAAGGCGGCTACCGGCTTCCTGGCGACAGCGACTCAGCGTCGATGTCAGCCTCGGGACCAGCAAGCTGATCATGACTGCCTACCTCGCCGGACGTGCTCCGGATACCGGCGGCCGGCCCTGGTATGAGCTCAGCACGCACCATCGTTGGCTCGCGGTCGAGGCCGAACGCCTCCTCGACTTCGGCAAGAACTCCGCCGTCCCAGGCGGCTTCGGGTGGCTGGACGACGGCGGCATGGTGATGGCGGATCGGGGTGTTCAGTCCTGGATCACGACCCGGATGACCTATGCCTTTTCGTTGGCGGCGCTTTGGGGACGGCCCGGTGCGGCCGACCTTGCCCGGCACGGCCTCGAAGCGTTGCAAACCACGTTGCACGACGATGTACACGGTGGCTGGTTCTCGATCGTGTCCGCGGGCGAGGTGCTCGACGACCGCAAGAAGGCCTACGAACACGCCTTCGTGGTGCTGGCCGCTTCTGCCGCCACCATCGCCGGGCTCTCCGGAGCGCGAGAGGTGCTGACCGAGGCGCTCGAGGTCATCGACAGGCATTTCTGGTCGCGCACGGACGGCCTGGCCGCCGACCTCTACGACCGAAGCTTCACCGTGCTCGACTCCTACCGAGGCGCGAACGCCAACATGCACCTGACGGAGGCGTACCTTGCTGCCGCCGACGCCACCGGTGACGAGGTGTACACCGAGCGCGCCCTGTCGATCGCAGAACAGCTCATCAACGGACATGCCCAGGAGCACGACTGGCGGCTGCCCGAGCACTACACCGACTCGTGGCAACCGGTGCTGGAGCACCACCGGGACCAGCCTCGCCACCCGTACCAGCCGTTCGGGGTGACGCCAGGACATCTGCTGGAATGGTCTCGGCTGTTGATCTGCCTGCACACCTCTCTGACGGTGGCGCCTGCCTGGTTGCTGAACCACGCGGTACAGCTGTTCGAACGCGGCGTCGGCGATGGGTGGGACGGCAACCTCGGCGGCCTGCGCTACACCGTCGACTTCGCTGGGAAGACTTCCGTCGCAGACCGTCTGCACTGGGTGGCGGCCGAGGGCATCGGAGCGGCCGGGACGCTGTCCAGCCTGTTCGGTGACCCCGGCTACGAGCGGTGGTACCGGCAGCTCTGGGACTGGTCCGAGACCCATCTAATCGATCGAGATCGCGGCAGCTGGTTGCACGAGCTGGACGAGGCCGGCCGGCCCAGCCAGCTCACCTGGCCGGGAAAGCCGGATGTCTACCACGCGCTGCAGGCGACCCTGGTGGCCCGGCTACCCGCGGTGTCCAGCTTCGCCCGCGGTATCGCCGACGGGCAGCTGCGGGCATGACGAAGCCGCAGCGGGTGACGCAGCGTTGCTGACCGGGCCGCAGCGGTTGACGCTCATTGCGATCTTGAACCGGCTGATCCCGGCAGATCGGTTTCCCGCTGTGTCCGAACTCGGTGCGGTGGCGTTCGTGGAGGCGCGGCTGGCGAGTAGCCATACCGCGGCCGCACCGGGGGTGCTCGCGTTCCTGACCGAGCTTGAGCAGCCAACGCCGGACGGGGCCACGGACATTGCATTCACGACCGCGACCGCGTCCGAGCAGGATGCCTGGCTCGCACGGGCATTTGCCGATCGGGCACCCGCCGCCGAGTCGGCCGCCGGCGGTGCGCTCGCGGGTGCTTCGGTGACAGCGCCGTTGTCGATACTGATGGAGCTGGCGGCGCAGTGTTGGCTGGGCCAACCGCACTCAGGAGCCGGCGACCGATCGCCCTGGTCGATGATCGGGTTCCGGCCGGAGCCCGACGGCATGGTCTGGCCGGATACGCCGGTGTCGATGCCCGCCATCGGCTGGAGTGAGGTGGCCGACGCCTACGATGCCGTGGTCATCGGCAGCGGCCCAGGTGGTGCGACTGCGGCTCAGGTGCTCTGCACCGCAGGGTGGCGGGTGCTGGTGGTCGAACGTGGCGAGTGGCTCGGCGCCGGTGATCTACCTGCGGACCATCTACGCAACGACCGCAGTGCTACCGGTTTGCTGCCGCCCACCTCGCCGGAATCCAGCGGCGATCCGCGGGTGCTGTCGGCGGGATCGACCAAGCGCGTCGTGTATCCCGAAGAAGCCGTGCTCTGGCACCGCAACCCGATGACAGTCGGCGGCGGCAGCCGGGTGTACGGGGCACAAGCGTGGCGGTTCAGTCCTTCGGACTTCCGGATGGCCAGCCGGTACGGTGTGCCCGCGGGGAGTGCGCTCGCGGACTGGCCCATCGACTACGACGAGCTCGAGCCGTACTACAGCAGCGCCGAGAGTCTTCTCGGCGTGGCCGGCGGCGAGGGCACCGGCGGTGGCCCCGGTGCCGAGGGTCGACGGGGCTGCCCCTTTCCGATGCCACCAACGCCGGATTCTCCGCTCGCACCGCTGTTGCGTGGTGGCGCCGAGGTACTGGGCTTCGGTACCGGGCCGGTGCCGCTGGCGGTGAACACGGTGCCATACGCAGGCCGACCAGCATGCCTTCGTTGTGGCTCGTGCGTCGGTTTCGGATGTCCCGGAGACATGAAGAACGGCAGCCACAACACAACCCTCACGTTGGCGCTGCGGACCGGACGCTGCGACCTGCTGCTGGCAACCCAGGTCGGTCGCATCACGGTGAACTCCGCCAGCCGCGCGGACGGCGTGTTGCTGCTCCACCAAGGAGCCGGCGGCGTCGAGCGACGGACGATCCGCGCGCGCTTCATCCTGGTCGGTGCCGGTGCTGTCGAATCGGCACGGTTGCTGCTCAACAGCGCCCACGACGCCGAGCCGCACGGCCTGGGCAATGACGAGGACATGGTCGGGCGGCACCTGCAGGGCCACGTTTACTCCGGCGGCCTGGGGCTGTTCGACGAGGATGTGCAGGACTCTCGAGGCCCGGGATCGTGCCTGGCGACCAGCTGGTTCCGGCACGGCAACCCGGGCGTCGTCGGCGGCGGCGTGTTGGCCAACGATTTCGTGCCCACGCCACTCAATGCCTGGAATCTGCTTCGCAACCACGCGATGATCGATAAGTGGGGTCTCGGCACGAAGACCGGGCTGGCCCGAAACTACCGGCGAATGGCGTTGGTCCTCGGCGCGACGCAGGAGGTCACCTCGGCCTCGTCCCGGGTGTCGGTGGCCAACGAGGTGACCGACCGGCTCGGCCTGCCGGTAGCCCGGCTCAGCGGCGGCCTGCATCCGGCAGATCTCCACACGGCGGCCTTTCTGTCCGAGCAGGCGGTGCGTTGGTTGCAGGCCAGCGGGGCGAGGTCGACCACGTCGATGTACCTCTACCCGTCTGTCGGGCCGAGCGGGTTCCAGCACCAGGCGGGCACCTGCCGAATGGGTGAGGACCCACGCCGCTCGGTCACGGACCGGTGGGGACGACTCTGGTCGCAGCCCAATGTCGTGATCGTCGACGGGTCGACCCACGTGACCAATGGCAGCGTCAACCCGATGCTGACGATCTTCGCCAACTCGCTGCGGATCGCCGATCACCTGCTGGCAGCGGGCTGACCGGCGGCTGCGGCCGTGCGGGCCAGGTGAGCGCCGGCTCAAGCCCGCAACGGCCGGCCCAGTCGATGGGCTGGCGCCTGGCGAACTCATGCCGGCGCGACCGGCCACGGTAGGCAGGCGTCGGAAGTTCTCGACGTAGTACGCCCTCGTGGCCAGGTGCTCGCAAAGCAGACAGCGTCCGGAGCAGCTCAAAAGAAGCTCGATGAGGTCCGCGCTGCGGTAGAACCAATCGAAGGTCACCATATTTGCCAGATCGAAATGTACTTCGACCCGCGGATCGTCGACCGGGTCCAGGAAGTCGGCCACCGCTTCGCGGGCCGTAGAAGAAGCTGTTGCGCCACGGTTCGATCAGGTAGCGGCACCGGCCGTCGAAGCTGTCCACGATCGGCAGCACTACCTAGCGGAACTCGCAGTCGGTCATGTCCGGCGTCATCGGCGGGGCCGGAATGGCCTAGAGCCCGTGATCGTCCAGCACTGGGCACAGCCTGATCAGCTCCTCCACCGTGCCGACCGTCATACCGTAGCCACCCCGATGCACGGCAGCGACTCAGCAGACGAACTGGTCGACGAATCCGCCGCCCAGGCCGACCGATTCGTAGTGCTCCCGGCACATGTCGATCTTGGTGTAAACATCCTCGTAACCGATCTGCTGTCCCCCGTCGTCGAGGTAGATCATCGCGCCGGTGATGTTGAAGAACGTGATCATCTCCGCGCAGCCCTCGGGGACTGCGAGGGTGTGAATCTCACCAGGCGGTTCGTAGACGAAATGACCGGTCTCGGCCATCCATGGGTGTTCGTAGTAATGCCATCGTCCCGAGATGACATAACCGAACACGGCACCGGGATGGCGATGCCGCGAGATCACCCCGGTCCGTCGCACTCGCAGCAGGTTGAGCCACTGCCCGACCACGGTGTTGAACAGCAACGGACGGAACTCCACGCCGGGAGCCTGTGGCACCCACACCCGCTCGTCCTCGGGGACCGCGGCCAGGGCGACTTCGGCTCGGAGCATGACGGTGGGAGTGATCGGCGGCGCTGCGCGTTGGGACCTGGTCATTGCACACTTCCTTTCCTCGGGTCGGGCTTCCTCAGGCGGCTTCCTCAGGCGGCTAGGTACCCACCGTCGACCGGAAGTACCGCTCCGGTCACGAAACCGGCGGCCGGCGAGGCCAAAAACGTCACCACCCGGGCCACGTCGTCCGGCGTACCCCAGCGGTTCATCGGGGTCCGGCCGAGCAACTCTGCCGAACGAGCGGTCGAGGCCGTGAGTTCATCGGTCAGCTTCGTCCGGATCCAGCCAGGCGCCACTGCGTTGACCCGGATTCCCTCACCGGCGAAAGCGATTGCGAGCGACTTGGTCAACTGGCCCACGCCGCCCTTGCTGGCCGCATACGCCGGTACCCGGCCGCCGCCGAAGAAGCTCAGCATCGATGCGGTGTTCACGATGCAGCCACCGGATCGGGCCAGTCCCGGTCGGGCCAGTACGCAGGTACGCATCGTTGCGGTCAGGTTTGTGTCGAGCACCCGGCTGAACGTTTCAAGCTCGAATTCTTGATCTCGGACGACGATGCCGGCGCAGTTCACCAGGATGTCGACCGTTGGCACGGAGCTGAAGAGGCTCTCCACCTGATCAGCATCCGTCGCGTCCAGCTCCACCATGTGCACGCAGCCGGTCGGCGTTGCAGCCCGGTCGGCGTCCAGGCCCGCGGCAACCACCGAGGCACCGAGCCGTGCCAGGTGGCCGGCGACGGCAAGGCCGATGCCCGACGTCGCACCAACCACCACTGCGGTCCGACCAGCGAACAGCCCACTGGCGAAGGTCCTTTCCGGCGGATCGCTCGGGTCACGGCCGGTCATGGCGCCGACCAGTTCAGGAGCTTCTCGGCCTTGCTGGTGTCGAAGAACGAACCGTGTCCGTCGAGTTCACGCTTGACTGGCACGTCCGGATAGAACCGGTTCCGCAGCTGCATCGACGTGATCTCGCTCGTCGTGTCAGAGGCGACAACGTAGAATGTCTCGAACCCGTTGAAATCAGCGGTCACCGCGGCAAGGCAGGCCTGCGCGGCGGAATCGACTGGGGTATAGCCCCACAGGTCCTTGTGGCCGGCCTCGGGGCGGCCGACGACCAAGGCAGCCATGTAGGCCCGATCACGCAGTGCGTGCAGCCGCAGGCTGGCGATACTCATCCGCTCGTACCTTCGTCCGAAGGCCGCTGCCTGCTGCTCGGCGATCCACTTTGACAGGCTGTAGGGGTCCTCGGCGTAGCAGCGATGGTGCTCGTCCAGGGGAAAGTAGTCGTAGCGAGGTTCGCGGCTGTAATACCCGCCGATGGCGTTGACGCTGGACGCCAGGCAGACCCGGTCGATACCGTGTGCCGCCGCCACACTGAGGGCGTTATAGCTGGCGACCACGTTGTTGTTGTGAACGACATGGTCTGCACCGGCCTCCGGTGTGATGTAGGCGGCCAGATGGACCAAAGCATCAGCGTCTGCGACCGCCGCGTTGAACTGCCCGAAGTCGGTGAGGTCGGCCCGCCGTTCCTCCAGCCCGGGACGGTCTGGCGGCTCAGTCGTCGCCGCACGGTCGATGGCCAGCACCGTGTGTCCGGACGACAGCGCCAAGTCGGAAACCGCGCGCCCCAGTACACCGCAGGCACCAGTGACCGCGATCCTCATCGGTCGACCACCGTACCGGTTCGGCCAGCCGCCACGATCTCGTCGTGGTGGACGGCCTCCTGCAGCCCACGGATGTAGCCGACCGCGAAAAGCCTGCCCAGGATGGCGTACCCCGGACGCTCGTTGGCCTCCCCCGCGAGCGTGGGCACGTGGTCGGGCCGTAGCACGCCGTGGAAGTCCACCTCGCGGTACGCGTTCAGGCACTCCCACAGATCGGTCGGGCCATCATCGTGCCAGGTCTCCTGAAAGTTCTGCACCGTTCCCCGAACATCGCGAAAGTGCACGAAGAAGACCTTCTGCTGCTCACCGAAGTGCCGGATGGTCTTGGGCAGGTCGTCGGTCATCAGCCGGAAATTGCCTTGGCACAAGGTTATTCCGTTCATCGGGCTAGGCACGAGGTCGATGAGGCGCTGATAGTTCTCGACGCTGCTCATGATCCGCGCGACACCGCGGATCGGGGACAACGGCGGGTCGTCGGGGTGCATCGCGAGCTGCACGCCGACCCGTTCTGCCACCGGCACGATCCGCTGCAGGAAGTACTCCAGCGACGCCCACAGGGTGTCCCCGGACACCGCTCCGAACTCCGTCGGCGGTGCATCCGCCAACAGTGACTCGTCGAATCCGCTCACCAGTGACCCGCCCCGGTCGCGGATACCGGTACTGGTGCGGACCCAGTTGAAATCGGCCATCCATTCGTAGCACCAGGTCTTGATGCCCAACCGGCCCATGTTCTCCAGCAGTTCGACCACGGTGTCGATCTCGGCATCCCGTCCCGGCAGACCCCGCTTGGTCAGGTTCAGCGGTGGCCGGGCCTCGATCACAGCGAGAGAGAAGCCACTGCGCTCGTACTGTTGCTTGAGCCTCAGCATCGGCATGAACTCCCATGGATACTTCTCCCCGGCCACCAGCGAGTGCGGTGGGTAGAAGCTACCGACGGCGTACCTGACGCCGGCCTGCTCCATCAACCGCCACAGCTCGGTGGCCGCCATATCGGGCGGCAGCACCTCGGCAATCTTGATCACGCGTTCCTCCTGTCGCCGGTCCGGGCGCGTTCAGCTCCAGAGCCGGTCATGGCTGATCTCGAGATCCCAGGTGGTGGTCGGCGCATCGAAGAACACCGGGTCGTTCGGGTCGAGGTGTGCACGCATCGCGTCGGGGTCGATGTCGCCGAAGCCGAGGCCGGGTCCGTTCGGAACTGCTATGTAACCGTCCTGGATCAGCGGCGTGGCGAGCCCGGTGACCAGCCCGCTCCAGAACTCCAGGTCTGCGGCGTGGTGCTCCAGAGCGAGGAAGTTCTCGGTGGCTGCAGCGATGTGCACGCTGGCCATCGTGGCGATCGGGGTCGCAGCCAGGTGGAGGGCCATTCCGATGCCGTGCTCCTGAGCGTAGTCACCGATCCGCTTCGTCTCGGCGATGCCTCCTGCGGTGGCCGGGTCGGGATGGATGATGCGGACCGCGCCTGCCTCCACCAGCGGCTCGAAGTTCTGCTTCAGGTAGATGTCCTCACCTGTACAAGTGGGCGTAGTGATGGCCTCGGTCAGCTGGCGCCACTGATCAGTGAGCTGCCACGGGATCATGTCCTCCAGCCACGCCAATGTGAAAGGCTCCAGCGCCCGGCCGATCCGGATACACGAATCGATGGCGATGTGGCCGAAATGATCCACTGCGATCGGGATGTCGTAGCCGACGATGGAGCGCACCGTGGCCACGTAGTCGACGAGCTGCTCGATGCCCTTCTGAGTCACCTGGATGCCCGCGAACGGATGCATCACGGTGTCGATGTTCCGGGCGCCCGGCGCTGCGATCACGGTTCCTGGCGTATCCCACAGCAGATCCACGCCGACGTCCATCTTCAGGAACTTGAATCCGCGGTTCTTGCGCTCCAGCAGTACCTTGCCCATCTCCTCGGCGTCCGGTTGGGAAGGCGTGTCGGCGTAGCACAGGACGTTGTCGCGGAACTTGCCGCCGATCAAGGCGTAGGCGGGAACCCCGTAGGCCTTACCGGCAAGGTCCATCAACGCCATCTCGATCCCGCTGACGCCGCCGGCCTGCCGGGCGTGATGTCCGAACTGACGCACCTTGCGGAAGATCTTGTCTATATTGCAGGGGTTCTCACCGATCAGCCGGCTCTTAAGCAGTAGCGCGTAGGTCTTGCTGGCCTGATCGCGCACCTCGCCGTAACCGCTGATCCCTTGGTTCGTGTCGATTCGCACTATGGATGAGCGGAATGGCACCCCGACCAGGTTGGCGATCCGCAGGTCGGTTATGCGCAGGTCGGATGGGATGGACGAGCGAGACACGTTGGCCTCTAACGTGGGCTGCACTGGACTGCCTTTCCGTTGTGGGGCCGGGTGACGGGTCACGCGGCGATGGTTGAAATCAGCGGCCGGCGTCGTAGCCGAGCCGCCACTGCTGGAAGTCCTGCTCGATCGGCTCCGCCCAAACCGGGACGTCGATGTCAGCGCTGCCGTAGACCCGCTCGGTTAGCCGCAGTTTGCCGAAGACGTCGCGGATGGCCACGTCCGCCGAGGCCTCGGCGACCTTCGCGGCGAGGTGGGCGGGGATGAAGATGACTCCGCTGGGCGTGCCGAGCACGACGTCGCCAGGCAGCACGGTCGCCTCGCCGATTCTGACCGGGAGGTTGATCCCAGCCAGGCTGACGTCGAGGATTGCAGTCGGATGGGTGCCCCGGCAGAAGACGTTCACCCCCGACAGCGCGGCGATTCCATCAAGATCACGGATGCCGCCGTCGATCACAGCTCCGGCTTTGGTGCGTTCGGCCAGCGCCGTCGCGAGGTTATCGCCGATGACCGTGCCGTCCTTGACCTTGCCGAAGATGTCGGTGACCATCACATCCCCGTCGACGAGACTGTCGATGATCCAGGTGTTCTGGCGGTCACCAGTGAGCTTTCCCTCGCGTGCCCCCGCCTTGACGACAGTCGCATCGAGGTCGGGCCGATGCGGCAGGAACATCGAGGTGACGGCTCGGCCGACCAGCACCGTCCCAGGCTGGGTCTCGAACCAGCCGCCGGCGTACTGCCGGTGGTAACCCTCCTCACGCAAAACGCCCCAGGCCTGCTCGATGGTGGCGTTGGACAACGTCTTCAGAACGTCGTCTGGAACCCGGGGGCGTCCGGAGTCGAACCGCTCGCCGGTCCATTCCGCCGTCAGCTCGACGAGATCGGCGGGCTTAGGAGTGATCTGCATGCTGTGCTCCGTAGTTGGGACGAAGTGGCGGCCGAAACCTGGCACGGCCGGCGAACAGGGCGAACGGGGCGGACAGAACGGACCGATCGGCCGGTCGGTCAGTCCGTTCGGACGGCATTGCAAACGGCCCCGGGGCAAGTGAGCGTCGTCGGTCACTCAGCCGGTCAGCGCAACACCTGGGCGATGCTGTTCGCGGCGGCCAGCAACGGTGGCGCGAAGGTGGCCAACTCCTTGCGCGGGGTCATGAAGGTCACCGTCGAGATGCTGACGCCGCCTAGCAATCGGCGGCTGCCGTCGGCAACCGGAACCCCGATGCACCGGATCGTCGGCTCGTTCTCCTCGTTGTCGATGGCGTACCCACGGGACCGGATGGCTTCCAGTTCCCGGTGCAGGTCACCGCGGTCGGTGATGGTCGTCGCGGTGCGCTGAGGCAGTCCGGCACGGGCGATGATCTCGTCGACCTCATCGGCCGGCAGCTGGGACAGGATGGATTTGCCGATTGCGGTGCAGTGCAGCGGCAGGTGCATACCGACCCGGGAGGCCATCTGGTAGGGCTTGTCGCCGTCCACCTTGTGGATGTACACGGCATGGTCGCCGCTGCGTAGCGCCAGGTGAACGGTATGCCCGCCGGCCAGTTGCTGCAGGTCACGCAGCAGGTCGTGCACCCCGTCGTTGGCATCGCCCATCACCTGAGCGGCAAAGGCGCGCAACTGGGGACCGACACCGTACTGTCCGCCGCCCACGGCCACGAGATAGCCCTCGGCGGTGAGCAGCACGGCCAACCGGTGCGCGGTCGACTTGGGAATGCCCGCCCGCAGCGTGATGTCGGCGAGCCGGTGGGGACCGTTGGGAGCGGCAACTGCCTCGAGCACGCGCAGGATCTTTTCTGCCGCCGCCCCGGCATTGCGGCCGGGCGGGCCGTCCCCCGGTTGCTGCGACATACTCATCAGGGCTCCAGTTGCGCGATTGCCGCCAATACAAACACATGCTCTCCCTCACTCCGCGCCGGGACCGGCAATCAGATCAGCAGCTGTCCACCGGAGACGTTCACTTCGACGCCGACGGCGTGCTGGGCCCGGTCAGAGGCCAGGAACGCGAACCAGCCGCTGATGTCTTCGGGCTGGCCAACACGTCCGATCGGGGTGTTTTGACGCAGGCCGTCGAGGGCACCGGGCTGCTCCAGCCAGCCGTCCCTCGTCATCGCAGTGTCGATGTTGCCCGGCGACACGCAGTTGACGTTGATGTTGTGCGGGGCCGCGAACCGGGCCAGATCCTTCGTGTAGGCCAGGATGCCGCCGAACGCCGCCCCATAACCGGGGATGCTGGCTGAGACACCGTGTGCGGTGAAGGAGCACATATTGATGATCTTGCCGTAGCGCCGCTCGATCATTCCGGGCAACACGGATTGGCAGCCGATGAACACGCCATTGAGGTGACCGCTGACCTGCCGTTGCCACTCGTCGTCATCAGTGTCCAAGTGCCCTGTCTTGGCGCCCGGACCGGCTACATTGCACACGATGTCGACCGCGCCGATCCCGGCGGCGACCTCGGCCAGCAGCGCAGTCCAGGACTGCCGGCTGGTCACGTCCAGCTCGACCGCCACGCATGAGAATCCCTTGTCGGTGAGGGCAGCTGCCACGAGTTGGGCCCCTTCGAGGTTGAGGTCGGCGGCAACCACCATGGCCCCCTCGGAGGCCAGCTCGACGGCAACCGCTCGGCCCATTCCCGAGGCGGCGCCCGTGACCACTGCTACTCGTCCGTTCAACTGAAGGTCCACGTAAGCCTGCTTTCTCGAAGGTTTGCTCGGGGTTGCTGGGCGGGTGCTGGGACGTTGCTGGGACGTTGCTGGGAAGGGGTCAGCCCTTGACGGCACCAGCCGTGAGGCCGCGCACCAGGAAACGTTGCAGGACGGCGAAGAGGATCGCCAACGGAACGGTGCTGATGACCACGCCGGCGTCGAGCAGACCCCAGTCCACGACGTCGCGGCCGAACATCCCCGCAATACCGACAGTCAGCGTGAATTTGCTGCCGCTGCTGATGAACGTGATCGCGAAGAGAAACTCCTGCCAGGCGAGGATGAAGCAGAAGATCGCGGTGGCCATCAGGCCGGTCGCACTGATCGGCAACACGATCCGGAAGAAGATGGTGAACTCCCCCGCACCGTCCACCCGGGCCGCCTCCTCGAGTTCGAGGGGCAACTCGGAGAAGAAGCCCCGCAACATCCAGGTGCTGAACGGGATCGCGAAGGCGTTGTAGGCGATGAACAGCGAGGAGTAGGTATCGATCAGGTTGAAGCTCTTGAACCAGATGAACAGCGGGATCAGAACCGCGATAAGCGGCAGCATCTGGGTGACCAGGATGAGGAATCCGGCAAAGCCGCGCCCGGGAAACCGGAATCGGGCCAGGGCATACCCGGCGAAGGCGGAGATGGAGGTGGCGATCAGTGCCGTAACGACCGCGACCAGCGCGCTGTTGGCGAAGTACCGGGCGTAGTCGTATTGCTTGAACAGATGGACGTAGTTCTGCACCGTAAAGTGACTGCTCAGCAGCGCCTTGCCCTGGTCACCGAGTAACTCGTTGGTCGGTTTGAACGATCCGATCAGCATCCAGAGAAAGGGGACCAGGACGAAGCAGCCAACCAGGATCAACCCGAGGTAGGTGATCCGATGACGTTCGCGGGGTCGGTGGCCAGACGTGTCGGTCACCGGCTTGGCGGTATGGACCGAGCCTGGGACCTCGTCGTCGGGCACACTCTTCGACAGTGCCTTGGTCATCGTCGGCCTCCTCAGATCGATCTCACGAGCCGTCGGTACGCGTACAGATAGGCCGCGGTGACGAGGCCCATCAGCACCAGGATCACCATGGCGATCGCGGTTGCGTAGCCGACCTGCCCGACACCGAATGCCTGCTGGTAGGCCAGCATCACGAGCGTCGTGGTGGAGTAGTACGGACCTCCGTAGGTCATCACGTAGATGAGGTCGATCGAGTTGAACGTCCAGATCAGGCCGAGTAGCGACGCGATCAGCATCGTCGCCCGGATGCCTGGCACGGTGACGTGCCAGAAGGAACGGGCCTTCGAAGCCCCGTCCACCCGGGCTGCTTCGTACAGATCAGATGGCACGGCCTGCATCGCGGCCAGGAACATCACCGCGAAGAAAGGGAAACCCTTCCAGGCGCTGGTGAAGATGAGCACCGGCATCGCCGTCGAACCGTGCGACAGCCACGGGTAGTTCTCCGGGATGATGCCGCCGGTCAGGCCAAGGTGGTACAGAACGGTGTTGACCAGGCCGTTACTGGTGAACAGCAGGGCGAACATCATCCCGGCGAGCGCCCCGGGTACCACCCACGGGATCAGCACGAGTCCGCGGAAAAATGCCCGGAACCGAACGGACTGGTTGAGCAGGACCGCAGCCAACAGGCCAAGCAGGAACTGGCAGGCAACTGAAGCCAGTGTGTAGTACGCCGTTTGACCGAGAGCCCGCCAGAACAGCGAATCGTGCAGCAAATCCCGGTAATTCTGCAGACCGACGAAGGGCTTCGAACGCGGCCGGAACAAGCTGAAGCTGTGCAGGCTGGTCCACATCCCACGGGCCATCGGGACGAAGTCCACGAAGATCAGGATGATCATCGCCGGCGCGAGGAAGACATACCCCAACTGATAACGCTTGAGTTCCCTGCGGAATTGGCGCCAGTGGGTGGAACGTCGCTTCGTCTGTGAGCGTGGCACGCTGGACAGCGCGGTCATCTAGCTCCTCCTGAACGTGGTGTCTTGGCTGTTGGCTGCCCCACGGCGGTCAGCTGTTGGCAGTCTTCACGCCGTTCTTCTGCAACCCCTTGACGACCTGCTCCTGGATCTTCTTGGCCATGTCCTGCTCGGAAACCTGACCGTTGAACGCACCCTGCAACAGCGGTGGCACGATCGTGTCCAGCAGGGACTCCAGACCCGTGGCCCACACCGGGAACATCAACGGCGTGGACTCCATTGCCTTCAGGTAGCCCTGATAGAGCGGGTTGGCCGACCAGTAGGCATCCGAGCGGGCGGCCTTCGAGGCAGGGATCATGCCGTTGGCCTTGCAATACAGCTTCTCGCCCTCGTCACTACCTAGGAAGTCGATCCAGGTGAACGCCTGGTCGACGACACCCTGCTTCTGCGAGGACTTGAAGATGCCCGCCGCTCCGCCGCCGTACACGCTGGTGTTGCCTGCCGGTCCGGTGGGCAGTGGCATCGACACCAGGTCGAAGCCGTTCTTCTTGAAGGTGGCCTGAGTTGCGGTGATATTCCAGGGGCCCTGCCAGGCTATCGCCGCCTTGCCCGCGATGAAGTTGGCGTCCCGCTGTTGGTAGGTGTCCGACGGCGCACTCGGAACGGCTACCCCGGACTTGTACAGGTTGAGGTACCACTTGATTCCCTCGACGGTTTCAGGACTGTCGAAGACCAGGGGTTCTGGAGTGGTGCTCTTGGTGTCGCCGGCGACCCACTTACCCCCGTAGGCGTAAACGGCCATCAGGAAGATCTGCACCGGGTCGCCGATGCCGTTGCCATCGAGCGTGACGCCCCATTGCTTGCCGGTCTGGGTCACCGCCTTACAGATGTCCTGGAACTCGGCGGTGGTCCAGGTCGCGCCCAGCTTCACCCCGGCCTTGTCCAGCATTGTCTTGTTGACCATCACGGCGGTGGCGCCGGCGAACCATGGCAGGCCGAACAGGTGGACTTTGCCGTCATCGCCCTGCGTCGAGTACTGGTCGATGGCCATCTGGTCGTAGCGGGCAAGCACTTCTGGCTTCACCCGGTCATCGAGCGGTAGCACCATGCCGGCAGCGGCGTAGTCGGCCGGCCACGCCATCCGTCCCACGTTCGGCAGGCTGTTGCCCTGACCGAGGGTGAGCATCTTGGAGCGGGCCTGCTCCCACGGGATCTCGGTGAACTTCAATTCGATGTCGGGGTTTTTGGCCCGGAACGCCTGGTAGACCGCCGCGTACGCAGCCCGATCCAGCGGGCGGGTGTCGTGTTCGACGTTGGTCAGCGTCGCCTTGCCCGTCTTCGGCTTCGCCGCGGATGACGAGGACCCAGATCCGCACGCGCTGAGAGCCATTGCTGCTGCTGCCGCGCCACCGAAGCCGGCCGCCGCCTTGAGGATCGTGCGTCGGGTAGGTCCGCTCGGGGGGTTCCAGTTGTGCTGCGTGCTGTTCATCTTTTCGAACACTCACCCTTCCTGGCGATCACATGGATGAAATCGAATTGCTCTGCCGGTCGTGCGAGAGATTCCACTGAGCGGAATGTTGTCTCACCTGGCTGGATATGTGGCACACTAGGGCGATGAATTCGAGGTGTCAATGGTTGCGACGCCATGTCGGAGGTCTCGAATTCGCATCGCTACAACCACATCACGCGACTTGTTCGCAAGGTTTCGTCGGACCCTCGGGCGTCGCGCGTTCTCGCAAGGCGCCCGCATTCTCGACAGAGCAGGAGCATGAAATGGCGAGCCATCACGATCCGTTGGCGCTTGCGCAACCCGGCAGCCACGGTGACCAATGTTGCTGCGGGCGTCCGCCCATCGCGGGGTTGCGGTGAGGTATCAGGAGGCCGACAACGCCCTTCCGGCCCGGCTCGATCTGGTGTCACTCGGTGAGACGATGGCCCTGCTTTCTCCTTCGCGTACAGGTCTGTTGCGGCACGCCGACGCGCTGCACCTGTCGGTCGGCGGTTCGGAATCCAATGTGTTGATCGCGGCTGAGCGTCTCGGTGTCCGGTGTGCATGGATGGGACGCGTCGGCGACGACGAGCTGGGGCAGCGAGTGTTGCGAGAAATTCGAGGCGAAGGCGTCGATGTTCGCGCCATTGTCGATCCAACTGCAAGCACGGGCTTGATGATCAAGGAACGCCGGACGGAAGGGCAGACTCGGCTCTGGTACTACCGTGCTGACAGCGCAGGATCACGGCTGCAACCGGCGGACCTCGATCTCGAACTGATCAGGCGTGCGTCGATTCTGCACGTCACCGGCATCACCGCAGGACTGTCGGCTTCGGCGCGGGCGAGCGTCGAAGCCGCGATCGTGGCGTCGCGGGCGGCCAAGCGGCTGGTGTCGATCGACCTGAACTACCGAAGGGCATTGTGGAAGCCGGCTGACTTCGGCACCGTCCTACGTGAGTTGGTCCGGGAGGCGGACATCGTGTTCGCATCTCCCCAGGAGGCCGCACACGTAGTAGGCGTACCTGCCGACGATACCGAGGGCCTGGCGCACGCGCTGGCCGCGCTGGGGCCGAGCCAGGTCATTGTGAAACTTGGCGGCCGGGGCGCCTTCGCCCTGGTCGACGGGGTTGACTGTGCAAGTCCGGCAGTAACAGTCAGGGTTGTGGATACCGTCGGTGCCGGCGATGCGTTCGTCGCAGGCTGGCTGGTCGAGCAGATAGCTGGTGCCGATGTGGAGACAAAGCTGCGCACGGCCACGGCATGCGGCGCGTACGCATGTTCAGTCCCCGGAGACTGGGAAGGCGCACCGACCCGCCGAGACCTGGAGAGCATGCTTCACGATCAGGTCGATGACGTAGAGCGCTGAGGTGAGCATGCGACGGCTCAACCCGAATAGTGCCGGTCGTGATGCTGTGACGGTGTCGGCGATACTCGCCGCGACCGCCGCGGCGACCGTGGTGCAGCCCGGCACATACATCACCCCGCTCGGCGTCGGCACCGATACGCCCTAGGACGTCGACCCGGTGAATGTGACGATGACCGTCACGCCGCCCAAGGGTTGGGGTCGGGTCGCAGCACCCGGACCGGGACGAGCGCGTCGGGTTCCTGTGCAGTTTGGATGACCAGTCGGTCGATAGTCGGGCTCTGCCCGCGCGAGTCGCCGCCCGCACCGGCGGGATAGGTGCTCGCGGCGGGACTGTCAGGCCGTGGAACACCGGTCTGACGGGCTGAGCGTTGTACCATCGCCGCGTGGCCGACCGGGTATTTGGCGCGAACGGCCGAGTTGCTATTCGGCGTGGCGTGGTCGTGGTGCTCGCTAGTTCAGTGATAGCCGCGGCGGGCAAACTCGTCATCGCTGGCACGACGCTGGGCAGCGATGACGTGCGGTGGTTTACGTTATTCGCGCGAGCCGTGCAACACGTAGGCCCGATCAACGTCTACGCACAGCACTTCGGGTTGCCGTATAACCACCCGCCGCTGGTCGGCTGGTGGCTGATGCTGAACAACTGGCTGACTGACCACACGCCGCTCAGCTTGCCGTTCCTGATTCGCCTTCCGGCCACCCTCGCCGATGTGGTCACGGCCTGGCTCATATTCACGATCCTCAGCCGCCGGCGGCCGCTGTCGGAGGCGACCGCGGCCGGTGTGCTGGTCGGCTGCAGTCCAGTGCTGGTCATCATCTCCGGCTTTCACGGCAACACCGATCCGGTGTTCGTGATGTTCTGCATGCTCAGCGCCTGGCTGCTAGCAGACCGGGGACGTCCGGGGTGGTCGGGTGTCTGCTTCGCCGCGGCGCTCAGTGTCAAGATCGTTCCCATCGTGATCCTGCCCGCGCTTCTGATCACTGCCGTCCGCCGCCGGGCTTTCGGCAGCTTTGTCCTGGGCGCGGCCGCGGTGATCGTTCCGCTGTGGCTGCCGGTCTTGATTCGGCAATGGCATCCCTTCCTCCATAACGTGATCGGCTATTCAGGTGCCCACAAGGTGAAAGGCCCTTGGGGTCTGGCCAACCTGGCGTGGAGTTCCGGCCATCTCAGCCTGGCCCGGTCGCTGGCCTTGCACGGCAGTTGGCTTCCGGTGCTCATCAGCGCCGCGTTGGCCGCGCTGGTAGTCGCTCGTGCCGACAAGAACCTGCCAGCGGCGGTTGGCATGGCCTTCGCCGCGTTCGTGGCCTTCTCCCCCGTGTTCGCCACCCAGTACCTCGCCTGGCCGCTCGCCGGGCTGTACCTGGTCGACTTCTTTTCAGCCACCGCGTTCAACCTCAGCTGCGGGCTGTTCCTGTTCTTGATCTACAACCGGTGGAGCCACGGACTTCCGTGGTACCGCGCGGTGAGCGCCGGCGTCATCGCCCCGCAGCGCCATGTGGGCATCGTCGTCTGGATTTGCTTGCTCCTCACTGTCACTATCGGATGCGTTCGAATGATCACGAAAATACCCATGAGGGCGAAAGCCACCATGCCCGCGACTCGCTAAAACCGGGCGTGAGAACGCCAATATGCTCGTCATATGCTTCCGGGGTTTGCCGCGATGAGGGTCGCTCGGGCGATCTGACGAGGGCCGTCACCCGCACTCCTAGGCAGGGACGCTGTCAGGATCATCTGGGCCCGGCATCGGTTCGACCGGCGCCGGAGGCAGCGTCTCTGGCGTGTCTGGCGAGAGGGTCCCTGGATCGTCGGGCACCGCCTCATCAGGGTCGATCGGTGGATAGTTGTCGGGGTCCGGTCCTGGTTGCACCATGCTTCTTTCCTACACCGGACGCACAAATCTGCGGCTAACGTGCTGGTTCTGATCGATCCGGAGCCGATGAGCGCATGCGCCCTACCGATCGCGGTGGGCGGTTGAAGGGTCAGGCGGATCGTTGGGTGCGGACCGGTAGAGCTGGTCGCAGAAGGCGTCTCGCGCGGATTGCTGTGGCCGCTGTCAATGCTGTTCCGATGATTGTTCGCGTTGCCACCGTCGCAGCGCCAATTGGCCAGAGTCCGTCTCCGCCGGGCTCTGAACCAGCATCGAGAGCGAAGCTCAGGGCCATGGTGAGCGTGATGACGACCGACGCCTGCAGCGTTCGATCCCGCCAACCGGCGATGGCAGAGAGGACGGTCAGCGTTGCGGCCAGCCCAGCGATGTGGGACGGGGTACTCGCCGTGCAGGTCTCGCCAGTCGGGGCCGTTCGTCGCAACGCTGCACCGCCGGATAGGCCCCGCAACTGCGTGAGGCGGTCCAGTTCGTTGATCAGGCCGTCGCCGGTGATTTGAGCAGGCGACCTGGCCGCCGAGGCATTCGAGGGTGTGCTCGTCGATGATCGAGGCGATCTTGGCCGGCCGTCCATCGGTGCGGAACGCGCGCCGGAGTCGCAGCCCGATCGCCGATCGGCGCGCCGCCCATCCATCGACCAGGGACTTCACGCTGTCCGCGATGACCGCGGCCGTGCTGCCCGTGCACGCCCGGGGCGGACACGGCTCGCGCAGGGATTGACTTGGCCGAGCGAGCTGATCATGGGCTGCCGCTGGTTACGCCCGGGCCGTGTGCCCGGCGGCAGCGTTGGAGTCATAGTCCTGCCGAAAGGCCAGCACCGAATCCATGCTCGCCTCGACCTGCGTGATGAGCTCGAGCAGCTTCGCCGCTACGTCTTGGCCTGGGGGTGTCAGCGTGTACTCGACCCGGAGCGGGAAAACACTGAGCTGATGCCGGTTGACGAACCCGTCGCGCTCCAGCGCGTGCAATGTCTGCGCCAGGACTTTCTGGCTGACTCCGTCGACGCGGCGGCGAAGATCGTTGAAGCGGACCGGTCCGTTCTGCAGCGCGGCCAGCACCAGGCTTCCCCAGCGTCCGGTCACGTGCTCGAGCACCGGGCGCGACGGGCAGGTGCGCGAAAAGACATCGAACGGCGTGTCGTCCGCCTTGTATACCGGGTCGCTCTTGTCAGCCACCCTACCAATGCTACCTGACATATACCGGTTACCTGGGTAGTGCGGTTTCCAAAAGAAACTATAGCTTGGGTCTACCGCAACACCGACACCCCTAGGGAGCTCGCTATGATCGACCGCCGTTCAATGTTGAAGTACAGCGGCGCCGCCGCCCTCGGCACGCTTGCCCTGAGCGCCGTGGCCTCCGGCACGGACCTCGCCTTCGCGACCGGCTCCCCAGAGCCGCCCACCTCCTCCCCTGCCCTGCTGCCCGACCCGGCCACCACCGTCGTGCCGAGCCCGCCCTTCCCGAAGGGGCTCACCCACGAAGAGCGCACGCACCTGACGAAGTTCGACACACTGGACTTCGACGTCTTCACCCACGCCGAGTGGACCCGGCTAGGCGAAAGCCACGCCCAAAACATCCGAGCCCACTGGCCCGACGGTCACTACACCGACGGCCTCGACAAGCACATCGCCGACCTTGCCGCGCTCTTCGCCTGGGCCCCGGACACCCGCATTCAAGAGCACCCACTCCGGGTCGCCAAGGACAACCTCACCGCGGTGACCGGCGTGATGCGCGGAACCTTCACCCGCCCGATGCCCGACGGCAAGGGCGGCACCATCGCCCCCACCGGCAAGGCCTACGCGATCAACATGGCCACCGTCGGCATCTGGAACCGCTCCGGAGTCATGGACGAAGAATTCCTGTTCTGGGACAACCTCACCTTCTACCAGCAGATCGGCCTGGCCTGACCGCCCAACCAACGCAGCCGCGCAAAACGATCAGCGCCTACCGCAGGATCCTCGGGAAGCAGAAGGAGACACTGCCGGACCGTGAAATCCAACGGGCCCGTCCCGAGCGTGGCTCGACCAAATCGTACAGAGGAGTTTTGTCCATGGCAGTGCGCTGGATAGCAACAGACTTTGGCGGACTTGAGGTCTTCGACCTCGCGGAGCTCGACGTTCCGGCGCCGGGCGAAGCCGAGGTCACGATCGAGGTGCGCGCGGTGGGGATGAATCCCGCTGACTACAAGTACGTCGCATTGGGTTCTGACCGTTCGATGCTGCCGATGCCGATCGGTTTCGAGGTGGCCGGGGTGATCACGGCGGTCGGTCCGAACACCCGGATCGCCTCCGGGGAGGCAACAATCGGCGACGAGGTGCTCGCGTACCGGGTCTCCGGCGGGTACGCGTCGTCGCTGACCGTGCCAGCCCGGGACGTATTCGCCAAGCCGGCCAACCTGAGCTTCGCGGCGGCCGCCAATCTGCTGCTAGCCGGGGCTACCGCAGCAGAGATGGTGCACGTCACCGGGGTTGGGGCTGGAGACGCGGTACTCGTGCATGGTGCATCCGGCGCGGTCGGTGTCAGTGTCATCCAGCAGGCGAAGCTTCTCGGCGCCCGAGTGATCGGCACGGCAAGGGAGAAGAATTTCTCGGTCATCGAGCGTTTCGGCGCCGAGCCTGTCGCCTATGGTGACGGTCTTCTGCAGCGGGTCCGGCAACTGGCGCCAGGCGGTGTCGACGCCGCTCTCGACACTGTTGGCACCGATGAGGCGGTTCGGGTCTCCCTCGCCCTCGTCGGCGATCTCGGCCGCATCGTCACGATCGCCGCCGCGCAGCATGCCGCCGAGCGCGGGTTCCGGATGATTGGCGCCTCCATGCCGGCGAGTGCCGCGTATCGGAATTCGATTCGATCGGACCTGATTCAGTTGACCGCTGACGGCGCTCTCGTCGTGCCGGTGGC
>JAVEET010000345.1 GCA_030840295.1 Pseudonocardiales bacterium
AGCATTTCGGTGAGGGATCCTGACTTCGGCGCGAAGGCACTGGCGCCGGCCTGCGATGCCTTGGCCACCCAGGACGGATCCAGGTGGGCCGACACCACCATGATGATCGCCCGAGGAACCGCCTCACGAATGCGGCGAGTGATCGACAGGCCACTCTCGGCACCGAGCTGGATGTCCATCACTACCACGTCGGGATTCGTCCGCACGGCAAGATCCAGCGCTGCAGCCCCTGTCGCCGCAGTACCGACGCACTCGAAATCGGGTTTCGCGTCCAGCGCATCGGCCAGCAGTTCGGCGAACGTATTGTGGTCATCGACCACCAGAACCCGTGTCACCGCTTGGGCATACTGAATTTCGTCGTCCATCTGCGCCACCGTCATGGTCATCGCCCCCCGGCGTCGATGCCCTGGACTACCCCACTGAATTTGCGGGATGTCCTGCGATCAATGTAAAGGTGCTGTCAATAGGGCGAAGACTTGTCGGTTGGCTGCCCTGTATTGGGGACTGTTCATGTGGACCAGGTTCCAGGACCCTGGAGACGTTCACCCACCCTTCCCACCAGCCCGGGGGACACCGATGATCCGTGTACTCGTGGTCGACGACCACGAGTTGGTCCGCGAGTCCGTAAGCACCGCGCTGCTCGCAGCGGGCGGCATCGACATCGTGGGCACCTGCGCCGACGGCTACGAGGCTGTCCTCGCCGTAGCACAAACACACCCTGACGTGGTTCTGATGGACCTGTCCATGCCGAGGCTGAACGGTCTCGATGCGACCCGGCAACTCCTCGAGCAAGATCCGGCCCTGCAGGTCGTCATCTTCACCTCTGCCGCCGACGGACCGCAGGTGACGGACGCGTTGAAGATCGGTGCGGTGTCCTGCGTGTTCAAGGGCGCCGGGACGGCCGAGGTCGTCCGGGCCGTGCGGGCGGCGGCACCCGTCGGCTAGCGGCCGACCCGACCCGCTGGTCCACAATATCGAGACAGGCTGGTGCGACAGGCTGAACTCCGCACCCGTCGCGCGCGTCAAGTACGCCGGCGGAATAAGGTGGACGACCCGGACCGGGGGGAGCCCGAGTCGCCCACGCCCGTTCAGCAGGGGCTGTTGTCCACTCGGCGGATCGGACAGGTTCCCGCCGGGGCGGGTAGCACGCGCTGAATACCCCACACACCGATCTGGGTGAACGGCCGCCGCAGATCGCCGTAGAAGTAATCGCCCGCGGATTGCTGGGTTCCACCAGCGCCCCCGACGACCCAGGCGTTGATCGACTCCCACGGCCCGAGGCCCTGGGCGGCTGTCCAGCTCGAGTTCTCCAGGAAGCTGTCCTGGGACCACCTCAGGCCACCGAGACTGAATACATGAGCGTTCTCACTTCCCGGCGCGACCAGGACGTGGACCACCTCCGGGTCACCGACGTAGCTCGTCAGATAGGGCACGGAGCCCGGGTTGCGGAACGAGCCGGGTCCGTCTCCCGCCGGAGCCGCCTGGTAGTTGAGGAGGGTTTTTCCCACCTCGGCGTTCGTCGGATAGGGCATGAAATCCTGACCGATCTTGGGATCATCGTCGGCGATGATCGTAGTGAAATCACGGTAATCAGGTCTCAGTGCGCCTGGTACGTGCACCAGCACCTGGGTTCCGATGTCGCGAGGAGCACCCGATACCGGATCGCTGAATGTGGTGCGTTGCCCGGGTAGCGTGCTCGCCGATGAGACCACCACCGCTCCATACAGCCCGGACTTCGGGGTATTTGCCCCGGCGAGGTCGGCGATACTCGCCGTGCCGATGCGATCGCTCGATACGTAGTAGGTGTAATCGCGGGTGGTTTTCGGCGCGGTGTTCTGATCCGTGGAGAAACCGACGTTGACGCCACCGGATCCGGCCGTTCGGCTCAGCTTGCTGACCGAGAATCCCACCGGTGCACTGCGCTGATTGGCCAGGTGGACAGTCACACATTCGCCGGCTACTGCGTGCAACACCAACGGCTCGAACTTTCTGGTGCCGTTCTTGATGGGCGTGACGTCCGCGGAGGGGACGAAGGCCGTCTTGGATCCGCTGAAGGAACCCGGCGTGTCCATTGCGGTGACCGAGAACTGGTGGCTCGGAGCACCTGTCGGACACGGGTAGCCGGGGCCGGCGGTGGGCGGGGGCGCGAGACCGGTCATCGTGGGTAGCGTGTAGTCACCCGAGGGGCCAGGCACCGAGCCACCCAGCGGTTGCAGGTCGGATACCTTGCCCGGCAGCACCCGCACAATGCCCCAGGCACCTTGTTGAGTGCGCCGCTCGTCGCCGTTGACGTAGAGGTAGTCACCTGCCGCCATCTTCAGGTCTGGCCGCTGACCGTTGAAGACCAGCGTGTACTTCTCGCTTACCCCGTAGTGGATCGTGTCGATGATCGAGCCGTCGGGCGAATTGTCGTGACCGTAACGGGGCTCGAGCAAGGTCTGGCCGCCCTGCAGGTGCAACGTGTCGATCGATGGGCCGACGTTGATGGTTCGGATCACCAGCGGATCGTTGGGATACATCCGCGGCAGCGGCGTGAGCGGATCGTCGTACTTGAACGAGCTGAATCTGTTGGCCGCATCGAGCCGGGCCGCCAACGGGTTGGCGCGCAGGTTCAGGGTCGAGTAATCGGACTTGTCGTTGTCGTCGATGGTCCACAGCGCCAGTTCCCGGAAGTTGCCGGTGACCAAACCCGGTGCCAATGGGTTGGAGGTGTGGATGTCGACCAGCGTGCCCGAGTCGACTTGCTTACCGGTGACCGGGTCGTGGTAGGTCGAACCCGATGGCTCGACGATGAGCTGCCCGACCAAGCCGTGGCCCCAGCCGTGGATGCCGTCGACGTGATCGTGCCAAAAGATGTTGTCGAGCACCACGTCGGGATACCACCGGTACTGGATGAACTCCGAGCCGGCCCATTCGCTCGCGGCGTGATCGGATTGCAGTCCGTCCGCGAGAGTTACGGTCTTGGCCGCAGCATCCACCGCCACGATCTGATGGATGTCTATGCTGTCCGTACCTTCGCCGACGGCGATCCAGGGCTTGATCGGGTTGGCGTTGGAGTCGGTCCCGATGAACTTCGTGACGCTGGACAGTTGTAGAACCTGGCTGCCCTTTCTGGCCTCGGCGACCAGTTGGGAATCCGACACCTGGTACGGGCGGACGGAGTGTTCGAAGGCAAAGCCGGCGCTGACCCCGTCCGAGCCCTGGACGTCGAACTGGACGTGGTGAATGTGCATGGTGGTCTTGGACCAGCCGTCGAAGGCCGACGAGTCGGGGATCTCGTTGGTGAGCGTGACGGCGCCGCACTCTCCCTGGTTCATTCTGATCGCCAGTGGATCATCCGGCTTCGTGCCGTCGAGCACATCCTGCTTGTCCTTGGCCAGGACAAAGATCTTGCCTTCCGGATCGACCAGTGTCGGGCTGCGGCGAATCGACTTGCCGATGGCCACCACGTTGAAGGTGTCCACCTTCCGGCCGTTCGGGCACAGGCCATCACTGCGCTTGGCCCACGGATCGGTGGCCGACTTCGCATTCTGGGCCGTGTTGTTGCCCAGCCAGGGCGCTCCGGTGTGACCCGCTGGTGTGAACGGCGGGCGCTTGCCGACATTCGTCCGGAACAGCGGGTAGGCCGGACGCCCGTTGGTCTGGTCGAACAGGATCTTCGGACGGTTGCCGATCAGGTTGCCCGCATCGACCGCGAGAGCGTTGGGTTGACCGGCGATGACGTTCGCTGAGTCGGCCGTCCGGGTCGGATCGAGCGGCGCACCGAGATAGACCGGTGCATCCGGCGTTCCCGAAGTCTTCCAATCCCATACCGTCGGATCCTGTCCGGATTGCGGGACACCGGAGGGTGGCAGCTGAGGCCGGATCCAGTCCTCAAGATTGTCCTTGGTGATGGTGGTGTCGTTGAAGGTCTTGCCGATCAGCTGGCTGGAGTCGACGGCAGGAAGCGGCGCCGGTCGGTCGGGCAACGGGACCAGGTCTGGCTGCAGGGTCGAGTAGACGCGCCAGAAGCTCCACATCCCGGAGACGTAGTGCTTGGCGATGTGACAGTGGAAGAGGAAGTCGCCTGAGGATTGTTGGACTCCGCCGGCACCGCCTTCGATCTCGAGATTATAGGACTCGCCCGGGCCCATGGATTGCGAATCGAGCCGTTGCGAGGGCGACAGCTGGGTCTCAGGGTCCTTCCGCAGACCGGTGTCGGCATAGTTGTAGGTAGTGTCGGCGACGGGGTTGTACCGCCACCGGTCACCACCGCCGTGCAAGTGGTAGATGTGGAACTTCTCTCCCCCGGCGTGCAGCAACCGGATCTTCGTGGGGTCAGAGAGGTAGCCGCGCGGCATCGGGGTGGCCGGGTCGCCGAAGGTGTACGAGCTGTACGCGTGCGACTTCTCCTTGGAGAACTGCAGCAACCGGTTGCGGAACGGTTCCGATCGGTAGTTCAGGGCGAATGCGCCGGGGCGGTAACTGCCCGTGGTCTCGTCGACCTGCGGTACGTTTTTGTTGAACTTGTCCAGCACGGTCTCGTTGTCGTTGCCGATCTCGTGGTGGAGCAGAGCGGCTTCACGGAACCCGCAGGTGGCGACCGAGCGCAGGGCCGGCATGCATGCGACGTCGGTACCCGCCGGCTTGATGATGGCTTCCCACCCCGAGTCCTGCGGCATCCCGGCCTTGCTCGCGTTCCAGTAGGTCGATCCGGGTGGTTCAATCACCAGTGCTCCGAAGAGACCATGGTTGACAGCCGATCGGTACCCGGGACCCGGATGCAGGTAATGCGCGCCTTCCATGCGTGGGTCGTTCGGGACAGCAAAACGGTAGGACATGGTCGCGCCCCGCGGCACAGCGGATGACGGGTTGTTACCAATGGAATCCCCTGACGAGGAAGTGTTGAACTCCAAGCCGTCGATGTGGATGCCGTAGTCTCCGCCGCTGGCAGTGTTGACGTACCTGATCTCGACACAGTCGCCTTCGTTGGCGCGGATCACCAGCGCCTGGATCGGATCGTCGCGCAGTCCGATCGACACCTGCTGGGTGCGCTGCTCGTCAGCGATCTGACCGAGCTTGGAGTTCAGGGCATACATCTTGCCTTTAGGGTCATGATCACCATAGCGGTTCAGCGGAATGTTGACGTCAAGCGCTGTGATATCGAAGGATCGGGTTACCGCACCGCCGGATAGACAGGTGGCAGCGGTGCTGGCGGGACCGGCCACTGCTGGCTGGCTACTCGAGACCAGCGCTGTGCTGACCACGCTGGCAAGGCCGAGACCGCCGATCAGCGCCGCGCGCCCGCTTCCCGCAAAGTCCCGGACTCGCAGGCGTCGCAGGCACAACACGACATATGCCACCGGCATCATGACAGCCAGCCCGGTGAGCGCGTCGCCGGCCAGCGCGGTCACCGGCAGACCGGCCGAAGCCGTGCCGCCCAGCACCGCTCGCGCCAGATGGGCGGACGCTAGTGCGGTGGCGGCTGTCGGAGCGACGACAACCGCGCTGAACCAGGTCGGCAGGTCTCGCGGACCATACCGGCGGCGCGCAGCCAGCAGAGCCGCCGGGACGGCGAGCAGTACCGCGGGAAAGGCGAAGGCGAGATTAGCCAATGTCTCCCGGGTTATCGCGATACTGGGCGCGGTGCCGCTGGCGCTCAGGCGGGACTGGTAGGCCAGCCAGCACGCTCCGAGCATGCTGAGAATGACCCCTAGCAGCAGGTCACCGGAACGCCAGCCGTTCGCGTCGGTGGGACGGTTCAGGTTGATGGAGGACGTCATGGGAATTCCTCAGTGTCCTGGGACGGCGTGGACAGAACCACGGCCGGAAACGGGGTCGGTGGTGGTTGTCGACGACGGCACCTGGGAGGGACCGACTTGCCCGTGCTGGTGTGCGCCCGCGCCGGTAGGGGCGAGGTCGACCGAGATGAGGTCGATGACATGCGAGTTGTGCGGGGCACGCAGACGATAGTGATGACCGTTGCGCGGAACGATGAACGACAGCGAGCCTTCGAGCTGGGCATGTGGGCCGATGCCGCCCTGGGCCAATGAACCGCCGGCCGGCGCGATCGGATCGCCACCCGCATCATCACGGACGGTCAGGACACTCGGGTCATACACCTTGGACCGTGAACCCGAGCGGACCGTCATGCTCACCCGCAACAGCGCTTTGTCCTCAGTCACGAGCCCTTGGATCCCGTGACTCATACCGGACAGATCCTCTTCGGACAGACCGGTTACCTGTTCGACGTGCGAGACCGTGTAGTACAGGCCATCCACGCGCAGACCGCCAGGTGCGGCGTGCGGATGCGTGATCGAGACGATGCGCCAGCCGCCGAGAGCCAGAGCGAGCAGCACGACGAGCAGAGGTACCACCGGACGTCTGATGGGAAGGGCAGCTCTTTGCTCCGAGACAATCGTTGCCATGACGCAGATCCTGAGATGGTGATCTTGGAAAACGCTTGGGTGGATTGCGCTTCGCCAGGGGCATTCCAGGTCTAGATCGGGCAACCTGGGTGCCGGCCCTCCCAATTTGGGGGTCTGGCACCCCCCTGTAAGCGGCTGCAAACCTCGGCGCCGAGGCCCGAGTCTTGCCTCGTTACCACACGATCGAGTGCACGGGGGCACAATGATCGATATTTGTCTGTTCGGCGCATGGGCGATGTACGACAGCGATCGGCGGCTGTCGATGACCGAATTTCACGGTGTGAAGCCACGGCTTGTGCTGGGGCTGCTGGCTCTGAACCTCGGACGCCCGATCTCGAAGGAACGCTTGGCCGACCACCTGTGGGCGGGCACACCGCCCCCGAGCTGGCTGTCGACCCTGGAGGGGTACGTCTCGCTGCTACGCAAGGCCGTAGCGCCGTTGGGCAAGTCCAACTCGGCCATGATCATCAGCCGAAATGGCGGCTATCTGCTCAACGCTGATCAGGTCGGCACCGACTTGGACCGGTTCGATCGTCTGCTGGTCGAGGCCCGCGCGGCCGATGCGTCCCGCTCGCTCCGACGACTCCACGCTGCGCTGGAGATCCCGCGAGGCGAAGTCTTGCTCGGCGAACGCAGCTTACCGTGGATTCTCGAGACTCGGGAACGATATCAACGAGAACGGCACCGTGCCGCCGTACAGGCCGGACGATTGGCTCTGTCCGCGGGTGATATCGAGGCCGCCGGCCGGTACGGCAAACTCGCCTGCGACCTGGACCCCCTCGCCGAAGACGCCTGGCAGATCTTGATCGAGTCTGAATGGCGCGCGAACCGACGCGCCGATGCCCTACGCAACTTCTCTGCGCTGCGGGCCATGCTCGATCGGGAGCTCGGGATTACCCCGTGCCGTGCCTTGCAGCAGCTGTTCACCAGAGTGTTGCGGGATGAGCCGTACGGCTTGAGTGCCTGAGCGGCCCAGCCAATGGCACAGGTGCGCTGCCGACGATGGTCATCGACTGATCCCCAATTTTGGGGGTCCACTGCCCCCCTGTTGATGCCGTATCGACGTCCGTTGTTGCGGATACGCTTACCCCTGCACCGCAGGACGCCTACGGGGGGACTCATGCGGAATTCAGTCAAGGCCGTACGCCGGTACACGCTGTTGCTGTTGTTCTGCGCGACGGCGCTGATGGGCATGACCGGCATCGCATCGGCACACGCCCAACTGGAAGGCAGCGATCCGCCGGGGAACGCCGTGCTGGCCAGCGCACCCCAGTGGGTCACGCTCAGCTTCGGCGAACCGGTCGAAGCCGCGCCCAACGCGATCCAGGTTTTCGACGATCACCTGGAACGCATCGATACCCGCACGGTGAATCGCGTTGCATCGGAGGGAAATCGGATTCAGGTCGGGCTGCCGGCCGAGTTGCGCCGCGGCACATACACCGTGAGCTGGCACGTCAGCTCCAGCGATACTCACCCGGTGTCGGGCACCTTCCGCTTCTCTGTCGGCGCACCGAGCGAGGTCACTGGCAAGGTGCCTGGGGTCGGCCGCAACGATTCTGCCGGTCTGCTGCTGGGCGTCATGCGAGGGCTGGGGTATCTCGGCCTCGTGCTCGCCCCGGGTGTCCTGCTGGTCACGTCAGCTCTGTGGCCGGCCGGCCTCGCGTTGTCTCGTACTCGCAGGATGATGTACCTCGGCCTCGTCCTGCTGTGCTTCTCCGCATTGGGCTCGATGCTGCTGCAGGGGGTCTGGGCCAGCGCCCGCCCGCTCAGTGCGATGTGGTCGGCACCTACGTCACTCGACACCCATTCACGCAAGTTCGACACCATCTATGCGGTGAGGTTCTACCTGCTGGTGATCTTCGGTGTGATCCTGATGGCCGCGGTGTCCGCCGAGGTCTCCAGGGCCGCCCGCGCTCACGCCGTGCGGCCCGTCCGTTCTCGTGACCGGGGCCGTGACCTGCCGGGGTCGCGCCCGCTGCCGGCCGTGCCCAGGTCCATCACGTTCGGTGCCATCTCGTTGAGCACGATCGCCCTGGTCGGCACGTGGACACTTGCTGGCCATGCCGCGGCAGGTATCCAGACCCCGGCCGCGGTGGTGGCTGATCTGTTGCATGTGCTGGCCATGTCGGTGTGGCTTGGCGGCCTGACGCTGCTGACGGTGGTGATCCGGCCGGCCGACCGGCTGACGGATCTGGCCGTATTCCTGCCGCGGTTCTCCCGACTTGCCTTTGGCTGCGTGGTGGTTCTGGTGGCCACCGGCAGCTACCAGACCTGGCGCGAGGTCGGATCCTGGGATGCGCTGCTCGGCACCACGTTCGGCCGGGTGTTGCTGGTCAAGGTGGCGGTGGTACTCGCGGCGCTCATGCTGGCGAACCTCGCCCGTCGTTGGGTGCACCGTCATCTGACCAGCGCGGCTGCGATCGGCCAGCTACCCCGACTCGCCCGGTCGCCGATCATCGCCCACGCGGCTGACGCCGCCACTCTGGACTCCGCTCCGACCGGTCCTGCTGAATACGGGCCTCGCGAGGTGCGCCGCCTGCGACTCGGTCTCGCGGCCGAACTCGGTGTGGCGATCGCGGTGCTGTCCATTACGGCCGCCATGGTGGTCACGATCCCGGGTCGACAATCCTTCATCCGGCCGTTCAACCGCACGCTGGCTGCGCCCGGGCTGGTGGTTGCGGTGCGAGTCGACGCACCCCGCGTCGGTGACACCGTCCTGCACCTCGCGGCGAGGACGCCGAAGGGCAACCCGATTGCAGTCACAGGAATTCGGGCGTCGATCAGTGAGCCCGTCCGCAAACTCGGTCCCCTCCCGGTGCGGCTGCCCACGGCGGGCGGGGCTAGCGTCAACGGCCGGGAGGATATCGGTTTGACCTTCCCCGCCAAGGGGAACTGGACGGTGAAGCTGACGGTCCAGACGTCGCCGCTGGATGCGACAGCCTTCACGGTGATCGTGTCGGTGACCTGAGCAGCCGACGGCCTCCGTGCGTGGGACGCCCTACCCGCCATGGGAAGCTGCGTTCAGAACCTGGTCACGGTCGCTGTCGCACCCAGATGGCTGCTGCCGCCGGCGGTTGCTGCGGAAAACGTCGCGGGCTTGCCCCGATACGGTCAGGCGGCCCCTGAGCGCCGGGTTAGCCCTTGACGGCTAACACTGTTAGCTCTACGCTGGGCTAACAGTGTTAGCCGTCCGCGTCGAAAGGACCGAAACGATGAACGACATGGCCAACCACTACAGCGCCCCCGGCTGGTTTACGCGCAACGTGTTCAACCGCGCCGTCGCCCGCCTCACCCGGATGGGGGTCAGCGTGCTCGGCTCGCGGGTGCTAGAAACGCG
>JAVEET010000348.1 GCA_030840295.1 Pseudonocardiales bacterium
TGATCGACGCGCTGCCCTGGCTGGAACGCTTCCACGGCAAGGTGATCGTGATCAAATATGGCGGCAATGCCATGACCTCGCCACAGCTGCAGCAGGCCTTCGCCGAGGACGTGGTGTTCCTTCGCTACGCGGGGATCCGGCCCGTGGTCGTGCACGGCGGCGGACCGCAGATCACCGAACACCTCAACCGGCTGGGGATGGCCACCGAGTTCCGCGGGGGCCTTCGGGTGACTACGCCGGAGGCCATGCAGATCGTCCGGATGGTCCTCGTCGGCCAGGTGAACGGTGACGTCGTCAACCTCATCAATAATCACGGCGCGTTCGCGGTCGGACTGTCCGGCGAGGACGGTGGCCTGTTCACCGCGCAGCGCCGTGCCGCCGTCGTCGACGGCGAGGAGGTCGACATCGGCCAGGTCGGTGACGTGGTGGACGTGGACGCCAGTGCGGTGACCGCGCTGATCGGCGCGGGCCGGATTCCGGTGATCGCCACGGTCGCGCGCGGTCTCGACGGCCTGTCGTACAACGTGAATGCTGATACCGCGGCCGCTGCCCTGGCCAGCGCGTTGAACGCCGAGAAGCTGATCGTGCTGACCGACGTCACCGGCCTGTACGCAGACTGGCCGAACAGCACCGATGTGATCAGTGAAATCGGCTCGACCCAATTGGCGGCAATGCTGCCGTCGCTGTCTGCCGGCATGGTTCCGAAGATGGAGGCGTGCCTGCGCGCGGTGCAATCCGGCGTGCCGCGGGCCACGGTCATCGACGGCCGAGAACTGCACGCCTTACTGCTGGAAATCTTCACCTCGGAAGGCATCGGCACGATGGTCCTTGCCGACGATCCGGCAACGCCTATTCCTACCCACGTCGTAGCGGGAGAAACCGTATGAGCACGCTCGATCTTCAGCACCGGTGGGCCTTGGCCATGATGGACAGCTATGGCTTACCACCACTCGCTCTGGTCAGTGGTCGCGGTTGCCGGGTAGTTGACGCGGACGGCTCCAGCTATCTTGACTTCATCGCCGGTATCGCGGTGTCCGCGCTCGGCCATGCGCATCCTGCGATTGTCAACGCGGTCACCGAGCAGGTGAACACGCTGGCTCATACGTCCAACCTGGTGATCCATCCGCCTGGCGTGGCACTGGCCGAAAAGCTGCGATCGCTGTTGGCCGACGACGATATCCCTTCCGAGATCAAGGTGTTCTTCACCAACGACGGCACCGAGGCCAATGAGTGTGCCATCAAGATGGCGCGGCTACACGGCCGTAAGCTCGATCCGGCGGGCGGCAGGATGAGGCTGGTCTCGACCGACAACAGCTTTCACGGCCGAACACTCGGGTCGCTGTCGATCACCGGCAACCCGGGCAAGCGCACGCCCTTCGAGCCGTTGCCTGGACCAGTGACCTTCGTGCCCTACGGCGACGTCGACGCCCTTAAGGCAGCGGTGGACAGCAGCGTTGCGGCCGTCTTCCTCGAGCCGACCCAGGGTGAGGGTGGTGTGGTGCCGGCTCCTGAGGGATACCTGCAGGCGGCTCGGGAGATCTGTGACGCGTCGGGCGCCCTCCTCGTGATCGACGAGGTCCAGAGCGGTATCGGCCGCACCGGAGAATGGTTCGCCAGCACGGCAAGCGGTGTGCGCCCCGATATCCTGACCTTGGCCAAGGGGCTCGGCGGCGGTCTGCCGATCGGGGCCTGTATCGGAATCGGCGACGCGGCGACCCTGTTGACACCCGGATCGCACGGCAGCACCTTCGGCGGCAATCCGGTTTGCTGCGCTGCTGCCCTCGCGGTGCTGAACACTATCGAGACCGCGGGCTTGCTCGCCAGCGTCCGAGCGGTCGGAGCCGAGCTGCATGCCGGTTTGCTGGCGATCGACAGTCGGCTGCTGCTCGGGGTACGGGGCAGCGGGTTGTGGCGAGGCCTGGTGCTGGCCGACGATCTGGCCGGCGAGGTCGAATCAGCGGCACGCAGCCGTGGATTGCTCGTCAATGCCGTCAAACCAAACGTGATCCGCCTCGCCCCGCCCCTCATCGTGAGTTCGGACGAGGTGGCGGAGGCGGTGGGGATCATCGGCGCCGCGTTGTCCGAGGTCGGCGCTGCTCAGCCATCAAAGGGGGCCGGGTCATGACGCGCGATTTCCTGCGCGACGACGACCTCAGCCCCGCCGAGCTGATCGAGGTCCTGGATCTCGCGGACTGGTTGAAGGCCGATCGTCTCCGGCATCGCCCATTGGCCGGCCCGCGGGCGGTGGCCGTGATCTTCGACAAGCCGTCGACGCGGACCAGAGTGTCCTTCAGCGTGGGCATTGCCGAACTCGGTGGCTATCCGTTGGTCATCGATTCCGGTAACAGTCAGCTCGGGCGGGGCGAACCCATTGCCGACACTGCTCGTGTGCTGGATCGTCAGGTGGCCGCCATCGTCTGGCGGACCTTCGGCCAGGAGCGCATCCAGGCGATGGCCGCGGCAAGTTCGGTGCCGGTGATCAACGCGCTCACCGATGAGTTCCACCCCTGCCAGATCCTGGCTGACCTGCAGACGATCCGGGAACACAAGGGCAAACTGGCCGGGTTGAGCATGTCCTACGTCGGCGACGCGGCAAACAACATGGGCAACTCCTATCTCCTGGGGGGCGCCGGCGCGGGAATGTACGTAACGGTGGGCGGACCAGCGGCTTATGCACCTGATCCGCAGATCGTGCACCGCGCCCGGCAGATCGCCGCAGACACCGGCGGATCGATCACCGTCACGACCGACCCGGCCGAGGCGTTCGACGGCGCTGATGTGGTCGTGACCGACGCCTGGGTGTCGATGGGGCACGAGGCGGAGAAGGCGGAACGGGCTCTGCCGTTCCGGCCCTTTTCGGTGACCTCGGCCGCACTGGCCACCGCTGCGGCTGACGCCATCGTGCTGCACTGCCTGCCGGCCTACCGGGGTCAGGAGATCGCTGCCGAGGTGCTCGACGGCCCGCAGAGCGTGATCTGGGACGAGGCGGAGAACCGGCTGCACGCGCAGAAGGCAGTTCTGAGCTGGCTGCTGGAGCGGTCCTGATGGCCTCCTCGGTGTCGAGTGCTCGACCGGCGGCGAACCGCGACCGGACTGCCGCGGTCAGCGAACTGACCAGTCGGGCGGCCCGACACGCCAAGATCGTGGCGCTGCTGAGCGAGCACACCGTGCGATCCCAGAGCGAGCTGGCCGATCTGCTGGCCGCAGCCGGCGCCAAGGTCACCCAGGCCACGCTGAGCCGCGACCTCGATGAGCTCGGCGCCGTGAAGCTGCGCACGCCGGACGGCGGCCAGCCCATCTACGTCGTTCCTGAGGACGGGGCGCCACTGGCCGCTCGGCAGGCCGACGGTGCCCCGCCGCAGCGGCTGGCCCGGCTGCTGGGCGAACTGCTCATCTCGGCAGAGGCGAGCGCGAACCTGGTCGTGCTCCGTACGCCGCCCGGGGCTTCGAATTTCCTGGCCAGTGCGTTGGATCGTGCGGCCTTGCCCGAGGTGCTCGGAACCATCGCCGGGGACGACACCATTCTGGTCGTCAGCCGCAGTCCGGCCGGTGGCCGGGCTGTGGCCGACCGCCTGATCAGCCTGTCGCAGCCGCACTGAGCGCATCACCGATGTCCCAACCGGGCCAACGAAAACACCATGTCGCACCACGCACGTCGAACAAGAGGAGACACCAATGACCAACCGGGTAGTGCTGGCCTATTCAGGCGGACTCGACACCTCCGTCGCGATCGGCTGGATTGCCGAAGAGACCGGCGCCGAGGTCGTCTGTGTCGCTGCCGACGTCGGCCAGGGTGGTGAGGACATGAACGACATTCGCCAGCGCGCGCTGGACTGCGGGGCTGTCGAGTCCATCGTCCTGGATCTGAAGCAGGAATTCGCCGACGAATATTGCCTTCCTGCGCTGCGCGCCAACGCCCTCTACCTGGAGCGGTACCCGCTCGTGTCGGCGCTGTCCCGTCCGGTGATCGCCAAGCATCTCGCGCTGGCCGCCCAGATGCACGGCGCCGACACTGTCGCGCACGGCTGCACGGGCAAGGGCAACGACCAGGTCCGCTTCGAGGTGGGCATCGGGGCAATCGCCCCTGAACTGAACGTGATCGCCCCCGTGCGGGACAGCGGGATGACGCGCGACAAGGCGATTCAATTCGCCGAGGACAAGGGCCTTCCGATCGACCAGTCCAAGCGGTCGCCCTATTCCGTCGACCAGAACTTCTGGGGACGGGCCGTCGAGACTGGATTCCTCGAGGATCCCTGGAACGCGCCGATCGAGGATGTCTACTCCTACACCTCGGACCCGGCGGTGACTCGCGATCCCGATGATGTGATCATCAGCTTCTCCAACGGCGTGCCGACGGCGATCGACGGTAAAGCAGTCAGCATGTTGGAAGCGATCCTGGAACTCAACCAGCGTGCGGGCGCTCAGGGGGTTGGACGGTTGGATATGGTCGAGGACCGGCTGGTCGGCATCAAGAGCCGCGAGGTGTACGAAGCGCCGGGCGCCATTGCTCTGATCACCGCCCATCAGGAACTGGAAGATCTGACGGTCGAACGGGACCTGCGCCGCTTCAAGTTCTCGGTCGAGCAGCGCTGGACCGAACTGGTTTACGACGGGCTCTGGTTCTCGCCGTTGAAGGACGCCCTCGACGCGTTCGTCGACTCATCGCAGCAGTATGTGACCGGCGATATCCGGCTCCGACTGCACGCCGGCCGGGCGGTACCGACCGGACGTCGGGGCGAGGGTTCGCTCTACGACTTCGATCTGGCCACCTACGATACCGGGGACACCTTCGACCAGACCCTGTCCAAGGGTTTCGTCCAGCTGTGGGGCCTGCCGAGCCGGATCGCCGCTCGTCGTCAGCAGAAGCTCGGCAAGCCGTGACGAAGGACGATCCTCAGCAGTCCGAACGGAACGAACCGGCCACCCGGCTGTGGGGTGGCCGGTTCACCGGCGGACCCGCGGATGCACTAGCAGCATTGTCGGTCTCGACCCATTTCGATTGGCGGCTCGCGCGCCACGACATCGCAGGCTCGCGAGCGCACGCCCGGGTGCTGGCGCGGGCCGGACTGCTCAACGATCAGGAGCTCGCCGGCATGCTCGCTGGACTGGATTCTCTCGATGCCGATGTAGCATCCGGATCCTTCATTCCGGGCGTGGGTGACGAGGATGTGCACACCGCACTCGAGCGCGGCCTGGTCGAGCGCGTCGGACCGGATCTTGGTGGCCGGTTGCGGGCCGGACGGTCCCGCAACGACCAGATCGCGACGCTAATCCGGATGTACCTGCGCGACGAGGCTCGCGAGCTGGCTCGGGAGATCGCCGCTCTCATCGACGCGTTGGCGCAGCAGGCCGACACGCACCTCGGGGTCGCGATGCCGGGCCGCACCCACCTGCAGCATGCCCAGCCGGTGTTGCTGTCCCATCACCTGCTGGCACATTGTTGGGCTCTGCTGCGAGACGTCCAGCGGCTGGCGGACTGGGATGTTCGGGCGGCCGTCAGTCCCTACGGATCGGGCGCGCTCGCGGGTTCGTCCCTAGGTCTCGACCCGCAGGCCGTGGCCCAGGAGCTCGGGTTCGACTCCGCGGCCGAGAACTCGATCGACGCGACCGCCGCCCGCGATGTGGTGGCCGAATTCTCGTTCGTGACCGCGATGATCGCGGTCGACCTGTCCCGCATCGCGGAGGAGGTGATTCTGTGGGCGACCAAGGAGTTTTCCTTCGTGACCCTGCACGACTCCTATTCCACCGGCTCCTCGATCATGCCGCAGAAGAAGAATCCCGACATCGCTGAACTGGCTCGGGGCAAAGCCGGCCGGCTGATCGGCGACCACGCCGGGTTGCTGGCCACCCTCAAGGGTCTGCCACTGGCGTACAACCGTGATCTGCAGGAGGACAAGGAGCCGGTGTTCGACGCGATCGACAGCCTGCACCTGTTGCTGCCTGCGTTCACGGGGATGATGGCCACCTTGACGTTCAACACCGAGCGGTTGGAATCGCTGGCTCCGCAGGGTTTCTCGCTCGCGACCGACATCGCCGAATGGCTGGTGCGCCAGGGGGTCGCGTTCCGGGTGGCGCATGAGGTCGCGGGGGAGTGCGTCCGGGTCTGCGAGGCTAGGGGCCTCGAGCTGGACGAGCTCTCCGACGGGGATTTCGCGGCGATTTCTGAACATCTGACGCCGGGAGTACTGGAGGTGCTCACCGTGCAGGGCTCGCTGGCCTCACGGTCGGCGCACGGCGGTACCGCGCCGGCCCGGGTCCGCGAGCAACTGGCGAGCCTGCGCGGTGCGCTGGCCGACCAGCGTCGGTGGTCGCGTGCGGCCGCGGCCGGCTCATCGCGTTGACGGTTACCCTGCGGACGTGATCGATCGGAGTCGGTTGTCGCGGCCGGCACTGCAGGTTGCGCCGCTGTTGCTGGGAGCCGTGTTGGCCTCGGTCGTTGACGGCGCCGAAGTGGTCGTCCGGATCACCGAGGTGGAGGCCTACGAGGGCTCCGCCGATCCGGCCTCACATGCGTTCCGCGGCCGGACCGGACGCAATGAGGTGATGTTCGGCGACGCAGGCCACCTGTACTGCTACTTCGTCTACGGAATGCATTGGTGTGC
>JAVEET010000357.1 GCA_030840295.1 Pseudonocardiales bacterium
ATGAAGGCGGCGGTATCGCCCTGGACGATGCAGCTTTCGTCAACATCGTGAACAACACCATCGCCAAGAACCTGACCACGGCCACCGCGGTGACAAGCGATGGCACAGCGGCGCCGGCCGGCCTGTCTACTGCGACGAACAGTGATCCGCTGCAGGCCCTGCTCAGAACTCTGAACAGTAGTCCGTCGGGTTCGGCCGCAACACTGGTCGCCACGGCGTACAGCAAGCCGACCCTGCTCAACGACGTCTTCTGGGACAACCGGGCGGGTACGTTCGACGGCGGCGTCGTCTGCGGCATCGACTCCCCCGCCTGCCCCGGGATCACCCATTGGGACATGGGGGTGGCCGACGACCTGTCAGCCACTCTGGAGCCCACTCACTCCGTGGTGCAGGATCTGACCTCGGTCAGCGACGACGGCAGCAACCGTACGGGAGACACAGCCGATCCCGGCTTCGTCTCGGAATACAACGTCGACGTCAACATCCTGGCCTCACGCACCTACCCGGCGTTCCGTCAGGCGATGATCGTGGCCCAGATCCTGCCGCCGTACCTGATGGGTGACTACCACCTCAGCGGCTCGGCCTCACCGGCGTACGGAGTGGGTGCAGCCCGCACGGACGTCCACTGGGGAACCTACAACCCGACGAAGCTCAATCCGTGGTCGGGCTGGACCTACCCGATATCGGCTCCCACGCCGGATATCGACGGGCAACCGAGGCCGGGTGCGGCGACACGCTATGACGCCGGTTCTGACCAGCTGGTGCCATGAACCGCACCTCGAACTCAGCGCGGTTCCCGCTGATCCCAGCCCACGCCCAGTCCCCATGGAGACGATCGTGACAAAGAATCCCTTGGCAAGAGGCCTATCCCGGCGCGTCTTCCTGGCCGGTGGAGCCGGTTTGGTCGGTGCGGCAGCGGTGGGAACGCGGTTGCTGCCTGCACTGGCCGCACCCGCGGTGACCGCGGCCGTGCCCACCCCCACCGGTCCGAATTCGGTGACTGTGCACCTCGCCGGCACCGACGGCTGGGTGTCGATGCCCGACGCACCGGCAGATGCCCCGTTCTTCCCGGACAGTCTGGCGCCGGCGCCATTCGACACCTACTGTTTCGGCTTCCGCAATGTCACCGGCATGACACCCAGCCAGGTGGCGGCCGAGCGGGGCAAGGCTCAGATCAGCGCACCGATGATGTTCTTCGACGAGGAAGACGACATCTTCATCACGCTGACCAACCTGGGCCTGGCGCAACGGCCTGATCTGTTCGACGGGCACACCCTGCACTGGCACGGGTTCGTCAACGCCATCCCGTTGTTCGACGGTGTTCCCGAACTCTCACTCGCCGTGCCGATCGGCCGTGACTTCACCTACTACTACCGCCCGCATGATGCCGGAACCTACATGTACCACTGCCATTTCGAGGATGTCGAGCACGTCCAGATGGGCATGACCGGCATGGTGTTCGTCCGGCCGAAGCAGAACCAGCGCCGTCGCGGGGTCATCACAGCCTCGCCGGCCTTTGCCGCGGGGGCACCGACCCCCTGGGGCGGCACGGTGGCGACCACCATCCCCGCGGGGAAGAAGTACGCCTACAACGACTACGACGGTTCGACCCGCTACGACCGGGAGTTCGCGTTCATGGTGACCGAGCTGTGGTCGGCGGCCCACTACCGGGACGCGCATATCCAGGTCAACGACTGGACGGACTTCGACCCGAGTTTCTGGCTGCTGAACGGACGGGCCTACCCGGATACGGTGGCCCCGAACAGCGTCGCGGCCGGGCCGGCCAACAACCAGAACGTGTTCCCGGTCGGCGCCCTTCCGGTGATCGGCGCGGACCCGGCAGCAGCAGCGAACCGCCTGCAGTACCAGCCGATTTCGTCGCTGATCAATTGTAAGGTCGGTGACACGGTGTTGCTGCGGCTGGCCAACCTCGGGTACCAGAACCACTCGTTCACGGTGGACAACATCGATCTGACGGTCATCGCCAAGGATGCCAGCCTGCTCAAGGGCCGGGACGGAACCGCCAACTACATCACCACCAACACCGTGGACCTCGGTCCAGGTGAGAGCCGGGATGTGCTGTTCACCGCTCCCTCAGTGCCAGGAAAGTACCTGCTCTATGACCGCAAGTACTCCTACCTAAACAACGGCGGCGGTGGCGGATACGGCGGCATGGTGACCGAGATCCGGGTCAACGCCTCCCTCGCCGACCAGACCGAACCGAACCACTAGACCCGGGTCACCCAAGGAGATCTCATGAAACTTCTCAAGAGAGCAGGCGCCCGCCGGGTCGCGGTGGGTGCTGTGGTGGCCTCGGTCGTGGCCGGCACGGTCGCGTTCGCCCCGGTGTCTGCGGCTGAATCCAACACTGAGGGCATGCAGTGTGACACCGACGCCCATTCGAACTTCTCGCTGACGGCCCAGGCCGGCTACGTATCCACCCCCGACGGCAACTCCATCTACATGTGGAGCTACGGCAACTCGACCCGCGGCTTCCAGCTACCCGGCCCCACACTGTGCGTGACCAGCGGCGACACCGTCACGGTCGTGTTGCACAACAGCCTCCCCGAACCCACCTCGATCCTGTTCCCGGGACAGAGCGGCGTCACCGCCGACGGCAATGCGGCCCAACCGCAGTTCGACACCAGCGGATCCACGCTCACGTCCCTGGTCCAGCCCGCCGCACCCAACAACGGCTCGGTGACCTATCGATTCACAGCCGGCAGTCCGGGCAGCTACCTGTACTCCAGCGGCACCGACGTCGAGAAGCAGAAGCAGATGGGCCTGTACGGCGCCCTGGTCGTCCGGCCCGCGGGCAAGACCAACCAGGTCAACGACCGCATCGACTCTGCCTTCACGGCCGGCAAGGAATACCTGTTCCTGCTGTCGGAGGTCGACCCGGACGTGCACCTGGCCGTCGAGCGCAACCTGCCCATCAACTGGTCGGCCTACACCGCCAGGTACTTCATGATCAACGGGCGGAGCATGCCGGACACCCTGGCGCCGAACAACGCCTCGTGGTTGCCCGGTCAGCCCTACGGCGCGATGGTGCACATCAAGCCCTACGACAAGGTGACCAATCCGCTGCCGGCGACCATCCGCTACCTGAACGCTGGGACGGTCAACTACCCGTTCCACCCGCACGGTAGTGACGAGCGGGTCATCGACCGGGACGGCCACCCGCTGGTCGGTCCAAGCGGGCAGGATCTCAGCTTCCTGAAGTACGACCTCGACGTCGGTCCGGGCCAGACCCTGGACACGCTGATGGACTGGCGAAGCGAGTACAACGCCACCAGCAATCCGATTCCCACCCAGATCCCGACCATCACCGATCAGCTCCTGGTCGGCACGGACACCTGGTTCTCCGAGAGCGGCTACCTCGGCACCAAGAACCCGACACCCACCTTCATCACGTCGAACAACGAGTGCGGCGAGTACTACCACATCGCGCACAGCCATGCGCTTCAGCAAGCAACCAACTACGGTGCGACCTTCGGAGGAATGATGACGCTGTTCCGCATCGATCCGCCGACCGGTTGCCCGACGAAGTGAGGGCCGGGCCGATGAGATTCGACAGCACACAAGGCCGGCCCGCACACCGGGCCACGGCAGCGCTGGTGCGCACTTCGGTGGCCACCGTTGCCGCAGCAGGCCTGCTCGCCGGTGGTATCGCTCTGGCGGTACCGGCGGCGGCGGCAGGTGCGGCAAGCCACGGTTCGGCAAGCCTTCCGGTCACGGTCACCCCGGGCGCGGCAACACCGGCCGCGGCCTCCGCGGTCGGGCGGTTGGCCCCGTCCGGTTGTAGCGGCACTGGCACCGTCACCTGCGATATCTACTCCCGCGCGGGAACGACAGCCATGCCAGGTGCCCTGACCACCATCCCGATCTGGGGATTCGCCAGCGATGCGGGCTCACCAGCCACCGCGCCGGGCCCGGTTCTGGTGGTCCGCCAAGGCGATCAAGTCACCATCAATCTGCACAACGGTCTGACCCAGCCGATGTCCCTGGCGCTGCCTGGTCAACGCGGCGTCAACGGCGGCGCAGGCGACGACCTGACCGGCGTCGGCCCGAATGGGGTCCAGAGCTATGCCTTCACGGCCAGCCGCCCCGGCACCTTCGTCTACGAAGCCGGTCACACCGCCGACGGCGCGCGCCAGGTTGCCATGGGACTCGCCGGCGCCCTCGTGGTACTGCCGAGCGTGGCGGGAACGGCGTACGGCAACCCGGCCGGTTACCCCGACACCTCGTACGCCGATGACGCCGTACTGGTCCTGAGCGAAATCGATCCCGCGTTGAACAAGAGCCCAGATCCCGCCACCTTCGACATGCGCAATTACCGGCCGGCCTACCGGTTGATCAACGGCCATCCCTACCCGTCCGCCACCAGCTCGATTCCGACCGACCAGGGCCACACGGTATTGCTTCGCTACGTCAACGTCGGACAGCAGATGCACTCGATGAGCATTCTCGGCGGCTCCCAGCAGGAGGTCGCCCAGGACGGTCACCCGATGCAGTACGCGAGCACGTTGACGGCCGAGAGCATCGTGCCCGGCCAGACGATCGACACACTGGTGACCATGCCTAGTTCCAACGGTGATCCCAGGGTGGCGACGAAGGTCGCGATCTACGAGGCGAACGGCGCGCTGGACAACGCCGGTGGCCTGACCGCTGACAATCCCGCACAGGTGGGTTTCGGCGGCATGCTGGCCTTCCTGGACACCAATGCGCCTGTCGACACGACCCATGATTACACCGGCCCGACATCGAAGGGCCTGGCGGTGAGCCCCAATCCGTCCAATGCTCTCGGTGACGTCACGGTGAGTGCGACGCTCAGCGACGCCGCTACCGGCGGCAGCACGATCAAGGCGGCCGAGTACGTGCTCGACGACGATGCGGCGGCGCCGATCGCGCCGTCCAGCGGCACGCCAATGAGCCTGACCACCCCAGGCGCGGTGACCACCACCGCCACCGGGGTCATCCCGGCGTCGCTGCTCGCCGACGCGACCTTCAGCGCCGGAAAGCACATCGTCTACGTCCGGGCCGAGGATTCGGCCAACAACTGGGGCGTCGTCGGTTCGATTGTTCTCAACGTGCCAAAGACCGGACCGGCCACCACCGGCGGCACGCTGTCGCCATCGATCACCAATGGCGGCGAGCCGATCGATCTCTCGGCGACCGGGGATGATTCCCTGGCCGGCGGCAAGATCACCGCGGCCGAGTACTTCCTGGACACCCCGCCGACCACAGCCGACTATGGTCAGGGCGTCGCCATGACCATCAACCGGGCGGCTTCCGTGGTATCCGTCGACGCCACCTTCGATCCGACCCTGCCGGGTGCACCGGTACTCATCGAGGGCGTCCACCACTTCTACGTGCACGTCAAGGACGATCTCGCCGGATCAGGACTGTGGGGACCGGCCCTCGATCTGTCGCTGACCGTCGACAAGACCGGGCCGAGCACCCTGGGAGCGGCGGTCAGTCCGCCGGCGACCAACGGCATCCAAGCGGATCCGAGCAACCCCGGCTACCTGCAGATGACCGCGGACATCTCCGACCAGGGCGCCCTGCCCAACACCTTGATCGACGCCGAGGCCTTCTTGAACACGGTCAAGGCGAACGGCACCGGTCTGCAGTTGCTGCCGGTGGACGGCAAGCTGGACAGCGCAACGGAGAAGTTCTACGCGTTGATCCCGCTCTCGCAGATCAGGGCATACGGCAACGGCCCGCTGCACCTGTACGTGCACGGCCAGGACGCCGCCGGCAACTGGGGCGATCCGACGGCCAACGCCGCCACCCTGTTGGTGGACAAGATCGCTCCGAAGCTGACCGGACTGTCCGGTGCGCTCGGCCCGATCGGCCAACCGGGAGTCGCGCTGACCTCGACCTTGACCGAGCTGAACACCCTCAGCGCAGCCGAGGTGTGGACCGCGACGAAGGATCCCGGCGTGGGCAAGGCCACTCCAGCCACGCTCTCCGTCGCCAACGGAGCCGTGACAGTGCAGGCCACGTTGCCCGCGCTGGCTGGAAACGTGGTGTACAACATCCGGGTCCGGGATCAGGCCGGTAACTGGAGCAACGCGGTCTCGACCACGGTTGCGGTGTTCCGCAGCTACCTCGAGAGCACCTCGGGCTGGGCCAAGGTGACCACTTCCATCGGCGCCAACCCCTCGGCGGCGACCACCACCGGCTCCGCGTTGCCGAGTCCGGACGAGCCGACCAGCGCCCACGGTCTGCAGGTCAACATCGGCACCGCAATCGCCGCCAGGCTCGGATATCTCTCCGACAACACACCGGCTGCCGCAATCTCGTACCACACGAGATTCCGCTTCCAAGCCAGCACGTTGGTGATCGGCAACGCAGCCAATGTATTGACGATCTTCGACACTCGGACGGCGAACGGCGCCAACGCCGGCAACGAGGTGTTCGCCCTGCAGTATCGGGTTTCCGGCGGGATAGCTCAGGTACGACCGACTATCGGCAGCACCGTCGGCGCCTGGGTGAATGTCGGCAACACGGCGCACACCATCGGGCTGGATTGGGTGAGCGGAGCCTCGGCGAAGCTGGTTCTCACCGTCGACGGAGCTGCTACCACCGTCACCGGCTCCAGCACGGCCAAGATCGAGGCGGCCCAACTGGGCGTGGTCAACGCCACGATCGTCGGCAGCGCCACCGGCAAGGCTTACTACGACAGCTTCTTCTCGGTCAGCAGCGCAGTGTCGTAGTAGCTCGGCTCCGTCGGGACCACCTGACGTTACGGGTGATCCCGGCGGGGCCACCGTACAGCAATCTGCACTTCTCAAGGGGGAATAGACGATGGTCACCAGCACCGTACCGGCAAGATCTGGTTCTGCGTTCAGCTCGCTTCACATGCCGCAACGGCCGAGATGGTTCAAGGTTCTCGCTGTGGTGCTGGTGACCTTGTTGCTCGCCGGATCAGGCGTGCTGGCCCGCGATGCCCTCGCCCGTTCCTCGCGGGCTGCCGCAACCACCGTGCCGCAAAGCGCGGCGCTGGAGCAACAACTCGGTGTGCGGTTCTCCCGGGTGGCCGTAGTTGCCGACGGCGGTCTCATCACGCTGTCCTACGTGGTACTCGATTCGGACAAGGCGACCCGCTTTCAGTCCGACGTCGCCCATCCCCCGACGCTGTCCAGCGAGGCGCGCAAGCTCAGCACATCTCGAGTCTCTCTGATGAAACAAGGTCACACGTTGCGGGCCGGTCAGACCTACTACCTGGTTTACGAGAACACTCGCGCCGCCATCCGCCCCGGTGAGCGGGTCACGATCGTCGATGGCAGCCTGACGCTGGCCCACGTGCCGGTGTTGTGATGGAGGTTCAACCCGGGGGCAGGAATCGCTTCGTCGGCGTGCATGGCGGGCGTCTACTGGCCCTGTTGGTTTTCGTCGCTGCACTGGTGCTGTTTCCCGCCCAGTCGGCGAGTGCGCATGCCTATCTGGATCACAGCAATCCGGCTGACGGATCGGTGCTCGCCGGCGCTCCACACCAGATCGCCCTGAGCTTCAGCGAAGCCGTTGTGCTCGGTGCCACCTCGCTCGACCTCGTCGACAGCAACGGGGTGCACCACCGCCCGACGAATCTGCGGATGGTCACCGCCGGTCCGCACGCCGGAACCGAGGAGCCGGTACAACTAGTGGCCGACCTACCCGCCCTGTCGCAGAATGCGTACCGCCTCTCATGGTTCACACTGTCCCGCGACGATCTGCACCGGACCAACGGCGTTCTGGTATTCGGAATCCGGCAGCAGGTCAGCGCGGCCGGGACCACCGAACCCCTGCCGCGAGAGCCGGAGGTGGCGCTGCGGTGGCTGCTGTTCCTCGGCTTCGCGCTCGCCGCAGGTGGTCTCCTCGCCGCTCGCCTAGTCCGTCCGGGCCCGCTCCACCCAAGGGTAGACCGAATCGACGGGCCCTCGGCCGGCTCGTCCCAGCTGCGTCGTTGCCGCCAAATCTCAATCGCGGGCTCCACGCTCGGCGCGATCGTGGCCCTGGTGCTGCTCGGTGAACAGCTGTTCGCATCCGGTGCTGCCGTCGGCGAGGTGATGTCCGGTCGTTACGGCGTCGGGTGGATCTGCCGGGAGCTCGGATTCATGACCCTGGGCCTGGCTGTCCTGCTGTCCAGACCATCGGGCAGGCGTTTCGCCGGGCGGCTCAAGGCGTCCTCGGTGGTGACCGGAGTCATCGCGATTTCCGGCGGCTCAGCCCTGACCGGGCACAACGGTGCCGGGGGCACGACCCGGATCGCGGCCGACGCCGCGCACCTGACGGCGGCGGCGGTGTGGTCGGGAACCCTCATCGTGTTCATGGTCCTCGGTGGCGCCCAAGTCATCGGCCAGAAGGGCTTGGCCGAGCTGCGATTGCCGTTGCTCGCCTTCGCCCGGCCGGCCATCTTGTGCATCGCAACCATGGTCGCCACCGGCATCTACCTGGTCAGCGGTGTAGCCGGCTCGGTCGATGCCGTGGTGGGAACATTCTACGGACGGGTCCTGCTCATCAAGGTCGGGCTGTTTCTCGTCATTGCCCTGCTCGGCATTGCCAATCATCGCCGGCTCCGGTCCGTCACACGGACCGCGATCGGTCGCAGCCTGGTGGCGGAGGCCCTGATCGCGGTTCTGGTCCTCGGCCTGGCCGCCGTACTCACCAGCAGCCAGCCCGCTCGGGAGCCGGAATTTGTCCGTTCTGTCGGCGCGGCGTCGGCCGTGACGGCCAACGTCTCAGCGGTGGATCTGCAACAGACACTGTCGATCCGGCCCAATCAGCCTGGACGTAATGTCGTAGTGCTGGAGATCTTCGACACTCGCCGCCCGGCACCCGGCCCGATTGTCGGTGTGCTGGTGCAGGTGCGCGAGAGCGACGGACGCACCGTCGGCCCGGTCGCTGCGCAATCGCTGCCGGATGGTCGCTGGACCGCGCCGATTGAGCTAGCGCAGAGCGGCCGAAGTGCCGTTCAGGTCACGGTGCGGCGGGCGGGCCTGGCCGAGGTGACCAGCCGGTTCGACTGGCAGGTTCGATCGGTGCCGGTCACCACGCGGCCGACGGTGATCTCGACCGCGCCGATCCGCCTCCTCTTACAGCGGCTCGGCCTGGCCCTGATGATCCTGGTGATCGGGTGTGCCGCGGTAGCGACCTACCGGAGCCTGCGGCGGGCCAACCCACAGCTACCGATACCCCTTCCTCAACAGCTGACGAGCGGGAACGGCACGGTGCCGCCGGATGGTCCGGACATCGACGAGCCGGCCCGCAACCGCGAGCTGTCCAAGGCCGGGGCGGACTGACCCTCCGCTCCGTAGATTCGCTGACCCCCCTCAGCGGATCCCCCGGGCCGACCGGCAGGCGAGTACGTGTTCGCCTGCCGGTCGGCTTCCTATTGCCGCCAGCGCCGGACGGCGTTTGCTCGACCAGCGGCGGCACACCGGATCAGTCGGCACTCAGGAACAAGGCGTCTCGAGGACAGCCCAGCACGGCTCGCGTCGCTGCGCGACGGTCGGCCGATGTCAACTCTCGCTCCGTGATCACTGGAAACCCCCAGGAGTCCAGGGTGATCGATGCCGGCGCGAGGTGTGCACAAAGTCCAACGCCCTCACAGGCCGTTGGATCGATCCGAAGTGACCGACCCCGCCTACTCATCGGCACACGCTCCCCGGTGAAGATGAGCGGTCACGTCATGTTCGAACACGTCCATGGCGCTGGCGATCATCCCCACTGCCCCATCCGGGTGATGACACGCACCCCGACCGGCGATCTCGGCGCGGTGCCGATGCAACTGGGCCAGCTGCTGCGGACGAGCCTGCCCCACGAGCAGGGCGCCCAGCGTGTCAGCCAGGGACCGCAAGCCGTACAGACACGGACCACACTGGCCAGCGCTGCTTCTGGCGAGGTAATCAGCGATCTCAGCGGTGAGCCGTAGCCCGCACTGATCCGGCCGAATGGGCCGGAGCACGCCGGCGCCGAGCACGGCATGGTGACGGGCCAGACCAGTTGGATCGAGTGTGGCGGCAACCGCGGCCGGCCCATCCAGCCAACGACCGCCGTAGCCGCCGATCAGCACGGCGCCGAGCGGACCGCGGAATCCCGCCGTGGCCAGGGCGTCAGTGAGCAATCCGCCCCGCTCGATCTCGACGACCGTGCGGGCCTGTTCCGTCGCGATGGTCACCAGCACTGAATCAGGCACGATCCTTCTGGCAATCAACCCGATCCGAGCCAGCGTCTCGACGTTGTGGATGAGGGTCGGCTGACCGTTCACCCCCGACATCGTGGTCGGCCGTCGGCGGAACTGCGGCAATGCCGGGCCCCCGGACAGTGCCCTGACGACCGCGCTGGACTCACCGCTGAGGTAGTGATCCGGTGCCAATGCAATTCGTACGTCCGGCTCGTGGGCGCTCGCGGCCGCTCGCTCGGCCAGTGCCCTGGTCATGCTGCGCCTGGTGGCACGCGCAGACTCATGCAGCCAGAGCACACACTCCCGTACTCCGGTTGCCTGTGCGGCGCAGGCCATACCGTCGAGGACCAGATGCGGCCGCAACTGCATCAGCGCCGCATCCTTCGCACTGAGCGGCTCACTCTCCGCGCCGTTGCCGACCAGGAACCCGCCGCCTCCGGCGTCCTGGTGACTTTGCCATTTCCTCGCAACCGGGAAATGGCCGCCACCGCATCCGGCCAATCGCTCGGCCGCAATATGGGAGAGCAGCTCATCACCTGCCAGCCCGGTCGTCGCCGGCCGCGTTCCCAGCCTTCCGAGGTGCGAGCGCAGGTCCTCGGCCCCCGGCGCCTGGACCGGAATCTCCGTTCCGTCACGGAACTGGACCAACCCATCGAGCAATTGCGCCGAGTCCGTGGACCC
>JAVEET010000022.1 GCA_030840295.1 Pseudonocardiales bacterium
GACACCATCAGCACCGTCCAGCGAGCGCACCGCGAAGCATGCGAGGCATCACGCCGCGCGACGTCATCGCTGGATCTGGACGACACGGTCTACGGCAACCGGCGGGGTCCGCTGCCACTACGCTGGGTATACCTGCACGTGCTGCGCGAACTCGCTCAACATTGCGGGCACGCAGACATACTGCGTGAGCAGCTCATCAACGACTAGAGGTCGTGGGCTGCACATGGAGCACCGGCAGTCCGCAGTCCGCAGTCCGCAGTCCGCCAAGGCTCGATCACCCTGCGAAGCGACACCTCCGTACCGTCGCCTAGCACGTCGAGAACCACCCTGACGATCGTCTCGCGGTCGTCTGGATCGGATTCCTCCCAGCGGAAGGTATAGACCAGCAACCGCGGGGCGCTATTTCCAGGAATTCGTGTTTGCTCGGTCAGCGTTCTGAAGACCCGCCGGCGAGGCATCCAAAGCGCAGGTGAGCTCGAGGGCCAATTCGCCAGTGTGCCCATTCATCATCGGACCCTCCCACTCTGTGGAGTTGAGGGCAATCGCCTGCCTAAGCACCACCCACAATCCGGCTGCTCGCCGCACCGCCTAGCCTGTGCCTATGCAGCTGGCACGATGCGGGAGCGAGGCCGATGGCTGACGCCGACGACGTACGCCGCCTCGCGCTCGCCCTGCCTCACGTGGTGGAAATCGACAGCGACGGCTTCGACTTCCGGGTGGCCGACAAGGGGTTCATCTGGTCATACCCCGAGCGCACACCGGGCATGTCCCGGCTGATCCGGACCGACATCGCTGTGCTCTTCGTCGGTGACGAGGCCGAGAAACAAGCGCTCCTGCTCGGAGAGCCTGCGGTCTTCTTCACCACGCCCGCCTACGAAGGCTTGCCGTTGGTGATGCTCCGGCTCGCGGAGGTAGACGTCGACCGCCTGGCCGAACTGGTGACCGATGCGTGGCTGATGCGTGCGCCGGCGAGGCTCGCCGGCGATCCGGACGCGGTCGATGACTCGTCGAGCGCAGATCTCGGCTGAGCGATGCGTGGCCGGTGCCTTTCGAGTGCGGCTTGCCGGTGCGCCGGTTCAACGCGCGACCCGACCCCGGACTGGACGGCGTGGCGGCACCAGACGCAACCCCTGGTCACCGCCGATGGGCGGCATCGCTGCGACCATCTGGCAGAGCCGCACGATGTCCGATCTCCATCGCGACAGCACACCATTTTCGAGCCACTGCGGCTGATAGTTAGCGCGTACGCTAATTGTTGTGGCAGCGTCTCACGGAGCTGACGTCGCGCCGATACCCCCGCCTACGGCCCCGATGCAGGAAATCGACATCGTTTTCCAGGCGCTCGCTCACGAAACCCGCAGACACATCGTGCATCTGCTGGCCCACTTCGGGCCCGAGTTGCCCTCGGGATATCTCGCCCATCGCTTCACCCACAGCTGGCCCACGACCACCCGGCACCTCCACATTCTCGAAGCTGCACGCATCGTCAGCGTGCGACGAGACGGCCGTAGCGCCGTTTACCGTCTGGAACGCGACCAACTGCAGCGCGTCCTGGGTGGGGTGGCTCACGATGCTCCAACCGCCGCCAGACGATTCGATCTGGCGTTCGCCAGGAGCTCGCTCAACCCGGAGAGGAACAAGCGAATGAACGCGGCCCCTAAGTTGTTTCGCGTCACCGTTGAGGTCGGTGACCTCGAACGGGCCACCACGCTGTACTGCGACCTACTCGGAGTCGACGGTCAACGCCACCCAGGCGCTCGCCACTACTTCGACTCCGGTGGCGTCATCCTCGCGGTGCTCGACGTGTCCCGCGGTGGGATGCCACCGACACCCGGTCCGAAGTCGCTCTACTTTGCCGTCGACGACATCGATGCCATCCATGAACGCGCAGCCCGCCTGGGCGTCCTGGCCCCGTATCAGATCCACGGCACATCCGCCGCCGACGTGCTCGAGCGCCCCTGGGGTGAGCGCTCGTTCTACGTCGTTGACCCCTGGGGCAACGACCTCTGCTTCTGCCAGGACGGCACGCTCTACACCTGATCCGAGCTCAAACGGCTTTCGGCTTACGGACACGGGCTCTAGCAGACCCGTGAGAACTGAACTCGCCGCGGACCGCACGGGGCTGTACGGCGTTGGACTACCGCGCCAGCCTTACCGCAACGAGCGAACTCAGTCTCGTCGAGTCCTGGTCTGGTCGCCACCGAACCCGCCACGAGAGCGTGCTCGCGCGAAGCCTCTGACGACTGAGCGACGACGGATTGCTTGAGTGCCGCCATGAGCCGGGGGCGTTTCCTCCTTCAGTGCAGTGCATTCTCAGCGCCGCAGCTCGCGACGTGATCGACGTTCTAGCTCCAGTACCAGGTTGGGCCGAGCGGAAGCCGTGGCTTCGTTGCGCGTGCACCAGCCACGCGGCGACGCCTGCAGCATCGACAAGATCTGGTTCGTTCGCCGCCCGCGGTGCGTCAGCCCGCGATCGGGGTCAGCGAAGGTAAGAGGCGCCGTTCACGTCGAGCACCGTGCCGCTGACCCATTCCGGTGCATCGGTCGCAAGCCACGCGACGGTCGCGGCGACCTCGGCCGGTGCGGCGACCCGACCGAACGGGCTCTGCGCCCGCACCGCATCGCCGCCAGGGCCGTCCAGGACGGAGCTTGCCATCTCCGTATCGACGAAGCCGGGCGCGACGGCGGCCGCGATGATGCCGTGCGGCGCCAGCGCGACGGCGAGAGACTGAGCCATCGCGTGCAGGGCCGCCTTGCTGGCGCCGTAAGCAGGCGTGGCCGGCTCGCCGCGGTACGCGCCCCGTGAGCCGACGCTGATCAGACGGCCGCCCGACGGACCCTTTTCGCGGTGCAGCAGGTGATCGACCGTTAGCCACGCGAGATTCGCCGGAGCCACCAGATTCAGGTCCAGCGTCTGGCGCCACACTTGCTGCCAGTGGGCGTAGCCGGTCGCATCGATCGGGTGCGCGGCGAAGATGCCGGCGTTGTTGACCAGCACGTCCAGGTCTCCCAGCCCGTCGACGACCTCGGCGACGACGCGCTCGCAGGCATCCGGCTCGGTGAGATCGCCAGTCACGACGATGTGCCCGCTACCGGGCAGCGCATCCCGCACGCGCTCCGCGGCCGCGGTATCGCGCCCTGCGTGCACCGCGACCCGATGCCCTGCCGCCGCCAGGGCCTGCGCCACGGCGGCGCCGATGCCGCGGCTCGCTCCTGTCACAAAACTGCACGTCGTCACAAGCGGGACGCTACCTGGCTACCACGGAGGATCACGCGACGACCCGGGATGAAAGACTTGCGGCATGACTTTCGACGTTGCCGCTGTCCGGTCCCAATTCCCGGCGCTCACCGCCGGCGCAGCGCATTTCGACGGGCCGGGTGGCTCGCAGACACCGGTCGCAGTCGCCCGCGCCGTCCACGACACGCTCGTGTCGCCGATCGCGAACCGCGGCTCGGTGACGCGGGCAGAGCAGCACGCCGAGGTGGTCGTGCAGGAGGCGCGGTCGGCGATGGCCGACCTGCTCGGTGCCGATCGGCAAGGCATCGTGTTTGGGCGCAGCATGACGCAACTGACCTTCGACATCGCACGAGCCCTGGCCAAGACCTGGTCGGCGGGTGACGAGATCGTGGTGAGCAGGCTCGACCACGACGCCAACGTGCGTCCGTGGGTGATCGCGGCGGAGAACGCGGGCGCCACCGTGCGTTGGATCGACTTCGACCCCGCGTCCGCCGAGCTCACGGTCCAGCACGTCACGGATCAGCTTGGCGACCGGACCCGTTTGGTCGCGCTCACCGGCGCCTCGAACCTGATCGGCACGCGTCCCGACCTCGCGGCAGTCGCCGACCAGGTGCACAGCGCCGGCGCCCTGTTCTACGTCGACGGCGTGCACCTCACCGCGCACGCCGGCATCGACGTCAGCGCGCTCGGTGCTGACTTCTTCGCCTGCTCGCCATACAAGTTCTTCGGCCCGCACTGCGGTGTTGTGGCCGCGAGTCCCGAGCTCCTGGAGACGGTGCATCCGGACAAGCTTCTGCCGTCGAGCGATGACGTCCCGGAACGCTTCGAGCTCGGCACCCTGCCGTACGAGCTGCTGGCGGGGACGACGGCCGCGGTCGACTTCATAGCGGACCTCGCCGGCACCACCGGCCAGCGGCGCCAGCGCATCCTCGCTTCGATGCACGCCGTGGACGAGCACGAGGACAGACTGCGTCGGCGCATCGAGCGCGGCCTCGGCGACCTGGATGGCGTCACGCTGCACTCCCGGGCCCCGCACCGCACACCCACGCTGCTGCTCACCTTCGAAGACCGGACGGCGCAGGACGCGTACCGATTCCTCGGCGACCTCGACGTGAACGCGCCAGCAGGAACCTTCTACGCCTACGAACCGGCGCGCCGGCTCGGCCTCGACAGTGGTGGATTGCGGGTCGGCCTGGCGCCCTACTCCTCCGACTCGGACGTGGATCGCCTGCTCGACGGGCTGACGAAATTCGTCG
>JAVEET010000042.1 GCA_030840295.1 Pseudonocardiales bacterium
ACTTCGCGGCGCATTCGCCGTTCTTCCCAGGCCATCACGGCCTCGTGGGCGCCGATCCTGGTCAGCAGGGCTCCGATGGCGTCTCCGTCGCGCACCACGACCCGGTCGGCGCCTCGAACCTCTCGGGCCTTGGCCAGCACGCCCAACCGCCGGCCTGCACCAACCAGCGCCAGCGCTGCCTCATTGGAGGGACAGGTGATCTCCAATGCGCCGGCCCGGCCTGGCTCGGTCAGCGAGCCGTGCGCCAGGAACGCGCCACGCCAGGCCGCTTCGGCATCGGCGAGGGTGCCGGCGACGACCTGGGTGGGCAGGCCGCGGACGGGTCGGCCGCGCAGGTCGACCAACCCGGCCTGGCGAGCCAGACCCTCGCCGTCCTTGGCCACCCGCACCAGATAGCGGGTGCCCTTGCGAAGGCTGCCGCCGGTCACCACTTGGATCTCAGCCTGATACCCGAACACCTCGGCTATTTCCTTGCGCAGCCGGCGCGCGACCGATCCGGTGTCGACCTCGGCCTCGATGACGATCCGGCCACCGATCAGGTGCAGCGCACCCGCGAAGCGCAGGATCGTCGCAACCTCGGCCCGGCGAGCAGACGCCTTGGAGATCGTGACTCGGCTGAGCTCGTCTTTGACCGCAGCCGTCATCGCCATCAAGAAACTCCTTCTTCTGATACTGCGCTGGGACCGAATGCATCTACTGCGTTGGGAGCGAATGCATCAGCCTCGATCACATCGCTCAGACCGGACGCATCTGCGATCGCCCGGCTTAGCCTGTCTGGATCATGCCTTGCTTCGGCCCCCGGCGCAGCCACGGGTGTCAAAATCAATCGAGCCCCCAGTGCCGCAACGTACCGCTGCAGGCCCGCGGGCGCCGTGACGAACGCCGAATCGGCAACCACGGCGTCGATTCGAAGCTCTGGGCAATGCCCGGCCAAGACGCGCAGGTGTTCCTCCGGCGAGAAGTCATCGGTCTCGCCCACCTGTGGTTCCAGGTTGAGGACCACGACGACGGTGGCCCCGGTTCGGATCAATGCCCGCGCCAGGTCGGGGACCAGCAGGTGCGGGATGACGCTGGTGAACCACGAGCCCGGCCCGAGGATGATCAGGTCGGCCTCGTCGATTGCCTGCAACGCTTCAGCGCAGGCCGGGGCATCCGGCGGGATCAGCTCGACCGAGCGCACTCGTCCTGCCGTGGCCGCGATCGAGGACTGGCCACGGATCCGTCGGCTGCGCACCGGATCGTCGGGGTCGACACTCACCACTTCGGCGCTCAGATCGAGCGGACGGGCCGACATCGGCAGCACCCGGCCGCGGGCACGCACCATGCTCGTCAGATCATCGAGCGCCGACACCGAGTCACCGCGCAGCTCCATCAGCCCGGTGAGCAACAGATTCCCGATCGGATGGCCGGCCAGCACTCCCGATCCGCCCATCCGGTGCTGCAGCAATTCCGCCCAGCTCGGTCCGTCCGCCGCTGCGATCCTGCCGTCGGCCAGGGCGGCTACCGCCATCCTGAGATCACCCGGTGGCAGCACGTCGATCTCTCGGCGGATCCGCCCGGAGGAGCCGCCGTCATCAGCCACCGTGACGACGGCCGTGATGTCGACGTCGAGCAGGCAGAGCGCGGACAACGATGCATGCAGGCCATGGCCGCCACCCAGGGCGACCGCCCGGCTACGTTGCGCTGCCCGGCCCTTGCGTTTGTCCCGGTGCAGATCAGCCACTATTCCCGACCCAGATCACGATGCACGACAGTAGCGCGTACACCGAGTTCCGTCAGCCGTCGTACCAATTCCCGGCTCATCGCCACAGAGCGATGTTTTCCGCCGGTACACCCGACCGCGAGTGTCAGATAGTGCTTTCCTTCGCGCCGGTATCCGGCGCCGATGATCTGCAGGATTTCGATGTACTTATCGAGAAAGGCGGGCGCAGATTCCTGAGTCAGCACATAGTCGGAGACCTCGGGGTCTTCGCCGGTCTGGTCGCGTAGTTCAGGAATCCAGTAAGGATTGGGCAGGAATCGCACATCGACCACCAGATCGGCATCCACCGGCAGCCCGTACTTGAAGCCGAAAGAAACTACGGTCGCACGCAACTCGGGGGCCCCCATCCCGTTCGACGCAAACGCCTCTTCGATCGCCCGGCGGAGTTCGTGGACGCTGCGCTCGGAAGTGTCGAGAACGAGATCTGCGATATCCCGTAACGGCTCCAGAATGGCGCGCTCGGCGGTGATACCGTCCGCCAGCCGGCCGTCGCCCTGCAAGGGATGCGCCCGGCGCACGCTCTCGAACCGGCGGATCAACACACTGTCGCTGGCCTCGAGAAAGAGGATCCGTGGACTCAACTCCCGCTGGCCGAGTTCGGTGACAACCCCGGTGAGGTCGGTCGAGAACGCCCGGCTCCGAACGTCCATCACGACGGCGAGTTTGGTGACGGCACCCTGGCTGCGGCTACCGAGGTCGACCATCGTCGCGACCAGTTCGGGCGGCAGGTTGTCCACCACGAAGAACCCGAGGTCTTCCAGACACTTCGCGGCGGTACTACGCCCGGCACCGGAAAGTCCGGTCACGATCACGGTTTGCAGCGCGCCGCTTTCTGCGGTGGCCATCGGGGTCTCCTTCGGGTCAGCTGATCGTGCGGGATACCGACAGTCAACCCTGTGCCGGTTACGGCCCGGCTAACCCACCACTTCGCCGGTGGCCATGTTCACGGCAGGCTGGCGTTCTTCGTCGCCGATCCGAAGCGACTCAGCGACCCGTGCCGCCAGATCGGCGCCGAAGCCCGGAACCGCTGCGATCTCTTCGACGGTGGCCGCTCGCAGCCTCTTGAGCGAACTGAACTGAGCCAGCAGGGCCTTGCGGCGCGCGGGGCCAAGGCCAGGTATGTCGGCGAGTTCGGACTCGACCATCGCCTTGGACCGCTTCTGCCGGTGGAAGGTGATGGCGAACCGGTGTGCCTCGTCGCGCACCCGCTGCATCAGGTACAGCGCCTCGGAGGTACGCGGCAGGATCAGCGGGAACTCCTCTCCCGGTACCCAGACCTCTTCCAGTCGCTTGGCCAGACCGACCAGGGTGACATCGGTGATGCCCAGCTCGGACAGGGCCGCCTGGGCGGCGGCCACCTGCGGGGCGCCGCCGTCGACGACCACCAGGTTTGGCGGGTAGGCGAACTTGCGGGCTCGACCTCCGGCGGCTTCGACCTCGGCCCGCTCGGCCTCACCGTCGATGATCCGTTCCTGCAGGTAGCGCGCGAAGCGGCGCCGAATGACCTCGGCGATCCAGTCGGTATCGCCCCCCGCTGACTGCATGTTGAAACGGCGGTATTCGCTCTTACGCGCCAGGCCGTCCTCGAAGACCACCATGCTGGCTACCACGTTGGTGCCCTGGACGTGACTGATGTCGAAGCATTCGATCCGAAGTGGCGCGTCGGGCATGTCCAGCGCCTCTTGCAATTCGGACAGCGCCTGGGACCGGGCGGTCAGATCGCTGGCCCGCTTCAGTTTGTACTGCACGAATGCCTGCTCGGCGTTGCGGGCGACCGTCTGCATCAGCGATTTCTTGTCGCCCCGTTGCGGCACGCGAAGCGAGACCCGGGCGGATCGCTTCTCGGACAGCCACTCGGTGAGTGCGTCAACATCCTCGGGCAGCTCGGGCACCAGCACCTCACGCGGCACCACCGCATCGTCCGGTCCGTAGAACTGGGCGATGAACTGCTCCACCAACTCCGGCACGCTGACCTCGCCAGCTGCGCTCGCCGCAGCATCGACGACCCAGCCGCGCTGGCCGCGGACCCGGCCGCTACGAATATGGAACACCTGAACGGCGGCCGCGAACTCGTCGCCGGCGAAGGCAACCACGTCGGCATCGGTGCCATCGGTGAGCACCACCGCTTGCTTTTCCATCGAGCGCCTGAGAGCGCCCAGATCGTCACGCAACCGGGCCGCCCGCTCGAACTCCAGCTTGCCGCTGGCTTCGTTCATCTGTCTTTCCAGGCGCCGCATCATGGCGTCGGTCTTACCGGCCATGAAGTCACAGAAATCGTCGACGATCGCCCTATGTTCAGCCGCCGTCACACGGCCGACGCAGGGTGCACTGCACTTCCCGATGTAGCCGAGCAGGCACGGACGGCCGATCTGGCCGGCCCGCTTGAACACCCCAGCGGAACATGTCCGGGCCGGGAAGACCCGGAGCAGCAGATCGAGCGTCTCGCGAATCGCCCACGCGTGCGCGTACGGTCCGAAATACCTGACGCCGGGCTTCTTGGGCCCGCGCATGACCTGTAAGCGCGGGTACTCCTCGTTGAGCGTCACCGCCAACGAGGGATAGGACTTGTCATCCCGGTAACGGACATTGAAGCGCGGATCGAACTCCTTGATCCAGTTGTACTCGAGCTGAAGCGCCTCGACCTCTGTCTTGACGATCGTCCACTCCACGGCGGCCGCGGTGGTGACCATCTGGCGGGTGCGTGGATGCAGTGCGCTCAGGTCGGCGAAGTAGGAGTTGAGACGCGAGCGCAGGCTCTTCGCCTTGCCGACGTAGATGACCTGACCGTGTGAGTCCCGAAACCTGTAGACGCCGGGTTCGACGGGAATCGACCCGGTAGCGGGGCGGTAGGAGGACGGATCAGCCACAACACTCCACCCTAATAACCGTCACGGACATTCCGCCGTTCCACCTCCGCCGCTGCGACCTCCGCCGTTGCAGACGTTTAACCTCGGGCGCTCGGTCGCCTCGGTTAGCTCCGTCCGCTTCGGGCGCCACACGCTCGGCGAGTGCCCCAGGGGTGGCGCGGGTACGCAGTGCCGTCATCGACCGGAGGCCGCCCTCCGACCTCTCGTCGACGGTGGTGCCGCGGCGCTGGTCGCTCCCACCTTCGCTGTCGTGACCGCCGTCCTGACCGCTGCCTTGGCCGACGCCTTGGCTGGTTTCTTGGCTGCCGCTCTCGGCGGCACGGTCTTGGCGGCTGCCTTTGCCGGAACCGCCTTCGTGGTCTGCTTTGCCGCCGCCGCCGCCGGCGCCGTCCCCGCCGCCGGCGGCGCCGTCTGCCTCGGCACGGTGCGCGCACGCCGAGCGGGGCGGCCCATGCGATCTGACAACAGGTTGGCCAAGAACCCGCCGGTATGTGAGGCGGCGACCATGGCCACCTCCTCAGGCGTTCCCTCGGCCACTACGGTGCCGCCGCCCGAGCCGCCCTCCGGCCCCATGTCGATGACCCAGTCCGCGGTCTTGATCACATCCAGGTTGTGTTCGATGACGAGCACGCTGTTGCCCTTGTCCACGAGGGACTGAAGCACGCCGAGCAGCTTCGAGACGTCCTCGAAATGCAGCCCGGTGGTCGGTTCGTCGAGGACATAGATGGTGCGTCCGGTCGAGCGCTTCTGCAGTTCGCTGGCGAGCTTCACCCGCTGGGCCTCGCCACCGGAAAGGGTCGGCGCCGGTTGGCCGAGCCGGACATAGCCGAGCCCGACGTCGACCAGGGTGTCCAGGTGCCGGGCGATCTTCGAGATCGGCTTGAAGAACTCCGCCGCCTCCTCGATCGGCATGTCGAGCACCTCGGAGATGGTCTTTCCCTTGTAATGCACCTCGAGGGTCTCACGGTTGTAACGGGCTCCCTTGCACACCTCGCACGGGACGTAGACGTCCGGCAGGAAGTTCATCTCGATCTTGATCGTGCCGTCTCCGAGGCAGTTCTCGCACCGGCCGCCCTTAACGTTGAAGGAGAACCGGCCCTGCAGGTAGCCGCGAACCTTCGCCTCGGTGGTCTCGGAGTACAGCTTGCGGATGTGGTCGAACACTCCGGTGTACGTAGCGGGGTTCGAGCGTGGCGTGCGGCCGATCGGTGACTGGTCGACCCCGACGACCTTGTCCAGGTGCTCAAGGCCCGTGACGCGTTTGTGGCGCCCCGGTGGCAACTTGGCGCCATTGATTCGATTGGCCAAGGTGGTGTAGAGGATGTCGTTGACCAGGGTGGACTTGCCCGAGCCCGACACGCCGGTCACCGCGACGAAGACACCGAGCGGGAAGGACACATCGAGATTGCGCAGGTTATGCTCCCGGGCTCCCTCGACCACCAGTTGACGGCTCTTCATGGTGGGACGCCTGATCGCCGGGACCTCGATCGCGCGCCGACCAGACAGGTAACCGCCGGTGATCGATTCTTGTGATTTCAGCAGGTCGTCCAGCGTGCCGGACACCACGACCTCGCCACCGTGCTCTCCGGCGCGGGGGCCGATGTCGACGATCCAGTCGGCGGTTCGAATGGTGTCTTCGTCGTGCTCGACCACGATCAGTGTGTTGCCGAGGTCACGCAGCCGGACCAGGGTATCGATGAGCCGTCGGTTGTCACGCTGGTGCAGACCGATCGACGGTTCATCAAGCACATAGAGGACGCCGACCAGGCCGGCACCGATCTGGGTGGCAAGCCGGATCCGCTGCGCCTCACCACCAGCCAATGTGGCGGCGGCCCGATCGAGGGAGAGGTAGTCCAGGCCCACGTCGACCAGGAATCCCAGGCGTGCGTTGATCTCCTTGAGCACCCGCAGCGCAATGATCTCCTCACGCTCGCTGAGTTTCAGTTGGCCCAGGAACTGCGCGGCCTCGCCGATGGACAGCGCACACACCTCGGCGATGGACCGGCCGCCAAGCGTAACCGCGAGGATCTCGGGCTTGAGCCGAGTTCCCTGACAAGTCGGGCAGGGAACCTCCCGCATGTACCCCTCGTACTTGTCCCGGCTCCAGTCGCTGTCGGTCTCGGCATGACGCCGTTCGAGCCACGGCACGACGCCCTCGTAACTGGCGTAGTAGGACCGTTCCCGGCCATAGCGGTTCTTGTAGCGGACGTGGACCTGCTCGCTCGCGCCGTACAGAACGGCCTTCTGAGCCTTCGCGGGCAGTTGCTCCCAGCGGGATTGCATGCTGAAACCGATCTGCTCGGCGACGCCCTCGAGCAACCGGAGGAAGTATTCGTTGTTCTGCCCGGTCGCCCACGGCGCGATCGCTCCGTCGCCGAGAGACTTCTCCGGATCCGGGATCAACAGCTCGGGGTCCACTTCCTTGCGGGTACCGATGCCGGTGCAGACCGGACACGCACCGAAGGGGGCGTTGAACGAGAAGGACCGCGGCTCCAGCTCATCGATGGCCAGCGGGTGGTCGTTCGGGCAGGCCAGCCGCTCGGAGAACCGCCGTTCCCGATGCGGATCGTCCTCGGGCAGGTCGACGAAGTCCAGAATGACCAGGCCGCCGGCAAGGCCGAGGGCGGTCTCCACCGAATCGGTGATCCGCTGCTTGGCGGTTTTCTTGGCCGTCAGCCGGTCGACCACCACCTCGATGGTGTGCTTCTCCTGCTTCTTGAGCTTGGTGCGGTCCTCCAGCGGACCGGTGAAATCGGTTAGGGGCAACACGGTGCCGTCGACGCGGACCCGGGAGTAACCCTTGACCTGGAGGTCGTCGAAGAGATCGGCGTACTCGCCCTTGCGCTCGCGGATGACCGGCGCCAGCACCTGGAATCTGGTGCCCTCAGGCATCTCGAGCACCCGATCCACGATCTGCTGCGGCGTCTGCTTGCTGATCGGCTCACCGCACACCGGACAGTGCGGGTGGCCGATCCGCGCGTAGAGCAGGCGCAGGTAGTCGTAGACCTCGGTGATGGTGCCAACCGTCGAGCGGGGATTGCGGGAGGTCGACTTCTGGTCGATGGACACCGCGGGCGACAGCCCTTCGATGAAATCGACATCGGGCTTGTCCATCTGGCCGAGGAACTGGCGGGCGTAAGCCGACAGCGACTCGACATAACGACGCTGACCCTCGGCGAAGATGGTGTCGAAGGCCAGCGAGGACTTTCCGGAGCCGGACAGCCCGGTGAAGACGATCATCGCGTCCCGGGGCAGGTCGAGATGGACGTCCTTGAGATTGTGCTCGCGGGCACCACGAACGATCAGGCGGTCAGACACATGCTTCTCTCTGGTCGATCAGAACGGTCAGGTATGCGCCCACCGCGGAGGTGCCACGCCATACCGGTCTTCCAGTCGCTTTTCTGGGCGCGAGAGTACTGGCGACCTACGACAACGCTCCTTCGAGAGTACGCAACGCTGAGCGCTCCCGGGTCACCGCCGGACGTCGTCGGGAGGGCCTTCGGCAGAATGTGGTCATGCCCCGAAGCATCGCAACCAATACCGACGTCGACCTTGCCGGTCTACTGGAGTTCGTCCGGCCGCGGCATCGCATGATCGTCATCGCCCGCCGGCGGGACGGCTCGCCCCAGACCTCCCCGGTGACCGGTGGAGTCGACGACCAGGGCCGGATCGTCATCTCCACCTATCCGGACCGCGCCAAGTCGAACAATCTCCGTCGCGATCCCAGGTGCAGCGTCCTGGTGCTCTCCGATGATTTCGGCGACGCCTGGGTTCAGATCGACGGCAGCGCCGAGGTGATCGACCCGCCCGACTCCGTCGAACCGCTGGTCGAGTATTTCCGCTCGATCTCCGGCGAGCATCCGGACTGGCAGGAGTACCGGGAGGCGATGATCGACCAGGGCAAATCGCTGATCCGGCTCACCCCGCTGCGGTGGGGACCGATTGCCACCGGCGGCTTTCCGGCCCGCCTCGCCGACGGCTGAGCAGCCGAAGCCGGCCGAGGTGCCCGGGGCTGAGCGGCCGAACCCGGCTGAGGTGCCCGGGGGCTGATCGGCCGAAGCCGGCTGAGGTGCCCGGGGCTGAGCTGCCGAGCCCAGCTGAGTTACGGGATACGCCGCTCAGTTACTCCATGCATGCCGTTACTGGACCACGGTTCGCGTAACTCGCGCTGTGCTTCGCGTAACTCAGCACGGCGGCAGGCCAGCCCGGCGTAACTCAGCACGGCGCAGGCCAGCCGGATTCCGCAGCGCCGAACCCGGCTGAGGTGCCGGGGCTGAGCGGCCGAGCCCGGCTGACTTACGGGATACGCCGCTCAGTTACTCCATGCATGCCGTTACTGGACCACGGTTCGCGTAACTCGCGCTGTGCTTCGCGTAACTCAGTACGGCGGCAGGCCAGCCCGGCGCAACTCAGCACGGCGGGAGCCAGCCCTGCCTTCAGGGCAACCGCCAGTCGACCGGGTCCGCACCCGCCTGGATCAACGCGGTATTGGCCCGGCTGAACGGTTTCGAACCGAAGAAGCCACCGCTGGCCGAAAGTGGGCTGGGGTGCACCGATTCGATCCGGGGCACGCCAGTCAACAGGGGCCGTAAGGACTGAGCCTGGCGTCCCCACAGCACGGCGACCAGCGGGCGTTCGCGGGCCGCGAGCGCGCGGACCGCTTGCTCGGTGACCTGCTCCCACCCCTTGCCCTGATGTGAGCCCGACTTTCCGGGCGCCACCGTCAGCACTCGGTTCAGCAGCAACACCCCCTGACGGGTCCACGGTGTCAGGTCACCGTTCGTGGGGGCCGGCAACCCGAGGTCGTCCTGCAGTTCCCGGAAGATGTTTGCCAACGATCGGGGAAGCGGCCGGACATCCGACGCGACCGCGAAGGACAGCCCGATCGGGTGCCCCGGCGTCGGATAGGGGTCCTGGCCGACCACCAGCACCCGGACCTCGTCGAAGGGCTGGGCGAACGCACGTAGCACGTTGGGCCCGGCCGGCAAGTAGCTGCGACCAGCGAGGATCTCCGAGCGGAGAAACCGCCCCATCTCGGCCACGTCGGTTTCGACCGGTGACAGCGCCCGCGCCCAGCCTGCCTCGACGATCTCGATCAACGGTCGGGCCGGCATCCGGCTACCGTATCGATCCGCGGTGCGCCTTCTGCACCCGGTATTGCAACCCGGAGAGTCGGACATTCGAAGAGGCGCCGCTGGATCGCCGCGCCGACCCTCGGGATCGTGCGGGTTCGCCGTAGGCTCTTACCCGTCATGGGCAACTACTCAATCACCACGCTCGGCGCCGCGACAGAGCTGCTCAGTCTGCCGCTGGATCAACCGCTGGCCGAATGGACGGACCCTCGAATCGTCCAAGTGCCCCGAGGCATCTCACGGCATGTCGTGCGGTTCGTCCGGGCTCAGAATCAGATCTTCGCCTTCAAGGAGGCGACAACCAGATACGTCCTGCGCGAACACCATCTGCTCCGGGAGCTCGCCGACGCCTCAGTACCGGTGGTGGATGCGTTCGGGACCGTCATCGACCGGACCGACTCAGACGGACAGCCGCTGGAGAGCCTGCTCATCACCAGGCACCTGCCGTACTCCTTGCCCTACCGCTCCCTGTTCACGGAGCGATCGCTGCCGGATCTGCGTTCCCGGCTACTGGATGCGCTGGCTCAGCTCTTCGTGCGGCTCCATCTGGCCGGCTTCTTCTGGGGGGACTGCTCGCTGTCGAACACACTGTTCAGGCGGGACGCCGGTTCGCTTGCCGCGTACCTGGTGGACGCCGAAACCGGCGAGACGCACGCCACCCTGACCACCGGCCAGCGCAGCCATGATCTGACCATCGCCACCGAGAACATCGCTGGTGAACTGATGGACCTGCAGGCCGGCGGTTACCTGTCCGAGGACGCCGACCCGGTCGAGATGGCCATGTCGCTGGCGCCGCGATACCAGAAACTGTGGACCGAGCTCACCGATGATGAGGTTTACCCGTCCGGTGAGAGTTACCGGATCGAGGAGCGGGTTCGCAAACTGAACTCGCTGGGCTTCGATGTGTCCGAGATCGGTATCCGCAGTGAGGACGCCGGCAGCAAACTGCGCTTCGAGACCCATGTCGTCGAACCCGGCCACCATGCCCGGCGCGTGTATGCCCTGACCGGGCTGAAGGTACAGGAGAACCAGGCGCGCCAGATCCTCTCCGACCTGGCCCGGTTCCGGGCGAAGTGGATCGAGGGTGTGGGGCATGACATTCCAGAGGATCTCGCCGCCCGAAAATGGCTGGACGAGAAGTTCTACGGGGTACTGAGCATGATCCCGACCGAGTTACGCAAGAAGCTGCCGGACGCGGAGCTGTTCCACGAGGTCGGCGAGCACCGGTGGCTGATGTCGGAGAAACTTGGCCGCGATGTCGGCCGTCCGGCCGCCGTCGAGGATTACGTGCAGACGGTCTTGTCCAAGTTGCCCGACACCGCCGTACGCATATTGACCGAACCCACCACTGAGGAGCTCCCGGTGATTCGAGAATGACCCGACCCGAATCGATCTACACCGGAGAGGTGCACGCCGGCGGCCCGATCGACGTCCGCGAATTGCCGGCCCTGATGATCGCGAAGCTGGCCGTCGGCAGGATGTCGAACAACGCGTACCTGGTGCGCTGCCGGGCCACCGGCGAGGGGCTGCTCATCGACGCCGCGGACGAACCGGACCGCCTGGGGACCCTGGTCCGTCTCGGTGGAGATCCGGTCACCTCGATCCTGACCACCCACCGGCATCCCGACCACTGGCAAGGACTGGCCGTGCTGGTAGCGCGAACAGGCGCCCGCACCTTGGCCGGCGCCGACGATGCCGCTGGGATCCCGGTTTCCACCGACCGGACGCTGCAGCATGGCGAGAAGCTTCATGTCGGCGACCTGGAGCTGTCAGTCATCGGGCTGCGGGGCCACACCCCCGGCTCGGTGGCGCTGCACTATCAGGAACACGGTGGACGCGGACACCTGTTCACCGGCGATTCGCTGTTCCCCGGCGGCGTCGGCAAGACGGCCTCGGCAGCGGACTTCGAGTCGTTGATCACGGATGTGACCGAGCGGATCTTCGACGTCTACGACGACGACACCTGGTTCTATCCCGGTCATGGCAACGACTCCACCCTCGGCACAGAACGTCCGAACCTGTCCGTGTGGCGCGAACGCGGCTGGTGACCGCACGCGGCTACTGCGCGAACGCCGCTGGCGCGAACGCGGCTGGTGACCTAACGGGGCTGGCGACAGTTGGCGGCAGCGGCTGCACCGCGGTCGGACGCTCGCGCTCAGCCGCATATTCTGGACAGTGGCATGGCAACGTCATCGAAGTCCTCAATTCCGCACGACGGCGTAGACCCATCAACGGTCGCCGACCTTCGTCGCAGGCTCCCCGGCCTGACCCTGCGCGACGAGCACCGGCTGCACCGTCGCCTGGACGCCCAACGCAGCAAGGGGGGTAACGGCTCCGTCGGCTACGAGCGGTTGCGGTCGGACATCGAACGAGCCGAGCAGCGAGTGGCCGCGCGCCGCGCTGCTGTGCCGGCCCTGAGGTATCCCGAGGAGCTGCCGGTCAGCCAGCGACGCGAGGATCTCCTGGAGGCCATCGCCAACCACCAGGTAGTCGTGGTGGCGGGAGAAACCGGGTCCGGCAAGACCACCCAGTTGCCGAAGATCTGCCTGGAACTCGGTCGGGGCGTTCGCGGCACCATCGGTCACACCCAGCCGCGTCGGATCGCGGCCCGGGCGGTGGCCGAACGGGTCGCGGCGGAACTCGAGACCGAGGTCGGCCAGTCCGTGGGCTTTGCCGTACGGTTCACCGACCGGGTGTCCGACGTCACCCTGGTCAAGCTCATGACCGACGGCATCCTGCTCGCCGAAATCCAGCGCGATCGGATGCTGCGTAGCTACGACACGATCATCATCGACGAGGCCCACGAGCGCAGCCTCAACATCGATTTCCTG
>JAVEET010000051.1 GCA_030840295.1 Pseudonocardiales bacterium
TCTGCCGCTTGGCCGTCGTCATCCTTGGGTCGTCGGGCGCCGTAGGGATCACCATGTAGGAATAGGACGACATGGCATAGGTGCGCGGGTCGGTGTGGGTGTAGACGTTGCTCAGATCTTGGAGCAGGTAGTTCGGGTCGCTCTTGTTGGTGTTGATCTTCGCCTTCTGCAAGGCAACAGCGACGTTGTACTGCGTAGGAAGCGTGTAGTAACCCGCCGCGTTCTCCAGCTTGACGACAGGGTAATTCTTGGCCAGCGCATATGAGTACTCGTCGTAGCCGATGGTTCCGTTCGCGGAGCCGGAGGTTATGTAGTTGATGACACCGTCCGAACCATTCTGTGCGATAGCCGAACCCTTTCGGGGGTAGTACTCCGTGAGGCCGCTGGCGCCGGAGAAGCCGCGCCACACCGATGTGTACCGCTTGTCGAGATAGCTGGTGAACTGAGCAGTGGATCCGGACCCCTCGGAGTGCACCACCGGGATGATCGGCAGCGACGGCAACTTCCGTCCGTTGTTGTCGGCCGTGATCGCCGGATCGTTCCAATTGCTGATCTGGTTGGTGAAGATCTTGGCCAGTGTCAATCCGGACAAGCGCAGGTTACGAACCAGCTGACCAGCCACTGTGATGTGATACGGAAAGGAAGTGCCGCCGGCAACGATCGGCAGGTAGGCATAGGCCCGGCACTTGGTTCCGTTGCACGGCGTGTCGGTGTCACCGGTCAGGCGATCTTTGCCTTGGTAGCCAATGTCGGTGACCGCGAAGTCCGTGGTGGCGTATCCGAAATCCTTCCTGCCCTGGGCGGATCCGCTTGCTGTAAAGACCACCTGCAGACCATTGGACTGGACGTCGGCAATCCACTGGTTCACGGCATTGGAGCTCCAGGATGAGCCGGACCCCTGGATCAGCGCGTGGCTGCCTGCCGCGCCCGCCGCGCTGCTGGACGCCAGCATGGTGCACACCGCAATCGATATCGCAGCTACCAGTCGGAGCAGCCTTGAAGGTCTGGTCCTGCTATGCATGAGGTGTCCCTTTGGTTCGTTCGGCTCTTGACGTTCGAAGTTCGTCTTGGCTGGCAGTCAGATCTGCCCGCTCCACTGCGCGCGGGGCTTCGCGGTCATCGGCCACGGACCTTGTCCCGGGCCAGGAATCTGGTCGTAACGAACAGGGCGACGACCAGGGCGAGTAGCAGGGCCGCAGCGCCGAAACCCCGCGCGATGTACAGCGGCTCACCGCTGCGCACGGCGGAGAAGATGAACAACGGCAGCGAGTTCATCGGGTTGTGAAACGGATCGGAGTTGTAGAAGGTTGACGCTCCAGAGACGATGAGCAGCGGCGCCGTCTCACCCGCGATGCGGGCGACGCCCAGAATCAGCGCGGTCGCGAGTCCTGACCGGGCGGTCGGCAATACCACACGACGGACTGTCTGCCACCGCGAAGCGCCGAGAGCCAGACCTGCTTCTCGCAGTCCACTCGGCACAACCCGCAACACGACCTCGGCGGATCTGGCGATGATCGGCACCATCGTCACGGCCAGCGCCAATGCCGCCGCGAACCCGGTCCGCTCCCAGTGAAGTCCGATGATCAGCACGGTGTACACGAACAGACCGGCGAGAATGTCGGGCAAGGCCGTCATCGCCTCAACGACCGTCCGGACGATCTGAGTCACACCACCGCGTACCTCAGTGAGATAGACCGCAGTCCCAACCCCCAACGGGAGGGAAATGAGTGTGGCGATGCCGATCTCGATACCAGAACCCAGTACCGCGTGCCGCACGCCGCCCTTGGTCAACGCATCGGTCGGCCTGACTCCCGACATGTCGTCGGTGTAGAAGTTCAGGTGGTGCAGCGCAGGCCACCCCTTGTAGAAGATCCACAGGATGGTCCAGGCAAGAGCGGCGAATACGATGACGGCGCCGGTGGCCACCACCGCGCCTGCGAGACGATCCCGCACTACCGGCAGCGGATTCGACAACGCGGTGACGGCTGCATAGAGTCCGACGAGGAGGATCCACCAGCATAGAAAGAAGCCGACGACACCGCTCCATGGCATCAGTCTCTCGTAGACCAGCCAGTCCAGACCCAGTGAGCCCACGCCGCTACCGATCAGCGAACTGATCTCGTCGACCGTTCGGACACGCAGAGTGCGAGGCTGGTCTCCGGCCACCTCCTCGACAGAGGATGCCACAGCCTCCGGCCTTGGCGCGACCGGCGAATTCAGGGCATCAGTGCCCGCTGTCGTCTCTTCGGAGACGTCGGATACCAGGGTCATTTACAAGACACTCGATTCAGATGTCCGTCGCCGAGCCACTACGGCTGCGGTTGACGAAGACGGCCGCGACGGTGTTGACGCCGAGCGTGATCAGAAACAGCACGAATCCCGCGGTCATCAGCGCTGACAACTGCGACGACGTGGCTTCACCGAAGCGTCCCGCAATGAGCGCTGACGTCGTTTCGGTGCCCACCGACAAGATCTTGATCTTGAGGTCGAAGGCCGGCGAGATGATGAGCAGTACGGCGATCGTCTCGCCTAATGCGCGACCGAGCCCGAGCATCGTCCCGCCGATGATCCCGCCGCGACCGAACGGCAGCACGACCGAGCGGATCATGCCCCAGCGCGTCGAACCCAGCGCGTAGGCCGCCTCCCGCTCCCCGATGGGCGCCTGAGCGAAGACGCCGCGCATCACCGCGCATGCCAGCGGAATCACCATCATGGACACGCACAGTCCTGCAATGAACGCGGATGCGGTGTATTTGGACTGGGCCCAGGACGCCGCGTTCGGATCGGTGTCCACCTTGAAAAGCGGAATCCACGACAGGTGTTGGCTCATCCAGCGCGATATGTAGATTGCTTTGGACTGGAGCAGGAAGAATCCCCACAGTCCGTAGATGATGCTAGGGACGGCCGCCATCAGATCCACCAGGGCGATCAAGCTGGATTTCAGCCAGTTCGGCGCGTATTCGCTGATATACAGGGCTGTGCCGAGCGCGAGCGGGAACCCAACGAGGAGGGCGACGGCGGCGACCTCCACCGTACCGAGAAGGACCGCGGAGATACCCACGATGTCTCGCTCGGGCAGCCACTGGCTCTCGGTGAAGAATCTGAGCCCGTAGCGCTTCAAGGTGGGAATGGACTGATATCCGAGAAAGAGCCCGATCGAGCCGGTCAGTAGGAGGACGAACAGACCAATGGATCGCGAGGTTTCCTGAAAGACTCGGTCGGAGAGGGGCAGCCCAGGGTCGATCTCGCGCGGCTGGTCAAGCTCCTCGATCAGCGGCTCGGCATGAAAATCCGTTGGGCCGGACAACAGATCGGTCATCCGAACCGGCCGTTGACATAGTCGGACGTACGTTCATCGACCGGGTCGCCGAACACCTGTTCTGTCGCACCGGACTCCACGATCATGCCCGGCGTTCCCTGCGCGGCCAGGAAGAACGCGCATTGTTGTGACACCCGAACGGCCTGTTGCATGTTGTGCGTGACGATCACGATGGTCACGTCCGGCGCCAGTTCGGCGATGGTCTGCTCGATGCGGTAGGTCGAGGTGGGATCGAGCGCCGAGCAGGGTTCGTCCATCAGCAGTACCTCGGGTTCCACCGCCAACGAGCGGGCGATGCACAGTCGCTGTTGCTGGCCTCCCGACAGGGCCGAGCCCGGAGTGTTGAGCCGATCCTTGACCTCGTCCCAGAGGCCACCCCGGCGCAGGCAACGCTCGATGAGATCGGCCTTGTCCCCGCGTGAGACCTTCATACCGGTCAGCTTCAAGCCGGCCGTCACATTGTCGGCAATGGACATGGCGGGAAAGGGATTGGGCTTCTGGAAGACCATGCCGATCCGCTTGCGGGTCTCGGTGATGCGCTGCCCGGCATCGTAGATGTCCATACCATGCAGTAGCACCTCGCCGGCCAGCTTGGCCGACGGTACCGATTCGTGCATCCGGTTCAGAATACGAAGGAAAGTCGACTTACCGCAGCCCGACGGACCGATCAGCGCCGTCACCGTCTGGGCCGGCATGGTCAGTGAAACGCGGTCCAACACCTTGTGGGTACCGAACCAGGCGGAGACGTTACGCGCGTCCAGCGATGCCGACTGCGATCGCACCGT
>JAVEET010000078.1 GCA_030840295.1 Pseudonocardiales bacterium
CACCACCGGTGACGGCCTCTGAATAGGCATCGATGTTGCCGTTCGTGAGCTGGGTGATCGCGATGTTCGTGCTGCTGGCGTTCCACTTGACGGAAGCGTTGACACCCTGCGCCTTGAGCTCGTTGACGGCGTGCACCTCGACCACCTTGTTGGCGTTCGCCGTACTCTGCAGCATGAGCGTGAAGCGCGAGCCTTTGAGCCCAGTGCTTCCGGAATCCTTCTTGTTGCTGCTGCTCGAGCATGCGGTGAGCGTCACCGCGATCACCAGCGACGCTGCGGTCACAGCAAGCTTGGACGCGGGACCTGAGCGGCTCGGCGTGGACATCGGCACTTCTTCTCCTAGGGTGCTGTGCGTGAAATTAGCATGTGGACAGATTGACTCGATCGGTGCGAGCCGCGGCTCGGCAGACTCGCGCCCGGTTCTTCGAAATACCGATGTCGAACTATCGGGGCTACCAGCGGCCGATGTCTTCGCCCTGGGTCCACGGGAAGACCCAGCGGCGGACGAGCTCCAGGACCGCCGCGGCGATGACGCCGACCAGCGATGCGGTGCAGACCGCGGCAAGCAGGTAGGCAGTCTTGAAGGCATTGCCATAGTTGGTGATCAATCCACCGAGGCCGGTCACGCTGATCTCCATCTGGGCGATCACCATGCCGATCAGGGCCTTGCCGAGGGCAATCCGAAAGCCCGCGAAGATGTTGGGAACCGCATTCGGGATGGCCACACCGGTGACGACCCGCCATCGGCTCAGTTTGTAGACCCGTCCGACGTCGATCAGCGACGCCGGTGTCTCCTTCACGCCGGTGGCGGTGTTGATGATGATCGACCACACCGCGAGCATGAAGGTGACGGTGACCCGGGCTTCGAAGCCAACTCCGAACCAGATCACTACCAGCGGGACCAACGCGATCAGCGGGGTTGCTTGGAAGAAGTTCACATACGGGTTGAGCACTCGCTCGACGATCGGGCTGCGTCCCATCAGGACGCCGATCGCGATGCCCACCACCGCCGCGAGCGCATATCCAGTTGCCAGATCGCCCATGGCCGTCGCAAAGGCAGGTCCCAGCTGACCGGTCTTGAGCAGATCCCAGAATGCCTTAGCCACATTGATCGGAGTGGCGAGCAGGATGGGGTCGACGTGACCGCCGACCACCTGCCAGATACCGAGGAAGACGATGACAGACAGCAGCGGCAGCAGGACGCCGAGACGGCGTACCCGGTCCCACACAGTCGAGGTGCTGATCGTCTCCCAGGCCCGCGTCTCGTCAGGGATTGGTTCGGCCGCAGGCGTAGCGGATTTGTCGATCGTGGGATGTGCCATGCGGAAAATCGGCTCCTCTCAGCTCGGCTCGTGCATCGGCCGTTGTCGTAATCATCGGATAATGAATCCAGTTTGGCAAGACCTCGTCACCAACTCGCAGGTTGAGCCGCTCATATTTTCACCGGCGAAACAATCATGTAACTGATCCCCCGGTGCGACGCTGCGGCTTTGAAGGATTCATCGCCTCCTGCAACCTGCGGGCCGGCGCCAGCCCGGACTCCCGTCGTGGGCGGCAGGGTTCGCCAAACTGGATTTTGGATGCGATTATGGTGGACAGGCGTCGAGCCGGGCAACACCAGAGCGCCGTCACCGAAACAGGAGTCCACATGACTGAGCACGATGGCCACTCATCCGAACGTCGGGCAACTGATCCCGGCGGGGTATCGGGAAGCACGCACGCCATGCGGAGGGCCCTGGCACGGGCGGCGAGCGGGAAGTCGCTCAGCCGTGACGAGCTGATCGTCCTGATCCAGGCCCGCGATGACGACCTCGACGCGCTGTGTCGGCATGCCGGGCGAGTCCGCGATCAGGGTCTGCTCGAGTTGGGCCGGCCGGCAACCATCACCTACAGCCCGAAGGTCTTCATCCCGTTGACCCGGTTGTGCCGGGATCGTTGCCACTACTGCACGTTCGCCACGGTGCCCGGCCGGCTGTCCGAACCCTACCTAAGTATCAGCGAGGTAGTCGAGATCGCCAGGCAAGGTGCTGCACTGGGCTGCAAAGAAGCTCTGTTCACCTTGGGTGACCGCCCGGAGGACCGCTGGCCCCAGGCCAAGCAGTGGCTGGACCAGGCGGGCTACGACGACACGTTGTCCTATGTGCGCGCCTGTGCCGTCGCTGTGTTGGAAGAAACCGGGCTGCTGCCACACCTCAATCCCGGGGTCATGAGCTGGAGTGAGCTGCAGCGACTCAAGCCGGTTGCCGCGTCGATGGGGATGATGCTCGAGACGACGGCCGAGATTCCGGCACATCGCGGCAGCCCGGACAAGGTTCCCGCGGTTCGGCTGCGAGTACTGGAGGACGCCGGCCGGCATGCTATCCCGTTCACCACCGGCTTGCTGGTCGGCATCGGAGAGAGCCCCGGCGATCGAGTGGACACGATCAACGAGATCCGTGCCAGCCATCGCAGGCACGGCCACATTCAAGAGGTTATCGTCCAGAACTTCCGCGCCAAGACCGACACTGCCATGCGCGCTACCCCTGATGCAGACCTGTCGGAATTCCTGGCGACCGTCGCGGTGACCCGCATCGTGGTCGGCTCGCGGATGCGCATCCAGGCGCCGCCCAACCTGGTCGACATCGCTGAGACGGGACTGCTGATCGGTGCCGGTATCGACGACTGGGGTGGCGTGTCACCGTTGACTCCGGACCACGTCAACCCTGAGCGGCCCTGGCCTGCGCTCGAGGTGCTCGCCGACGCGAGCCGGGCGGCGGGCTTCACGCTCAGACCTCGGCTGACCGTCTACCCGCCGTACCTCGGCGAGCCGTGGCTTGATCCGCGAATCTTCCCGCACGTCAGCGCATTGGCCGACGAGGACGGTCTAGCAGCCGACGTCCTACCCGCCGGCATCGCCTGGCAGGAGGTCGACGACGCGTTGACCGATACCGGTAGAACCGACCTGCACCGAAGTATCGACACCGAGGGACGACGGCAGCGCGCCCGCGGGGACATGGATGAGGTGTACGGGGACTGGACCGCCATCAAGGACAGCGTTCCGGCACCGATTGCCCGGT
>JAVEET010000202.1 GCA_030840295.1 Pseudonocardiales bacterium
TTCCGGTACCTCGAGAGGACATCCGAAGTGGCCAGCATTGAGGCAGTAGGCGCCCGCGAGATCCTCGATTCGCGCGGTAATCCGACCGTCGAGGTCGAGGTAGCGCTCGATGACGGCACGCTGGCCCGGGCGGCTGTGCCGAGCGGGGCATCGACCGGCGCGTTCGAGGCCGTCGAACTGCGCGACGGTGGCAGCCGCTACAACGGCAAGGGCGTGCAGAAGGCCGTCAATGCCGTGCTGGACGACATCGGTCCCGAGCTGCTCGGTTTCGAGGCCAGCGAACAGCGGCTGGTCGATGCGGCCCTGATCGATCTGGACGGCACGCCGGACAAGTCGAAGTTCGGTGCGAACGCAATCCTCGGCGTGTCCCTCGCCGTTGCCAAGGCGGCTGCCTCGTCGGCCGACCTGCCGCTTTTCCGCTACCTCGGCGGTCCGAACGCGTACCTGTTGCCGGTGCCGATGCTCAACATCCTCAACGGTGGCGCGCACGCCGACTCCAATGTCGATGTCCAGGAGTTCATGATCGCCCCCATCGGCGCGCCGACCTTCGCCGAGGGTCTGCGCCAGGGCGCTGAGGTCTACCACGCCCTGAAGTCGGTGTTGAAGGCCAAAGGCCTGTCCACTGGGCTCGGCGACGAGGGTGGCTTCGCGCCCAGCCTGGAGTCGAACCGCACGGCGCTGGACGTCATCGCCGAGGCGGTGGAGCAGGCCGGTCTGAAGCTCGGGACCGACATCGTCTTCGCCATGGATGTCGCGGCCACCGAGTTCTACTCCGATGGCTCCTACCGGTTCGAAGGCGCTTCGAAGACGTCTGAGCAGCTCGTCGCGTACTACCAGGACCTGGTCGCCAACTATCCGATCGTCTCGATCGAGGATCCGATGTCGGAAGAAGACTGGGACGGCTGGATCTCGCTCACCGCTGAGCTGGACGAGGTCATCCAGATCGTCGGCGACGACCTCTTCGTGACCAACCCCCAGCGCCTGGCCAAGGGCATCTCGACCGGGGCCGCGAACGCCCTGCTGGTCAAGGTGAACCAGATCGGCACCCTCACCGAAACCCTGGATGCGGTAGATCTGGCCCACCGTTCGGGTTACCGCTGCATGATGAGCCACCGATCAGGCGAGACAGAGGACACCACGATCGCCGACCTCGCCGTAGCCACCAACTGTGGGCAGATCAAGACCGGGGCACCCGCCCGATCCGAACGGGTCGCGAAGTACAACCAGCTGCTGCGCATCGAAGAGGAACTCGACGACGCCGCCCGATACGCCGGCGCAGGTGCGTTCCCCCGGTACAACCCGGCGGGTAGCTGAGCGATGGTTGCCCCGTCCGGCCCGCGGCCGCGTCCCCGTCGACAGGCGATGGACCCAGTTCGCCCGCAGGCCATCCGGCTGAGTCCGGTTCGCCTCAAGCGCCCCCAGCTGACCGGCCGGACGATCATGATCACCGCGATGGCCCTGTTCCTGGTCGTGGTGCTTGCCTCGCCCTTGCAGACCTATCTGAACCGGCGCGATGCGGTGGCCTCATCCATCCACCGGCAGCAACAACTGAACCAGCAGGTGGCCCAGTTACAGCACCAGTCGGACCAGTGGAACGACCCGGCCTTCGTCGAGCGCGAGGCGCGGGTGCGGCTGCAGTACGTCCACCCGGGCGACACGCTGTATACGGTGCTCAACGCCGACGGCACCCCGAAGTCCACCTCGAAGGCGTCCTCGAGTTCGGTCACCCGGACCGGGCACTCGCCGAGCTGGAATTCGACGCTCTGGGCCAGCGTCCAGGACGCCGAACACGCCAAGTGAGCTGGGCCGCATGACGCCGGCCGACGGTGCCTCCGATGGTGCCGGTGCGCCGAACGGCGAGGAGCAGCCGGTCACCGATGCCGACCGAGCCGTGGTCGCCGAGCAGCTGGGTCGGGCGCCGCGGGCGATCCGGTCGGTGGCGCACCGGTGTCCATGCGATAACCCCGACGTCATTGAGACCTCTCCTCGGCTGGCCGATGGAACGCCGTTTCCGACCCTGTATTACCTGACCTGCCCCACGGCTGCCTCGGCGATCGGCACGCTCGAGGCGTCCGGTCTGATGAGCGAGATGACCGATCGCCTCAAGGTGGACGGCGACCTGGCAAGCTCCTATCGCAACGCCCATGAGGCCTATCTGGCCCGGCGCGATACCCACGGACACGTCGCCGAAATCGAGGGAATCTCGGCCGGCGGTATGCCGAGCCGGGTCAAATGCCTGCACGTGCTGGTTGCTCATTCGCTGGCGGCGGGGCCCGGCGTGAATCCGCTCGGTGATGAGGCACTGAGGCTGCTGCCGCCGTGGTGGGCCGACGGACCCTGTGTCGAGAGGCGGGAGGACCGGACGTGACTGGTGCACACCCCTCGTCGACTCATCGGGTAGCCGGTATCGACTGCGGCACCAACTCCATCCGGCTGCTGATCGCCGATCCGGGCGATCCTGATGGATTGGTCGATGTGCATCGTGAGATGCGGGTCGTGCGGCTCGGCGAGGGCGTCGACCGGACCGGGCAGTTGGCCGCGCCGGCGATCGAACGCACCCGGTTGGCCCTTGTCGACTACGCCGCCATCATCGACTCGCTCGGTGTCTCGGCGGTCCGGATGGTGGCAACCTCGGCTTCGCGCGACGCGGCCAACGCGGCCGAATTCGTCCGCATGGTCCGGCAGGTGCTCGGGGTCGATCCCGAGGTCATCACCGGGACCGACGAGGCCGCCTTGTCGTTTGCCGGGGCTATCGGTGGTCTGCCGGGCGTAGCCGATCCGCTGTTGGTCGCCGACATCGGCGGTGGTTCCACCGAACTGGTTCTCGGCTCGCCCAATCAAATGCCTGGCGGCGGGAAAGTGATCGCGTCCTACAGCATGGATGTCGGATGCGTCCGGTTGACCGAGCGGCATCTGCATGATGATCCGCCCACCGCCGCGCAGATCGCAGCGACCGTGTCCGACCTGCAAGCCGCGCTGGAAATCTCGGCTCGTACGGTGCCGGTCAGCGACGCTGCGGCCTTCGTCGGAGTGGCGGGCACGGTCACCACCATCGCCGCCATAGCTCTGGGCCTGACGTCCTATCAGCCCGATGCGATTCACGGCTCGGTGATCTCGCGTGACCAGGTTGGCGAGCTGACCGAGCGGTTGCTCACGATGAGCCGGCAGGCCCGAGCTGCGCTGCCGGTCATGCACCCGGGTCGGGTCGATGTAATCGGTGGCGGCGCGCTGATCCTCCGGACCATCCTCGAGTTCGTCGGAGCGGACGAGGTCATCGCCAGCGAGCACGACATCCTGGACGGGATCGCCTTGAGCCTGCTGTGATCGGTCTATCCGATGCAGCGCATCGGGGCCCCGACCTCATCGAGGTGGTGAGGGAGGGCCCATGAACCGATTGAAGCCGGAGCCGATTCCGCGTGGCCGGCGGTGGCTGATACCGGCGATCGCGGCGCTGATTCTCTCCCGATGATGCGACTGCGCAGGGTGGCCGCCCAGCCGGGCGGGCTGCTCCTACGGGGAACTTCAGAGGGTGGCCGTCTCCTTGGCAGCCTTGGTCTTGGCCTTCGGCTCCTTGGGCCGCGGTGATGGCCGACCGGTCATCGCCCGCCACAAAGTGTCGGCGCCTTTGGTAGTGACCAACTGGGCGATCGAAGCACCGAGACCGGTGACCAGGGCGAAGATCAGGGCATCCGACCAGCTGGTCTGAACCTCTTTGGGATTGTGCGGCGGATTCTCCGGACGGACGGCGGTCCATGCCCTACCGGTTGCCTTGGAAATGGCCTTGCCGATCGGAAACGCAACCACGGTGGACAACAACTTGAACGCCAGCCTGCTCGCTCCACCTGCCATCAGCTCAATGCCTCCCGCGTCAACCGGCACTTGGATGTCGCCCACTCTAACCAGTCCGGGGAGCCGGATCCCGCTTACCCTGCCGACCTGACCGTGGGGGGTGCCGGATCCCTCAGTAGCCTGGAGACGGACCCGGTGGTGGCACCGTGCCGACCGCCGCTAGTCGGGCGGGTCCGATCGGCCGAGCGACAATGCAGGGGACGACAGATGAGCGGTGAACCGAAGCGGATCGTCATCGTAGGCGGCGGGTACGTCGGCATGTACACCGCGCTCAAGGCCCAGAAGAAACTCTCCGGAGGCCGGGCGGAGATTGTCGTGATCGATCCGCAGCCGAACATGACCTACCAGCCATTTCTGCCCGAGGCAGCGGCTGGCAGTGTCGAACCGCGGCACGTGGTGGTCCCGCTTCGCCGGGTCCTGAAGAAGTGTCGAATCATCACCGGCTCAGTGACCGACATCAGACACAGCGCTCGAACGGTGACAGTCGCCCCGATCGAGGGCCCGGTGTATGACCTCGGCTACGACATTCTCGTGGTGGCTCCCGGTTCGGTCGCTCGTACCTTGCCGATCCCCGGTCTGGCCGAGCAGGGCGTCGGCTTCCGCACCATCGGTGAGGCAATTTACCTTCGAAACTTTGTGCTTTCACGGCTCGACTTCGCCGCGTCGACCCTGGACGAGGCGGTCCGGCGGCGGGCGCTCAGCTTCGTTTTCGTCGGCGGCGGTTACGCCGGCATCGAAGCCATCGCCGAGCTGCAGGACATGGCCCGCTATGCCTGCCGTTACTACCCGAACCTGGAACCGCATGAGATGCGCTGGGTCATGGTCGAGGCGGCCAACCGGGTGATGCCTGAGGTGTCGGTGGCGCTCGCCTCCTATACCGTCGACCGCTTGATCGAACGCAATATCGATGTCCGGCTCAGCACCCGGCTCGAGTCGGCAGTCGGCGGTCACATCGTGCTGTCCGACGGTACCGAGTTCGATGCCGATATTCTCGTCTGGACCGCAGGCGTGAAGGCGCATCCGCTGTTGGCGAAGTCGGACCTCCCGGTCGATGACAAGGGACGCCTGAAGTGCAAGGCGAATCTTGCTGTGGACGGACTGGTCGGCGTCTTCTCGGCAGGTGACTGTGCCGCCGTTCCGGACCTGTCCAAGGACGATCCGAACGCGCTGACCGGACCTTCGGCGCAGCACGCGGTTCGGCAGGCCGCCGTACTGGGGGACAACCTGGCGCGCTTCGTGAACGGTCAGGAGCTGAAGGTCTACAAGCACGCCTACGTCGGATCGGTCGCCTCGCTCGGCTTGTACCGAGGAGTCGCGGAGCTGTATGGCGTGAAAGTAAAGGGGATCCTCGCCTGGTTCCTTCATCGGTCCTATCATGTATCGCGGATGCCGACCTTCAATCGCAAGGTGCGGGTGCTCGCCGACTGGACGGCAGCGCTGTTCTTCCCACGCGAGGTCGTGTCCCTGGGTCAGTTGCAGATGCCACGCCAGGAATGGTCGTCGGCCATCACGCCCATCCAGAGCGAAGGCGCAGCGGGCAGCGGGCACTCGCCCGATCAGCTCGCGGGTTCCCGCGATGCCGGCATCGCCACGGGTGCTCCCGCGGACACCGGCTCGAACTAGGCCGCCGCACCGAGTGACTTGGACAGCCGGCCACGTGGGTTCCGTACCCTGTAGCTGCAGTGGTTGACGCCCCCGTAGCCCAATGGCAGAGGCAGCGGACTTAAAATCCGTCCAGTGTCGGTTCGAGTCCGACCGGGGCCACCCGAAATCATTGGCACATATGGCCTTATCGGCGCTCACGACAGCACCTCATTCGCCGATTTGCTCACAGATTGCTCACCGAGGGCCTGCTTGGCCGCCCGTGGTACCAGTGCGGATGCGCGTTCGGCGGCATCGCGCCCAACGCGGTCGAGTAGATGCGCGTACGAGTCGCTTGTGATCGCGATCGAGGAGTGGCCGAGCAACTTACTAACAAGTGCGATGTCGACCCCGGCTGCGAGCAAGAGGCTGGCGCGACCGTGCCTGA
>JAVEET010000109.1 GCA_030840295.1 Pseudonocardiales bacterium
GACAATATCCCGGACGGAGCCGGCGACCGCGATTCGGTCGGGATCCTGCAGCAGCGGCCCTCGCAGGGCTGGGGATCAGCCGAGCAGCTGGCCAACGTCGCCTACGCGACCGGCAAGTTCCTCGACGCGGTCGTCAAGGTGCCGAACTGGCAGAACGACTCGCTGGCCACGGTAATCCAGACGGTGCAGGTCTCGGCGGACGGAAGCGCCTACGCCAAACACGAGCCCCAAGCCCAAACCGTGGCGGATGCGCTGATGGGTGTCACCGCCGCGGGGGTGACGTGCCGGTTTGACCAGCCGTCGGTCATCGCCACCCCGGCCGCGATGGCCGCGCAGCTCGCCAAGGAGCTGCCGGTGCACGCGCCGTCCACGTCGGGCAAAACCGTCTCGGTCTCGGGCGCCTCGTGGGCCACGGCCGCCTGGTTCGTCAGCCACGCCAGCGTGCTGGGCATCGATGAGGTCCGCTATTCGGGCCGCCACTGGAAGCGGTCCAAGGGTTGGACGGCGGATACCCAGGCGGGCGCCACGGCGGTCACGGCGACACTTGCCGGCTGACCGATCACTGCTGCATCGGCCGGCCGCACCGAGCGACTATCGCGCTGACCGGCTGACCGGCTGACCGGCTGACTCGCTGACCGGCTGACTCGCTGACCCGCTGACCCGCTGACCGGGCGACTACCGCGCGGCGGCTCGGGCGAAGTCCTCGAAGCTCTGCCAGCCGTGCAGGATCTCGCGAGTCCTCGCGTCGAAACTGAACAGGCTGCCCTGCCCGGGTTGATTGACCAGCCGCTGGATCGGCGTGCCGCTCAGCTGACAGAGCAACAACGCCCCGACTCCCCCATGTGACATCAGCACGATGTCCTCGCCCACATCCTGGTCGGCCTCGACCGCCTCGATGATCTCCTCGACGGCCGAGACAATGCGGCGCTGGGCATCCACGGCGGTTTCCCAGCCGCGTGCACTGTGCGTGGGTCGATCGAGGAATTCCTGGTAGTTGGCCCAGAAATCCGGCTCGGGCAGGTAACCGGTCGTCCGCCGGTCGACCTCGGCCAGCCCGCCCGCCAGGAGGACCGGCAAAGCCAACTCGTCGGCAATCACGCGCGCCGCCTGCTCGGCCTTGACCTCAGGGCTGCTCCACACCGCGGAGATGCCGCGCAGGGCCGATCCCGCGAGCTGAGCCCGTTCCCGGCCCCGGTCACTGAGACCCCATTCAGAGACCGGCACCTCGGGGTCAATGACGACCTCGGGATGAGTGAGGAAATGGACCCGCACGAGGTGGCTCCGGCGGGATCAGTGCTCGGTGGCCTGTGGGGGCAGGGCGGCGATCAATGGCGGATCGAAGTCGGTCTTGCCCACTTTCGAAGCACCACCGGGTGAACCGAGCTCGTCGAAGAAATCGACATTGGCCTGGGTGTACTCCCGCCACTTGTCGGGCAGGTCATCCTCATAAAAAATTGCCTCGACCGGGCATACCGGTTCGCAGGCGCCACAGTCGACGCACTCGTCCGGGTGGATGTAGAGCATCCGGCCACCCTCGTAGATGCAGTCGACCGGGCATTCCTCGATACAGGCCTTGTCCAAAACATCGACGCAGGGTTCTGCGATCACATACGTCACTTCGAGTCCTCCCGAAACGAGTGCTACCGCCGCCTAGTATGCCGGTCGTGATCGATGAAAGTGCGCTGGGTAGGCGGGTTGTGGTCAGATACCGTCGAACGGACCCCGGTGGTGCGCCCCCGTTGAGTGATGTGGTGGGTGAACTGCGCGCGATCGATCAGAATTCACTCACGGTCCGCACCGGCCGCGGTCTCCGGACAATCCCGGTCTCGGCCGTGGTAACCGCCCGGATCGTCGCGCCGGATCGAGGCCGGGTGCTGGAGCTGGAGCGGGTGGCCGCCCGGGGCTGGCGTTCGGCCGAAACCGTGGAGCTGGACGGCTGGTTGCTGCGAGCCAATTCCGGATGGACCGCGCGCGGCAACTCGGCGCTGCCACTAGCGACGCCCGGCAGGCCAATCGCCACCATGCTGGCCGACGTGCTGGATTTCTACGCGGCCCGATCCCTGCACGCGCTGATCCAGGTGCCGCTTCCCGCCCGCGGTCTGCTGGACGCCGAACTTGCCCAGCGCTGTTGGACGATCGCCTCCCCAGGCGTGGTCCTGACCAAGGTATTGCCGGGTGGCGAGCCACCGGCCGGGACCGGCGCCGGTGTGTCGGTGGTGCTCGAATCGGGGTTGTCGCCCGCCTGGCAGGCCGGCTATCACGCCCGCGACGGTCGGCTCAGCGAGGCGGCCCGCAGCCTGCTCGGCCGGCACGAGAACGTCCGGTTCGCCTCGATCCGGACGGGCGGCGAAACCGTGGCCATCGGCCGGGCCGTCGTGGACGAGGGGTGGGCGGGGATCACGGCGCTCGAGGTGGGCGAGCCATATCGCGGACGCGGCCTGGCCATCCGGGTCATGGTCGCGCTCGAGCGGTGGGCGGTGCAGCAGGGAGTGTCCCACGCGTACCTACAGGTAACGGCCACCAACTCTGCGGCACTTGGCCTGTACCGCAGGATGGGCTATGCCGAACACCATCGCTATCACTACCGCCGGGCGCCCGGAGAACGCAGGGAGCGCGGGGCGCCCGGAGAACGCGGGGCGCCCGGAGAACGCAGAGAACGCGGAGCGCCCGGAGCCAGCAGTGCTGACAGCAGCCCGGCGAAAAGCCCACCGAGCATCACACCGTAGGAGACCCATTGCACGTTGCCGCCACCCGGCACGAGGACATCGCCTTCAGGTTGGCTGGACTGCAGTACCGCGGTGGCCACGACCCAGAGGATGACCGGTGGCAGGCTTCCGATCACCGTGCCTCCCGTGAGATTGCGGGACAGCCGCGGCAGCACGATGTTGCTAGCGATGGCCAATACCACAGCGATGGGAACCAGGGTGCCGCCCACCCGAAACGGAATCAGCAGGATCTCGTAGACCGCCGACAAGGCACCCACCACGCCGTACAGGATCAGGCCCAGCACGACGATCACGGATGGCAGTCGCCGAGCGTGGTCGGAGTCAGCGCCACCGGAACCGTCATCACGGTCAGACCGATTGGACGGGTCGTCGGCATCGGAGACCCGAGACCTGCGACGACCACGTGCAACGAGGGCATCCTGGTCCTCGCCACTGCCGTACAGCGGGATGTCGGTCACGTGGCCTCGGTCATGGGTTCCTCGGTCACAGGTTCTTCATCAGACATCCAGGCCACCGAACAGGTCGGTCTCACGACCGTTGAGGTCGACCGGGCCACCTGATGTGCCTGCAACCAGCCGGTAATACTCGGTGCCCCAGGTCTTCTGGCCCAGATTGTTCGACAGCGCAAAGAACGGGCCGTCGATGCTGATCTGAGTGGCGTGGGCCGTGAGGGCGGCCGCCTTGGCGTCGATGAAGTCGTCGGCGTCGATACACGTCGTCACGAGCTCATCGTCGACCACGAACGGGATGTCGTCCACCGACTCGACATCGGCGAACGGTGAATTCTCGAAATTCCGCAGCGCCTCCAGCCCCTCGGCCAGGACCGAGCGTGGCGTGGCGGTCCAGTAGACCTTGGACACCTGCCAGGGGCGGCCGCCAACGCTGACGTAGCTGTCCTGCGCGGCAGCGCTGACGGCCGCCGTAGCGACGCGGTGGGCCATGATGTGGTCGGGGTGGCCATAACCGCCGAAGTCGTCGTAGGTCACCATCACCTGTGGCTGGATCTCACGGATGACTTCGACCAGCGCCAGTACCGCGTCGTAGAACACTGCGCGATCGCTGTCGGCGCGCCAGAACGCGCGTGGCTTCTCGTTGGCCGGTGTGCCCATCATGCCGCTGTCCCGGAACCGGCCGGCCCCGCCGAGATAGCGGTGGTCGGTCACGCCCAGCTCAGCCATGGCATCGGCCAGTTCGGTGATCCGCCAGCCCCCGAGTTGATCTGCCTGATCTGCCGCGAGCTGTGACAACGCGGGCACCAGAATCTCGCCCTCCTCGCCCAGGGTGCAGGTAACCAGGGTGACGTGATCACCGGCGGCAACGTACTTGGCCATCGTCGCGCCGGTACCTATCGACTCGTCATCGGGATGCGCGTGGACCAGGAGCAGGCGTCGCGCCGCGGTCGGAGTCGTCACGTGTGCAAACCTACAGCTCGGCGCCGGTTACTGAGTCGGGGCGACCGTGTCCTCTGCGGCGGCCACGTCGGCCCGGACCTCCGGGAAGTGGCACGCCGCCAGGTGCCCGGTCGCCTTGGGCTCCAACTGCGGCACCTCACCCGTACAGCGCGCCTTGTCCGTGTCCGAGAGCACCGTGCGGTACCTCGGGCAGCGAGTGTGGAAGACACAGCCGGACGGCGGATTGATCGGGCTGGGCAGGTCACCGGTGAGCAGGATCCGGTTGCGCTTGTTCTCCTTCTTCGGATCCGGCACCGGCACCGCGGACATCAGCGAGTGGGTGTACGGGTGCATCGGCTTGGAATACAGCACATCCCGGTCGGCCAGCTCCATGATCTTACCGAGGTACATGACCGCAACCCGGTCGGAGATATGGCGAACCACGGACAGATCGTGGGCCACGAAGATGTACGCCAGGTTGAACTCGCTCTGCAGATCCTCCAGCAGGTTCACCACCTGGGCCTGAATGGACACATCCAACGCCGAAACCGGTTCATCGCACACGATCAGCTTCGGCCGCAGGGCCACCGCCCGGGCGATGCCGATACGCTGGCGCTGGCCACCAGAAAATTCGTGTGGGTACCGGTTGTAGTGCTCGGGATTCAGGCCGACGCGCTCCATGAGGCTCTGGACCTCGGCCCTGACGCCCTTCTCGGTCTTGGCCTTCTGGATGATGAACGGGGCGCCGATGATCGTGCCGATGGTGTGGCGTGGATTGAGCGAACCGTAGGGATCCTGAAACACCATCTGCATGTCGGACCTCAGGCCGCGCAGCCTTTCGCCCTTGGCGCCGGTGACATCCTCACCCCGATAGGTGATCTTGCCACTGGTCGGCTCGAGCAACTGCAATACCGTCCGGCCCGCGGTGGACTTGCCGCAGCCCGATTCACCCACCAGGCCAAGGGTCTCGCCGGCGTCCAGGTCGAAGGAGATGCCGTCCACGGCCTTGACCGGAGCGGACGGTCGGCGGATCAAACCCTGTGTCTTCAAGGGGAAATGCTTGCGCAGGTCTTCGACACGTAACAGCACGTCACCGGATCGCTGGCCGCCGGTCTCGCCCGCGTCGCGGGCCGCTGCCGGGACAGTAGGTTCAGTCATGGAGTCGGCTCCTTTCACAGACGAGGCTTGATGGTGGACTCGAAGATCTCCTTGCGCCGCGCGGGGACGATGTGGCAGCGCACCGGATGCAGCTGCTCTGGATCGAACAACGGCACTTCATCTACACAGCGCTGCGGATCGTCGACCTGGTGGCGGAAATCGCACCGGGGGTTGAAGGCGCACCCGGAGGGTGGGTTGATCAGCGACGGTGGGTTGCCCCGGATCGGGTTCAACCGCTCCTCGCGGACCCGATCGATACGGGGCATGGAGGACAGCAGTCCCCAGGTGTAGGGCATCTGCGGGGTGTAGAAGACGTCGTTGACCGGGCCACGCTCGACGGATTTGCCGGCGTACATGACGAGGATGTCGTCGGCCATTTCGGCCACCACACCGAGGTCGTGGGTGATGATGATGATGGCCGAGCCGAATTCCCTTTGCAGGTCCAGGATCAGTTCGAGGATCTGTGCCTGAACTGTCACGTCTAGCGCGGTCGTGGGTTCGTCGGCGATGAGCAGCTTCGGGTCGTTGATCAGGGCCATCGCGATCATGGCGCGCTGACGCATACCGCCAGAGAATTCGTGCGGATACTGGTCGATCCGGCGCTGGGGATTCGGAATACCTACCCGGTCGAGCATCTCGATCGTCCGCTTGCGGGCCGCGCTGTTCTTGACGTCGTGATGGACCTTGTACGCCTCGACGATCTGGTTGCCGATCGTGTAGTAGGGGTGCAGCGAGGACAGTGGGTCCTGGAACACCATCGCGATATCATTGCCGCGAAGCTTGCGCAGTCGCTCATCACTGACCTGCAACAGGTCTTCACCGTCGAGCAGGATCTGGCCGGAGACCTGGGCCCGGCTTCCCCGGTGCAGGCCCATGATGGCCTGGCTGGTCACGGACTTGCCGGATCCAGATTCACCCACGATGCCAAGGGTGCGACCGCGCTGCAGATCGAAGCTGAGACCGTCGACAGATTTGACCAGGCCGTCCTCGGTGGGGAAATGCACCTTCAGGTTTTCGACCTGAAGGAAATCCTCACCCAACGCATGCGGGCGATCCGCAGCTACTTCGGCCACCGTAATTCCCTCGCTCATCTGCTAGTCACCGCCTACGCGTACCGGACCCGGGGGTCGATATAGGCATACAGTACGTCGACCACGATGTTCGCCACGATGATGAAGGCCGCGGAGATCAGCACGATCGCGGTCAGCGTGGGCAGATCCCCGTTCGTTGCCGATTGCACGGTGAGCTTTCCGACGCCGTTGAAGTTGAAGACCGTCTCGGTGATCGGGGTGCCGGCGAGCAGCGCTCCGAGGTCCAGGCCGGCGATGGTGGTGATCGGGGTCAGGGCCGCCCGCAGCGTGTGCTTGATGACGATGGTGCGTTCGTTGAGCCCCTTTGCCCGCGCCGTGCGCAGGTAGTCCTCACCCATGGCTTCCAACACATAGGCTCGGGTCAGCCGCACGTAGCCAGCGATGTAGATCATTGCCAGCGTCACTGCGGGCAGGATGGCGCCCCGCAGGAATCCCACCGGATCGGACAGCGGCGAGATGTACTCGGGAGTCGGAACCAGTTGCCATTGCAGCGCAATGTAGGTGTACAGCACCAGCCCGATGAAGAAGGTTGGGAATGAGTAACCGACCAGGGCGAGCCCGACCAGTATCTTGTCCGGCCATCGGCCCCGGAAGAGCGCGGCGATCACCCCGCTCACGATGCCGAAGACCATCCAGAGCACGAAGGCGAAGAAGGCCACCGAGATCGAAACCGGTAGCCGTTCCTTGATCAAAGTGCTGACCAGCGAGGTCTGGAAGTTCGAGTAGCCGAAACAGGGAGCACCGCAGTGCGTAATCGTCTGCGGGGCGTTCTTCTTGGTTGCGGCGTCGTCCGGGAAGTCCCGGCCTGCGACGAGACCCTTGATGAGCAGTACATATTGGGTGGCGATGGGTTTGTCATAGCCAAGCTTGTGACGGACCGAGGCGATCTGCTCGACCGTGCAGTTCTTTCCGCACGCGAGCCGGGCCGGATCCTGAGCGGAGGCGTTGAACAGCAGAAAGGTGACGATGCTCATCAGGATCAGCAGAACAAATGCCGCGAGTAGACGTCGGATCGTGTAAGCAAACATGGTCGTCACCCCTTGGTCGCTGGGGCCAATTCCTCTCTCGTGGAACGGACTGCTCCCGGCAGTACGGTGGCGGGGAACCGGAGTTCCCCGCCGCCGTACTGCCTTGGGCGCTTACTGGACCCCGAGAACTCCGAGGTCCGGATACATGCTCACGCTCGGGTTGTTGATGTAGTTCTTGATCCCGGAACCGCGAACCATGATGAACTTCAGGACGAACAGCGGGATGTAGGCGACATCCTTGGCCAGAACTTGGTCGATGCCGGCCCAGCTGTTGGCCTGGGTGGTGACATTGGGATCGTTCAGGGCCGTATCGATCATCTTGTTGACCGTGTCGCTGCTGTACAGGCCGTAGTCCTGCCCGTTCGAGGCCTTGTTCAGGTTGATCCGGCTGTCGAACAGGGCTGGGATGACAGTCGAGCCGCTCGGCCAGTCAGCACCCCAGCCGCCCCAGGTCACGTCGTACGTCGCGGCTTTGGTCGGGTCCTGGATGACGTCGTAGTAGGTGTCCGTCAGCTCGTTGAGAGTGACCTTGAAGCCGGCCTTCTCCCAGGCAGCCTTCTCGATCGCCGCTTCCTTCTCCGTGGTCGGTGTGCCGCCGGAGTAGGTGAACGTAATCGGGTACGGCATCGGGACGCCGGACTGCTGCAGCAACGCCTTCGCCTTCACCGGGTCACCGGCTGGCGGCACGTTGTAAACATTGGCGTCCTTGTAACCCAGCAGAGCCGGGCTCATGATCGACGTGGCCACGGTGCCGTTGGTGGGTCCACCGAGTGCGGTGATCCAGCCGGTCCGGTCGGTGGCCATGTTCAGTGCCTGGCGCACCAGCGGGTTCGTCATCTTCTTGAAGTTCGGAACCAGGTAATAGACATAGGGCGAAACCGGGTTCTCGACCCGGCCCTTGGCCGTCGTAAACGCCTGCTGCTGGTAGGCCGGCACGATCGACCGGTCGCTGACCGCGAACTTGTCGTTGCCGTTGTCGGCGATCAGTCGTTGGGC
>JAVEET010000151.1 GCA_030840295.1 Pseudonocardiales bacterium
TGGTTGAAGGCCTCGGTCACCTGGCCGACCTCGGTCTCGGCCGCTGAATTCGGTAGCCGCTGCGGCAGCTGCACGTCACCGCTGCCCAAGGGCAGCGCCGAGACCTGCCGGGCGGTGCGGGCCACTCGGTGCAGGGGCCGCAATGACAAGCGGACGCACAAGGCACCGGCGAAACCGGTGAGCACCAGGGCCACCAGGAAGACCAATATTTCGATGACGATCAGTCGTCCGATGGTGTCGTCGACCGGATGTTTGGGCAGGCCGGTCAATTGCAGATCACCGTCCTGACCTGGGCTGACGATGACCCGGTACTCACCGAGACCCGGTAGGTGGACGTCACGAGGCCCGCTCGCCGGCAGACCGCCCAGAATGGCACGGTCAGCAGCGGAGATCGATCGGGTGTTCGAGTCGCCACTCACTACACCGGCTGCGGTGACGATCCCGTTGACGCTCCGCGCGCCCAGAGTCCCCACTTGCTGGCCGACCACCGAATCGAAGCCGGCATTGTCGCCGGGGTGTTCCAGGGACACTGCATACCGGTTGCCCGCCGCGGTCAACTGCTGGTCCAATCGTCCGACCAGGTAGTTGTGAAGGGCGAACGATGTGATGACGGTCAGGGCCGCACAACTGAGAAGCAGCAGGCCGAGCAGCACTGCGACCAGCCTGGTGCGAAGGCTGAGCCGGCGCACTCGCGCGCGCAATCCAGCAGCCTCGACGGTGGCCGTCGCCTTCGTTACTGCCGAGCCGGTGCCCGCTGAATCCGTCATGTCGCCGGCTTCAACACGTAGCCGATGCCCCGCACCGTGTGGATCATGGGCTGGCGACCGGCGTCGATCTTCCTGCGTAGGTAGCTGATGTACAGCTCGACCACGTGGCCGCTGCCACCGAAGTCATAGCTCCACACCCGGTCGAGGATCTGAGCCTTGGACAACACCACGCGAGGATTGCGCATCAACAGGCGCAACAGCTCGAACTCGGTGGCCGTCAGCTCGATGATGGCTCCGGAGCGACGAACCTCGCGCGCGTCCTCATCCATGGCGAGATCACCCACGACGACCTGCGAACCGTCCTCGGACCGGGCGATCCCGGCGCGCCGGACGAGCCCGCGCAGCCGTGCCGAGACCTCCTGGAAACTGAACGGTTTGGTGACGTAGTCGTCACCACCGGCGGTGATCCCGGCGATCCGGTCCTCGACCGAATCCTTGGCGGTGAGGAAGAGCACGCAGACCGACGGTTGCTCGTTGCGTAGCCGTCGCAGCACCTCCAGACCGCTCAGATCCGGCAGCATCACATCGAGGACGACGGCGTCAGGTCGGAAGTCGCGAGCGATCTGCACTGCGGAGGCGCCGTCCAGCGCCGGCCGCGCCTCCCACCCTTCGAAGACCAGCATGCTGACCAGGACGTCGGCCAGGTTCGGTTCGTCCTCGACCACCAGAGCACGCAGCGGGGTCCCGTCCGGACGAGTCAGCTGCGGTTCAGAACGAGTAGTCATGACCACCAGCATGCTCGCCGAGTCCTCAGAATTTGCTCTGAGTTGGCTCTCAAAGCTGCTCGGCCGCCGGAATGGCCGAGTAGCGGAGCGCCGGTGCGGGATATCTGGCGACAGGTCACAGCTGGTTGAGAGCAATCGCAGAAGCGAGCAGCCGATACTGAGCTCGTTGCGACAGTTCAGCCGACGGGGAAGGAGTGCGCGTGGCCACCTCAGCCCCCAATCCCGTGCTAGCTTCGACGGCGGCCCCGATCTCTCGCCATCCGGGCATCGGGCGGGAGGTTGCGCTCGCTCTCATCGCCCTGGGCGCCCTCGCCGTCACGTTCCTCTGGTGGCACGACACGTACCGGGTAAGCGGTTTCGGCGACTGGCTCACCAACGCAGGGCGGCTCACCGGGTTGTGGGCGGGCTATGCCGTGATCGTCCTGCTCGCTCTGATGGCGCGGGTACCGGCTCTGGATCGGGGGGTGGGCGCTGATCGGCTGGCCCGTTGGCACGCCATGGGCGGTCGGTACACCGTGTCGTTGGCCATCGCGCACACTCTGCTGATCGTGTGGGGCTATGCCGTCACCGAGCACCGCAATGTCGTGTGGGAGACCGGATCTTTGATCACGGGGTATGCCGACGTCCTGATGGCGACCGTGGCCCTCGGCGTGCTTGTCGCGGTCGGCGTGACGTCCGCTCGAGCCGCCCGCCGCAGGCTCCGCTACGAGACCTGGCATTTCATACACCTCTACACCTACCTTGCGATCGCGCTGGCCTTCAGCCACCAGTTCGCCACTGGCGCCGATTTCATCTACAACGCACCGGCCCGTTGGCTGTGGGCGACCCTGTACGTGTCGGTGGCGGTACTGCTGGTGTGGTTCCGAGTGGCCGTCCCGGTGGTCGGCTACCTCCGGTATCCGATGCGAGTTGCCGCCGTACAGGCGGAAAACGCCGATGTTGTGTCGGTCTATATCTCCGGTCGATCGCTGGCCGACCTCGGCGCCGAATCCGGTCAGTTCTTCCGTTGGCGCTTTCTGACCCGGGATCTGTGGTGGGCGGCCAACCCCTACTCGCTGTCCGCCGCTCCCCGGTCAGATCTGCTCCGGATCACCGTCAAGACCGCCGGGCAACACAGTCAGGCTCTCAGGGCGCTGCGGCCCGGCACCCGAGTGTTCGCCGAGGGTCCGTACGGATCGATGACGGCGGCCAGGCGCCGGCGGCGCAAGGTCCTGTTGCTGGCCGGTGGCGTCGGCATAACGCCCTTGCGAGCGCTGTTTGAGTCCATACCGGGGGATCCGGGCGACGTCACGCTGTTGTACCGCGTCCGCGATCCTGCGGATCTGATCCTTCGCGAAGAGATCGATACGATCGCGCGAAACCGAGGGTCGAAGGTGCACTATCTGATCGGGCCCTCTCGCATGGACCACCACGACCACCTTTCCGCGCAACGGCTTACCCGGGTGTTGCCGGATCTGCGCGACCACGACGTCTTCCTGTGTGGCCCCGAAAAGATGATGGACAACGCCCGCGGGGCGCTGATTCAAGCTGGGGTACCCAGGCGGCGAATCCACCACGAATCGTTCGAGTTCTGAGGGCTGTCCTGTGAAGCGAGTGCTGTTCTCCGTCCTGGGCACCATCCTCGGACTGGTCGCGTTGCTGACCTTCAAAACCCATGGCCACACCGCCCTGGGCGCCACGGCGTTGCCGTCAGCGGCGCTTCCCGGCACCGGGACCAGCGCGCCGGCCACCTCCACACCGAGCGCGACCGGGACCGGTGCGCCACCCGACCCGTCCTCAGGTTCGACCAGCACCGGTCCGGCGTCCACTACGCCCCCCGCGGCCAGCCAGCCCTCGAAGTCCTATGACGGAACCGCTGTGCAGACCCGGTACGGGGTGGTCCAGGTCAAGGTCTCGATCAGCGGCACCAAGATCACCAACGTGTCGTTCCTGCAACTGACCGCCGACGATCCCCGATCGGCCGATATCAACAGCCAGGCCGGCCCACTGCTGTTGCAGGAAACGCTGAGCGCGCAGAGTGCGAACGTCAACACCATCTCGGGCGCGACCTACACCAGTGAGGGATACCTGCAGTCCCTGCAGAGTGCGCTGGATCAGGCCGGGTTCAAATGAGTTCCACGCGCCCGGCCGGAGCTCAGCGCCATGTCGAGCATTGCATGGGCACCGTCTTCTCGATCGACATCCGCCGACCGGGGGTGGGCGCCGAGGTGGTAGCCGACATGGTGCGTTGGCTGCACTGGGTCGACGCGACCTTCTCGACGTACCAGTCATCCAGCGAGGTCAGCCGACTAAGACGGCAAGAGCTGACGCTGCCGCAATGCTCCCCCGAGGTACGCACGGTCCTCGGGATGGCCGCGCAGATCGAGGCGGCAACCGGCGGCTATTTCTCCATATATCCGAACGGCGTCCTCGACCCGTCTGGGCTGGTCAAGGGCTGGGCCATCGAGCAGGCGAGCAATCTGCTGCAGCTGGCCGGTTCGACGAGCCATTGCCTCAACGGCGGTGGGGACGTCCAGTGTGTGGGAAATTATGACGGCGGGGACTGGCGGATCGGGATCGCCGATCCACACCGCCGCACCGACGTCGCCGCCGTGGTTGCCGGCACCGACCTCGCCGTGGCGACGTCGGGAACCGCCGAACGAGGCCCGCATATTCTCGATCCACACGATGGATCGGCTGTCACCGAACTGGCGAGTCTGACGGTAGTCGGCTCGGGCATCACCCTGACCGATGCTTACGCCACGGCCGGGTTCGCGATGGGCTTGGCAGCCATTGACTGGCTCGAAGGTCTCGCCGGATTCCAGGCGTTGGCAATTACGCGGGACGGCGAACGGCGGACGACCTCGGGATTTCGGACGGCTGCGCCGCCTCCGGTCACCGCCCGCCACTGACGCTGCCCAGCTCGACCGGCGTTCCGCCACATCTCATGCTGGTCGCACAGGATCGGACGTAGCCTCGTTCCGAGGGTGTTTTGTCCCATCTTCGGAGGCAGCTGATGAACACTGCTCGGCATCGACTTCTGATACCACTACTGGCGATCG
>JAVEET010000209.1 GCA_030840295.1 Pseudonocardiales bacterium
TCACGCCAGCGGTTGGTAATCGGTAGCCGCCGGTCCTTTCCGAACGCCTTCAGGCTGATCTTCGGACCGGGCGGGTATTGCCTGCGCTTCCACTCCGCGGCATCGGTCAGCTGGGCCACTCGCATCACCAGTTCGGGGTCGAAACCTTCGGCGACCAGGTCCTCGAATCCTGCGTCGAGGTCGACGTAGCGCATCAACACCGCGTCGAGCAGCTCATAATCGGGTAGCGAATCGGAGTCGAGTTGGCCCGGTCGCAACTCCGCCGATGGTGGTTTGGCGATGGAGTTCTCCGGGATGGGTGGCTGCTCACCACGCTTTACCGCCTCGGCGTTGCGCCACTGCGCCAGCTTCCAGACCAGCGACTTCGGAACGTCCTTGATCGGAGCGAAGCCGCCGACCGCGTCACCGTAGATCGTCGAGTAGCCGACCGACAGCTCGCTCTTGTTGCCGGTGGCCAGCACCAGATGGCCGTGTTGGTTGGACAGCCCCATCAGGGTCGTTCCCCGAACCCGGGCCTGGACGTTCTCCTCGGCCAGCCCGGTCAGATTCAGCGAGCGCACGAACGCCGAAACCATCGGTTCGATCTCTACCACCTGGTAGTGGGCGTGCAGGCGGTCGGCCAGATCGCGCGCGTCGGACCTGGAATGGTCAGAGGAGTAAGCGCTGGGCATGCCGACCCCGTGCACATTGGCGCCGCCGATCGCGTCCGCTGCGATGGCCGCGACGACGGCGGAATCGATACCGCCGCTCATACCGAGCACTACCGAGGCGAACCCGTTCTTGCGGGCATAGTCACGGGTACCGGTGACTAGGGCGTTCCAGACCTCCTCCTCGTCCGGCATCGGTGTGTAGCGGCCGAGCCGCGGCGGCGCGTCCGGCCCAGAGGTCAGCCTGGTCGGCATTGATCTGGGTGCGAGGGGAGCCGCTGTCCGCCGGACCGTGAGATCGTTCACCGTCGGCGTGGCGTCGCTGCTGGCCTCGGCCAGGTCGAGGTCGACGTAGAACATCCCCTCGACGAATTGGGGGGCCCGGGCCAGCAGCGTGCCGTCGGCGGCGACGACGAAGGAGTCCCCGTCGAAGACCAACTCATCCTGGCCGCCGATTTGGTTCACATAGACCACCGGAGCGCCGGCTTCCTGCGCCCGACGCTGGACCAGCGGTAACCGCAGATCGTCCTTGTTGCGCTCGTACGGCGAGCCGTTGATGTTCAGCATCAAACCGACCCGGGCAGACGCGGCGGCGGTGAAGGGCCCACCGTCCTGCCAAACGTCCTCACAGATGGTCAGGCCGACATCCACGCCGCCGAACCGGACGACGCTCAGCTCGCAGCCGGCCGTGAAGTAGCGGTCCTCGTCGAAGACGCCGTAGGTCGGCAAGTGGTATTTGAAGTACCGGGCGACGACCTGGCCGTTCTGCAGGAATGCGGCGGCATTTCGAGCTCCGTGGTCCTCGTCCAGATAACCGACGACGACAGCGATGTCGCCGAGACCGGAGTCCGCGAGCTGGCCCGCGAGGTCCACCAGCGCCTTGCGGGAAGCGGCACGAAAGGATCGGCGCAGCACCAGGTCCTCGGGCATATAGCCGGTCAGCGTCATCTCCGGAAAGACGACCAACTGCGCACCACTTGCCGCCGCCTCGGACGTCCGTTCAGCTACCATTGCGGTGTTTCCCACGAAATCGCCCACGGTGAGGTCGACTTGGGCCAGGCCGATTCGCAAAACCGTCATTCCTCCAGTCTGCCGCGTGGCCCCAGCCCGCGTCGCTCAAGGGGGCCCGGGATGATCGCTGGCGCCGCTCTGGTGTAGTTGCAGTACAAATCACATGGCTTTGACACCATTTCGTCATCTGGTGCGGCGTGTCGACTCCGAAAAGTAGGTCACAATAGAGGGCGTCAGCCCCCGGGTTGGCTTTTGCTTTGTGCCAGCTGGTCTGGTGAGCCGCTCGAATCGAATTACCCACCCACGCGGCACGGACGCTGCAGCAGGTCTCTAGGAGGACACCGTCTTGGCTCGCCACTGGTGCAGCGCCCAACGCACAGCCGTCCTGGCCGCCGCAACGGCTACTGCAGCCGTGCTCGTCCTGGGCGCCTGCTCGGCCAAGAAGCCCGGCAACGCCTCCCCAGGCGCTAACTCCGCGGCCACCGGTAGCGGCCAGTCGAGCGGCCAGGCGGCACCCTCGTCCTCACCTGCGGCCGAGCCCGCGGTGCTGAAGGTGAGCGCAGCCTCCGGTGCCACCAGCATCAACCCGGTACAGCCGATCAAGGTCGCCGTAACTCACGGCTCGCTCGACACCGTCTCGCTGCAAAACCCCGATGGGAAGTCGGTCAAGGGTGCGGTTTCAGCGGACCGGCTCAGCTGGGCTTCCGCCGAACCGCTCGGGTACGCCAAGACCTACAAGCTCACTGCCACCGCGTCCAACGCCGAGGGCAGGAGGAGCACCGAGACCAGCTCCTTCACTACGGTTGCGCCGACCAACCTGACGATGCCCTACATCCAGCAGGCCTCCGGCTACGCCATCGACCCGGGCAGCACCTTCGGTGTCGGTCAGGTAGTCAGGATTCATTTCGATGAGGCCATTCCGGACCGCAAGGCGGCCCAGGCAGCGTTGCAAGTGACCACCGTGCCCGCTCAAGCCGGCGCGTTCAGTTGGCTCAGCAACACCGACGTGTACTGGCGGACAAAGGCGTACCTGAAGTCCGGCACCAAGGTGACGATCACCGCCAAGGCATACGGCACGAATTTCGGCGGCGGTCTGTACGGACAAGCCGACACAACGACCTGGTTCAAGGTCGGCGCCAAGCATGTCTCGATCGCCGACGACAACACCAAGATGATCAAGGTCTACGAGAACGACAAGTTGATCAAGTCGATCCCGACTTCGATGGGCCGCCACACCTCGATCGCCGGTGATACCGGACCGATCGACCTGCGCACGAACTCCGGGCCGCACGTCGTCGTCGGCGGCGAGACCAACATCAACATGAACTCGGCCTCGTTCGGCCTGAGCAAGGGCGCCAATGCCTACAAGACCATCGTTCCGGTCGGCGTCAAGATTTCCTACGACGGCGAGTACGTCCACTGGGCCGACTGGTCGGTATGGGCTCAGGGCAACACCGACACTTCGCACGGCTGCCTGAACGTCTCACCGGACAATTCCTGGTGGTTCTACCACTGGTCGCGGCCCGGCGACATCGTCGACGTCCGCAACACCGGACGGCCCCTGCAGGAATGGAACTCCGGCTACTGGGCTGTGTCCTGGTCCAAGTGGCTGAGCGACGGCGCCAAGTAGCTCCGTCGTGGCCAAGTAGCTTGTCGTGAACAAACCCCCGCCCAGGCGGGGGTTTTTCATTGCTGCATCGGCTGACGACGCCCCGAGCGGCGGGTCGTTATCACGGCGAAACGTGCACACGGCAGACTGCGGGTTGTGGATCGCCAGCAGGAGTACGTCCTCCGCACGCTTGAAGAACGCCAGATCAGGTTCGTCCGGCTCTGGTTCACCGACGTGCTCGGGTATCTGAAGTCAGTGGCTGTCGCGCCGGCCGAGTTGGAGGGCGCCTTCGCCGAGGGCATCGGCTTCGACGGGTCGGCCATCGAGGGATTCGCCCGGGCGAGCGAGTCGGACATGCTGGCTCGGCCGGACCCCTCGACCTTCCAGATCCTACCCAGCGACGACGGCCAGCCCAGTGACACGGCCCGGATGTTCTGCGACATCACCATGCCCGACGGTTCGCCGTCCTGGGCTGACCCGCGTTACGTCCTGCGCCGCACCCTGTCCAAGGCAGCCGACCGGGGCTTGACCTTCTACACCCACCCCGAGATCGAATTCTTCCTGCTCAAGAACCGACCCAGTGACGGTACGGAACCGGAGCCCATCGACAACGGTGGTTACTTCGACATGACCAGTCATGACACCGCCCATGACTTCCGCCGGTCAGCGATCGATGCTCTGGAGGCCGTCGGCATCTCCGTTGAGTTCAGCCACCACGAGGTCGCCCCGGGGCAGCAGGAGATCGACCTGCGCTACGCCGACGCGTTGTCGATGGCCGACAACATCATGAGCTTCCGCCACATCATCAAGGAGGTCGCCCGCACCAAGCAGGTGCACGCGACGTTCATGCCGAAGCCGTTCCGGCACCAACCGGGCAGCGGGATGCACACCCACCTGTCGCTGTTCGAAGGCGACCGAAATGCCTTTCACGATCCGTCCGATGAGCTGTTCTTGTCCGCAACCGCGCGCTCGTTCATCGCCGGACTGTTGCGGCATGCCCGCGAGATAACCGCGGTGACCAATCAGTGGGTCAACTCCTACAAGCGGCTCTTCGGCTTCGCCTCACCGGGCCAGATCGTCGAAGCTCCTACCTACGTGTGCTGGGGCCACGCCAACCGATCGGCCCTGGTTCGGGTGCCCATGTACAAGCCGGGCAAGGCCAATTCCACCCGGGTCGAGGTTCGCTCGCTGGACTCGGCCTGCAACCCCTACCTCGCGTTCGCGGTCATGCTCGCAGCCGGTGTGAAAGGCATAGAGGAGGGCTATGAGCTGCCGCCGGGCGCCGAGGATGATGTCTGGTCGTTGTCGGACACCGAACGGCGGGCTCTGGGCTACGACGAACTGCCGCACAACTTGGCCGATGCTCTGGACGCTATGGAGGCATCGGAGTTGGTAGCGGAAACGCTGGGCGAGCACGTGTTCGAGTTCTTCCTGCGGAACAAGCGCGCCGAATGGGTCGATTATCGAGCCGAGGTCACGCCGTTCGAGCTCCGCCGCTATCTGCCGTCGTTGTAGGAGGGGTCAGTAGCCTGGACGGTATGGCATTGCACTCCTCATCGACGGCCGGCGCCCGTCACCCGGACGCGGCCACGGCCACGGCCGACGCAGTAGACCTTCCGGTCCTCGTGATCGAAAACGACGCCACCGATCCGGTCGGACGGCTCGGGGACTGGTTGCGCGAGGCCGGGGCAACGCTGGACATCCGTTCCGGCCCGGCTGGCGAGGAGTTGCCGCGAGACCTGGATGGCTTCGGCGGGCTCGTGGTCATGGGCGGAGCCCAGAATGCCTACGACGATCAGCGGGCGCCGTGGTTGCCGCAGGTTCGGGCACTCCTGGCCCTGGCCGTACAACAGGAACTGGCTACCCTGGGGGTCTGCCTGGGCGGCCAGTTGCTGGCAGTCGCTACCGGCGGCCGGGTCGAACGGGCCGAATCGCCGGAGTACGGTGCCCAGTTGATCGCCAAGCGTCAGGCCGCGGTCGAGGACGTGCTGTTCAAGGAGATGCCGATAACCCCGGACGTCCTGCAGTGGCACGTCGACGCAATCACTCAGCTGCCGCCACGGGCGGTGCTGCTCGCGTCCTCGCCCGGGTGTGAGGTGCAGGCGTTCCGGGTCGGTCGGCGAGCGTGGGGACTGCAGTGCCATATCGAGACCACTCCCGACATCGTCCGGCTCTGGGCGGCCGAGGACGCCGAGGCGCTCGCGGAGTACGACGTCGCCCAGCTGGTCAGTCGTGCGGTGGCCGCGCACGACGACATCGCCGAGGTCTGGAGGCCGTTCGCGGCTGGCTTCGCCGCAGTGGTCGCCGACCCACAGCGGGCGGCTGGTCCGCGGACGCTGCCCATGGCCGGATCGTCGCAACCATCGGCCGCCGCTGCTACGGTCGCCGGTCCGATCACGGATCCGGCTGAAATCCGCGCCGCGCTGGCCGCCCAGATGCAAGCATCGCGTGGACCCCACGGTCACTGAGGCGGCCGATGCTGGGAGCGAGCTTCGGATCGGGGCCCGGCTGGCCAGGGTCGGCTTCGCTGATCCGGATGCGGCGGGTGTGCTGCTCACCGGTGACGTGCTTGCGCTGTGGGACCCGGCCGCGAACGCCCCGATGGATGCCGCGGCGGCCGCTGTGGTTTCCGCGCTCGGACGCACGGCCGACCCCGACCAGGCCCTGAACTTGCTTGCTCAGCTTGCCGCGACGACGTCGGGTCCGGATGTCCTGGCTGAGCTGCGCGTCTCGCCGCATTACCGGCCGCGGCTGCTCGGGGTGCTCGGTGCTTCGCTCGCCCTCGCCGAACATCTTGTACTGCATCCCGCCGATGCGCTGCTGCTCGCCGGTAGGCCGGGCGAGCTTCCGACTGTTGCCGATGCCCGGCAGCGAATTGTCGACTCGGTGGGCGCCGATGCCGACGATCCGGTACTCGGTACTTCGGGGCGGCCGGCGACCGTTACGGGAGCTGAAGCTGTCATCGCCCTGCGCCGGGCTTATCGATGCGAGGTCGTCCTGATCGCAGCCCAAGATCTGGTAGGGGAACTGACCCTGCAGCAGGTGACCGAAGCCCTTGCCGACCTGGCCGGATACGTGCTCCAGGCAGGGCTCGCCGTAGCCCGGGCCCGACTGCCGGAATCCGCGGCCGGCTGCCGACTCGCCATCGTCGCGATGGGTAAGGCCGGCGGACGCGAGCTGAATTATGTCTCCGACGTGGACGTGGTGTTCGTGGCCGAACCCGACACGGAGGACGGTTCGGTCGAGCCTGCGCTGAGCGCGGCGACCCGGCTCGCTGCCGAGACGATTAAGGTGTGCGGCCAGGCGGCTTGGGAAGTCGATGCGGCGCTGCGACCTGAGGGCAAGGCAGGGGCGCTCGTGCGAACGCTGGCCAGCCACCAGGCGTACTACAAGCGGTGGGCCTCCACCTGGGAGTTTCAGGCCTTGTTGAAGGCCCGGCCGGTCGCGGGTGACCTCGAACTCGGCCAGGCCTACGTCCAGGCGTTGTCGCCGCTGGTCTGGACCGCGGCGGAACGGGCGGACTTCGTGGCGGACGTGCAGGGCATGCGGCGCCGGGTGGTCGCACACCTGCCGGCCGGGGTGGCCGAACGCGAACTCAAGCTCGGTCCCGGCGGCCTGCGCGACGTCGAATTCGCGGTTCAGCTGCTGCAGCTGGTGCACGGCCGGGCCGAGGAATCGTTACGGGTCCGGGCTACCTTGCCGGCGCTGGCGGCGCTGCGAGACGGTGGCTTCGTGGGGCGCGACGACGCGATCAGCCTGGCCGACGCCTACGCCTTCCTGCGTACGACCGAACATCGGGTCCAGCTCGCCCGCATGCGGCGTACCCATCTGGTGCCCGATGACCCGGCAGTCCTGTTGAGGCTGGCCCGCTCGATGGGCTTCCGTGCCGACAGCCGGGGTGACGCGGCCGCGGTGTGGCGCGCCGAATGGGCCTTACACGTCCGCGAGGTCCGGCGCCTGCACGAGAAGTTGTTCTACCGGCCGCTGCTGGAGGCAGTCGCACGCGTGCCTTCGGAGGCCATGCGGCTCAGCCCGGACGAAGCACGCCGCCGACTGGAGGCTCTGGGCTACGCCGACCCGGCCGGCGCCCTGCGTCACCTACAGGCCTTGACCAGCGGGTTGTCGCGGCGAGCCGCGATCCAGCGCACGCTGCTGCCCGTCATGCTGTCGGACCTGGCGTCTGCTCCCGACCCGGACGCCGGACTGCTGGCCTACCGCCAGGTGTCCGATGCGCTGGGCACCACGCCCTGGTTTCTCAGGCTGCTCCGCGATGAAGGCGCGGTGGCTTCGCGTCTGGCGATCCTGCTGGGCACCTCCCGCTATGTCTCGCACATGCTCGTGAGAGCCCCGGAAGCTCTGCAGATGCTGGCTGACAACGCTCAGCTCGTGCCTCGTCGGCGCCATGAGATCGAGACGATCATGATCACCTCCGCGAGGCGGCAGGAGGACCAGGCTCAGGTCGCGCACGTGATTCGCAGCATCCGTCGCTACGAGCTGCTCCGAATCGCCTTCGCCCAGCTCCTTAGCCTCATCGACGACTCCCAGACCAGGATGGCTCTGACCGAGTTGGCCGACGCGACCCTGGGCGCCAGCCTGCAGAGCGCCCGGGCCGCGGTGACCCGCTCGCTCGGCGTGGCTGACTTGGACCTCGACTTCGCGGTGATCGCAATGGGCCGGCTCGGTGGTCAGGAATTGGGATACGGCTCCGATGCAGACGTGCTCTTCGTCTTCGAACCGCGAGCCGTGGCCGGGGCCCTGGTCGCGGTCAGCGACGGCCCCGAGGAGCCGACAGCGGCCAACCGGGCGCATGCCGTGGCGGAGGAGTTGCGCGGGATGCTGTCGGCACCGTCTTCCGATCCGCCGCTCATCCTGGACGCGAACCTCCGGCCGGAGGGACGCAACGGCCCGCTCGTCCGGTCTCTGAGTTCCTACGCCGAGTACTACGCCCGGTGGTCGTCGGTGTGGGAGGCCCAGGCGTTGCTCCGTGCTCGATTCTGCGCTGGCGACCCGCAACTGGGCGAAAAGTTCATAGATTTGATCGACGACATCAGATACCCGCCCGGTGGCCTGCCGACCGCCGATGTTCTCGAGGTCCGTCGGATCAAGGGCCGCGTAGACGCCGAACGGCTGCCCCGCGGCGCTGACCCGCATACGCACACCAAGCTGGGGCGCGGCGGGCTGACCGACGTGGAGTGGACGGCACAGCTCCTGCAGCTGCGCTACGCCCATGAGGTACCGGGCCTGCGCATCTCGGCGACGCTGCCCGCACTGTGGGCTGCCGCCGAGGCCGGGAAGCTGAGTGACGATCAGGCCGCCGCGTTGGAAGCGGCCTGGCGGTTGGCCAGCCGGGCGCGGGACGCCATCATGCTGGTGCGAGACAAAGCCGATGACCAACTTCCCAATCAGGGACTGGTGTTGGCGGCCGTCGGCCGAGTGCTTGACTACCCGCCTGGTTCAGATCCAGGCCAGCTGGTCGACGACTACCGACGCACCACGCGACGAGCTCGCAAGGTGGTCGAGTCGGTGTTCTACGATGCGCCGGCGGTGGATCCGACCAGCTGAGCCGCCTTGCCGGGTGGATGTGGTGCCTTGCGGAAGGCAGAACGGCCGGACATCAGATACTGGATACCGCAGCCGGCGAGAAACACCAGCAGGCCACCGACGGCATCGATGATGAAGTGATTGGCCGTGCCGACGATGACCAGCAGGGTCAGCCACGGGTAGGCCGCGCCTAGGGCGCGAACCCAGAGGCGCCGGGCGCAGAGAAAAATCGACGCGCCGCACCACAACGACCAGCCGATGTGCAGGCTGGGCATCGCGGCGAACTGGTTAGAGTGCTCGGCTATCTTGGGATCGGCCAGCGAGCCCCAGGTATGAAATGTAGCGAGGGTATCGATATAGCCGTATTGGGGCAGCAGCCGTGGCGGGGCCAGCGGGTAAAGGTAGAAGCCGGCCAGCGCGAGCAGGGAGGTCGCGAAGATGACGGTCCGCGCGCCTCGATAGATCCTCGGGTGCGCCCTGTAGAGCCACACCAGCACTCCGATAGTGACCAGGAAGTGCAGAGTCGCGTAGTAGTAGTTCATGACCTGGGCGATCGGCTCGTGATCGGCGACGAAATGGTTCATGGACCGTTCGAAATTCAGGTGCAGGGCGTCCTGCAGATGTTGCACGCCGCGACCATGGCGCATCGCGATGCTCGCCTGCTCGGGCACCAGGTTCCGGATCTCGCTGTAGAGCCAGTAGCAGAAACCGATGATGGCTACTTCCTGCCACCAGCGAGGTTGCCGGTGATGCAGGAAGCGGTCCGGCAGCAAGCCCGCGAAGGGCCGGCGGGACTCAGGACTCGGCGCTGCCTTACTGGCGGAGGATGGAAGCGCCGATTGTGCCGTCACCCTGGCATCCTCTCACTGACGACCGACAGAGCCGTTTTGCTACCCATGGCGTTCTCAGGTTCCTAGCCGTTCCTGCCTGACTCGTCCGGGATTGCGCCACCCAAAAAGTCCAACTCGGCCGGGTCGTGGGGGTGCTGGTGGGAATAAGGAGGTCCCGACGGCTGTCGTAGGCAGAGACGTTCACCCGTTCCGGAGGACGCTGGATGACGGAGTCGGTATGACCGAGGTGCAGGACCGGCCCATCGCTGTGACAGCGCGACTTGAAATGCGGACAGCTGATCCGCAGGGCGAGGATCGCCTTGATCCCGACCCGGTCAACGAAGTCCGGGAGGCCGACGGAGCTCGCTCGGTGCTCACCTCACGCGCTCTCAGATCGTGTGAGAAGTCGAGCGCCGGATCTCATCGGGGCTTGCAGGTCGGCATCGTCGCGCTGGTCCTGGGCGTGTTGGTCGTCGAGGGATTCGTCATCGCACCGCACCTGCGGGGCGCCGGTTCGGCCCTGGCCCATCCGCGCTGGATCTGGCTCGCTGTTGCGGTCACCGCGGAGATCGCGTCGATGGTCTCCTTCGCCCGGGTGCAACGTCGGATGCTTGCCGCTGGGGGAGTGCGACTGGCGCTGAGGCGAGCCGTCGCGGTGACCTTCGCCGCCAA
>JAVEET010000185.1 GCA_030840295.1 Pseudonocardiales bacterium
TGACCAACCGATCGGTCGGTGCGGCCCACTGATCGACCAGTCCGAGTTGGACCCGGGCCGCGACATCGGTCACCAGCAGCCGCAGCGCGTCACGGTGTTGCAGTAACAGATCGGCGAGCTCGGTAAGGAGCTGACGTTGTTCGGCCACGGTCGGCGGATCGCCGGGATCGGCGCTGTCGAGCAATACCTCGACGGCCTTGAGGTACGGGTCGGCCACGGCGGCCAACAGATCGGCCTTGGACTTGAAATGATGCAGCACCGTGCCGCGAGTTACGCCTACCTGAGCGCCTATCTCCTCCAGGGTCGTGGTCCGGTAGCCGCGCGCGCAGAAGGTGGCCAACGCCGTCCGCTGGATGGCCGCTCGGGATTCCTCCGTGCTGGCACGCATTACTGCTCCCTCTTCGTGGGTTGCGACGTGGGTTGCGACCCGGCGGCAATGTGCTGCCCTTTTCGAACCTCATCGGCGTAAGCACCCGAACCTGACCGACTGGTCAGTAAGGATCTGATTACACAGCGTGACCGCCTGTTTAGTTTCTGTCAAGTTCCGTCAGAGCAGGCCGAGTTACGCGAAGCTGGTCCGAGTTACGCCATGGCTGGCGTATTTCCACGAGGTAGTCGTAACTCAGCGGCGCCGCGGCCAAACCAGTGCGCTGCGGCACGGCGCAGGGTCGTTAACTCAGCCGCGCGCAGCCAACGGCACACCGGCCTCCCGGGTCGGTAGGGTCGCGATGACAGTGTTCCAAACCCACCCGCCGGAGTGTCATGACCGCACCCAACGCCCTGATCGCCGGACGGTACCGGCTGATCAACCGACTCGCGACGGGTGGCATGGGATCGGTGTGGGAGGCCTGGGACGAGCTGCTGCAGCGCCCGGTGGCAGTCAAGCAACTGCTTCTTCAGCCGGAATCGAACGAAGGCGATGCCCGGCTGGCCAGCAGTCGGGCCATGCGTGAAGCGCGGATCACGGCTAGGTTGCACCATCCGCATGCCGTGCCGGTCTATGACATTGTCGAGCAGGACGGCCGGCCGTGCCTGATCATGCAGTACCTGCCGTCGAGGAGTCTGCAGGCGCTGCTGAACGACAAGGGTGTGTTGGCAGCTCCGGTTGTCGCGCGAATCGGCGCCGAGGTCGCGTCCGCGCTGGCTGCAGCTCACGAGGCGGGGATCGTGCACCGAGACGTCAAACCCGGCAATGTGCTGATCACCGAAGACGGCTCGGCGAAACTGACCGACTTCGGTGTTTCGCATGCCGTCGGCGACGTGAACCTGACATCCACCGGTATGGTAACCGGCACGCCGGCCTTCCTGGCTCCCGAAGTAGCGCGTGGAGCCATGTCAGCATTTCCCGCCGACGTGTTCTCACTCGGTTCGACACTGTACGCCGCCCTCGAGGGAACGCCGCCGTTCGGCACCGATCAGAACCCGATGGCCGTCCTGCACAAGGTTGCCTCGGGGCACATCGTCCCGCCGCGACGTAGCGGTCCGCTGGCACCATTGCTGCTCCGGATGCTCGCGCCCGATCCGGCTGATCGGCCGCCGATGATCGAGGTTGCCCGTAACCTGGCAGCCCTTCATACCGACATGTCAGCGGCCCAGAAGGCTACCCAGCCGATCGCCATGCCTTTCCCCGTTGGCAATTCGCCGTCCGATCACACCATTGCTCTGCCTGTCGCCGGGCAGGACGCGAACGCCGCCACCCCGGAACGGCCACCGGTCGCACCGGCATCGGTTACCGAGCCAAACCGGCGACGCCCAGTCGGAGCGCTCGTCGCCGCGGCCCTGCTGGTCCTGGTGGGACTTGCGATTCTGGTCGGATTCCTGTTGTTCGGACCAGGCGGGGGTGGCAACCGCGGCAACACTGCGGGCGGCCCAGCCTCCCCGCTCACGTCGACACGGACGTCAGCGACGAGCACGCCACCGACCTCGACGGCGACGTCTTCAGCGGCGGAAACATCCGCTGGGCAAAGCACAACCGGTTCAGCCTCTGCGACAGCCTCGACCACCGGAAACATGGTTGGAACGCCGACCCCGGCACAGCTCGCGCAAGCGATCAGGGACTACTACGCCTTGCTTCCGGCCTCCACCGACCAGGGTTGGGCGCGCCTGACGTCGAAGTACCAGAGCGGCACGGCGAAGAACCGGCAGACCTACCAGGCCTTCTGGGACGCCATCGAGCGCGTCGCGGTCAATGGTGCCAAAGGCGCGCCGCCATCAACCGCAGAGGCCACGATCACCTACTACTACAAGGACGGCAAGGTCGCCGTCGAGCAGACCACATTCGGGCTCGCGCAGCAGGACGGCATCTTGAAGATCGACAGTTCAACCGTCCTCAACAGTCAAAGCCGGTGAAGTGAGACCGGCGACGATCACTTGATTACCGCGTTGCTGTTGGGCGATTGGTTACCTCGCAGGTCGTGAGCTCGCACCGTGTAGGTGCTGCCGGCAATCGGGGCACTATCGGTGTACGTCCGAGCCGTACCTACAACCGTCGCCCGCCAAAGGCCATTGCGGTAGACATCCTGTGCACTCACATCCGTGCTCTTGCTGCCGGTCCAATTCAACCGGACGGAAGCGTTCACAACGGTGGCGGTGAGCGCGCTCGGTGCGGTAGGTGCCGTTGTGTCAGCCGCGAAGTTGTAGGTCACCGCATCGAACGTGGCGCCTGCCGCGTTCGTCGGACTGATCGTCACCGACGTCCCGTTCACGGTGACCTTGAGGAAGTGGTAAACCTGATTGTCCGAAGTAGGAATCGCGGCTGCGCCACACTTGCTTCCGGCGGCGTTGGTATAGCTCCAACCGACTGCGTAGGCATTCGTCGGACTGCACGCACCTTTGTTCACCGGCGATACCTTGCCGCCACCACCCCCGGTTACGTAACTCGTGACCGCCCCAGGCGGAGCCAGGTTGCGCTGGTACAGGTGAGCATGACCGTTGAACGCCAGGTTGACGCCGTTGTTGGCCAGCAGCCCCTCGAGCGTGCCGATGCCCTTGGGGTTGTTCGGATCGTTCTGCAGGTAGGTGTCTGACGGTTCTGTCGCACTGTCGGCCCGCAGCGGGTAGTGGAAGAAGGCGAACTTCAGCGCAGTCGGGTTGCTGGCCAGATCAGCTTTCAGCCATTGGTATTCAGGGCTGGTGGTCTGCCAATGGTAGTCCCGGTCCACCTGGTACGCACCGCCGGCCGCATTGCCGATGTTGTTGTCGTTCCAGTCCGCGTTGATGACGTAGAAGCGAGCGTTGCCGGCGTTGAAGGCGTACCAGACAGACGGGTAACTGCTTGCGACGGTCGCGTCCTGCCCGGAGTAGCTGTCCATCTGGTACCTGCCGCCGGATGCCGCCACAGTTGCCGCTTGCTTCCAGTTCTGCAGAAAGGTCGTTGACCTACCGTGGTTACCGGTAGTGGCGAACATCGGTATTGATGCGCCCGGGACCTTCCAGTAATCGGCGCCGAAGACCTGGCTCACCGCAGATCCCGTCGCCACCAGATTCCCGTAGTTGTTCTGGGTTCCGGTGTTGTAGGCGATGTCCCCGGTCGACACGGCGAACTGTGCTCCGCTGCCGGCGATCAGTGCATCGATACTCTTCTGATTTGCACCGCCGGCGACGGTGTTGTCACCCCAGTCACCTAGCACCGCGAAGCTGACCGGACCAGTCGTCGGCAGCGTCCTGAAGTGGGGCGCGGCGTCGGACCCGAGCAGGTCAACCGAGGACGATCCGCCGGTGTACACCCGGTAGCAGTATTCGGTTCCGGCGGCGAGTCCGGTGATCCGAACCGATGTCAGGTACTCCGTGACGCCGGCCACGCTGATCGGCGAGTTGATCGTGTTGTTGCTGCTGCTTGCTGATGAGCCGATGAGGGAGCAACCGGTGCCGTTAGGTAGCCCCCATCGAACTGCTCCACTAGCGCTGGCCACCTTTGTCTTGGTGTCGAAGGTGACCTGCACCGAGTTCGTCGTCACATCGGTGAGGTAGGGGTAGCGCATGAGCAACGAAGACGCCGTGGCCCCGGCCTGATCAGGAGCGAGGAGAAGCGCGACCGCGGTGGCGGCCAACGACGCGGTCACCGCGCAGCCGACCCAGCGGCTCGGATGGGTGGACGACACAGTGTGGCGCATGACACCGAATACCGGCATATTTCCCCCGAAAGCTATTGCGTGGCCGGCTTTGGCCGGACCGGAACGCCGCTTGTGCCCACGAGAATGCATTTCGTTTGGCCCTCTGTCAAATGCGCGTGCGCTCCGAGGTGCGGTGGGGGCTCCTTGGACGCAAGTAGACTACTGGGCTATTAGCACACTTGATGGCGAAAACAAGTTTGTGTAAAGGTAGCGCGGAATGCGTGTCCCTATTCTGCATAAGTTCGGATAAAGCGCGGAATGCTGGGCGCGTACGAATGTTAAAACCGGCTTCGTACACGCAGCGTAGTCAATTGATTACAAATTTGGGTATTCCCAAAGCGATTTCAAGGCCGCATCATGGGAACCCCGGTGGGCAGAGACCGAGGGTCGAGATTCTGGCTTGAATACCACGGGGGGAAACCATGCCAGCACGTCGCGGACCATTATCAGCTTGTTCAGCCGCCCTATCATTCCTGGCGGCCGGCTGCACCATTGTGGCTCTCAGTTCGCCCTCTGGCGCGGCACCGTCGAGCCAGGCTACCGGAGCCCAGTCGGTGGGTGCCACACCCACCACATCGGCCGCCGCCTCTCCGAGCCCGAGTACCGCCAACCGGTCCGCGTCAGCTACAGCCGGACGCACGGCGACCGTATCCAAGACTCCGGAGAAGAGTTCGTCGGAGCCCAGTTCGCACGAGCCGAGTTGCCCTGCCACTGTCGACATCACCATCAAGGCGATCTCGTCAGACGGGACACAGGTGACCATCGGTATTGAACACACCGGTCCGGAGTGCCCCTCGTCGCAGCCGGCAACGCTGCACGTGCACCAGAATCTGCTGCGCACGCCCGCTGCCGGCTCGGACCCGGAACACCAATCGAACAATGACATTGCGGTCGGCCCGGATTATGGCGACAGCGTGACCTTGCCTCTGCTGGCGGGAGTGGTCGGTAAGTGCTTCGTGCAGGTGGACGTACACGCGAGTGGTGCAGCCAAAGGCCGCTTCTTCCCGACTGCGGACTGTCCACAGGTGGAGTCCTCGAGCACCAGCGTCCCACCGCCGCCGAGCACCAGTTCGGTCCACCCGACCCCGACCACGTCCCCAGTGTCGCGGGGGGTTGAAGCGACCGTTATTACCCAACCGGCACCTGCATCGACAACCGCGGTGGCAGCGCTCGCCAGCACGGGCAGCTACCTGTTGGGGCCGGTGCTGCTGGCGGTCCTGGCGATCGGTTTCGGACTACTCATGGCTAGCGGTATGGGCTCGCAGAAGCGACGTCGCTGACTCTGGAGTTGACGGGCAACTGACTCGTCAAAGAATGGCGTCTTACCGGCACATACTCGACGTCTGGGGTGCGCCTTTACGCAATCCGTAAGGATTGCGTAAAGGCCAGTGCATCTCGACCAAATTGTTATGTGCGGTTATTCATGATTTGTTTCGAGAGTGTGTCGTGAAGTGCCCGTGCAATAAATTCTGCCCAGACGGTTGCGCTGACGGTCTCCGGCGGTCTAGTTTTTGTTCACCTTCCCTTTGGCGCGTGTTAACCGAGGAGAAGGCAGTGGATGGCCGCGTACAAGAAAGTGCCGAGTCATTCTTTCGGTTGGGGGGCCAAAGTTGAGTAATACCCTTAATGAAGTGCGTCCAATTGCGGACGCACGCGACGAGTCCGCACCAAATATGACCGGTCAGCTGGCCGAAGAAGTGACTGTCCTGCCTCCTGGTACGGCGCCCTGGTTTACGGTGATCGTGCCGACCCGAAACGAGTCGGGCGGGGTCGGGGTGCTGATCGAGCGGCTGGCCGCCGCACTCGACTCGGTGCCGGCAGAGGTGTTGTTCGTCGATGACAGCAGCGATGACACGCCAGGCGCCGTGCGGACGGCGGCCCGCGAGCACGGTCTTGCGGTACGGCTGCTGCACCGTCCCGCGAGGTCACGTCATGGCGGACTCGGTGGCGCGGTAGTCGCGGGCTTGAAGCAGGCCCGAGGCACCTGGGCGGTAGTCATGGATGCGGATCTGCAGCATCCACCGGAGCTTGTCCCTCGGCTTGTGGCCATCGGCCAATCCCGTCAGCTAGATCTGGTGGCGGGCACCCGGTACCTCGGTGGCGGAGATTCGCAGGGTCTGGCTGACGGCTATCGTCGAGTCATCTCGAGCCTGACCAGCCGGATCACCAAGGCCACTTTCCCGCGCCGGTTGGCCCGGTTATCTGATCCGATGTCCGGCTTCTTCGCGGTGCGCTTGGCCGCACTCGACGTCCGCCGGCTCAACCCTCTTGGCTTCAAGATCCTTATGGAGCTTGCGGTTCGAGAGCCGAAGCTGCAGATAGCCGAGGTGCCGTTCGTGTTCGGCAGACGCTTTGCCGATGACAGCAAGGCATCCCTACGCGAGGGCCTGCGTTTCATCCAGCATCTCGTTCGGTTGCGGCTGGTGCTGCTCGTCTCCCAGGCACGCAAGTCGTCGACGCGCTCGAGCAAGATGGCCCGGCTGAGGCGCCTGCTGGCTTTCGGCGCGGTGGGTGCGACCGGAATCGCCGTCAACACCGCTGCCTTGTGGGCCTTGTCCGGTCAAGTTGTCCATAACCACTACCTGATCGCGGCCATCCTGGCTACCGAGGCCTCGACGACCTGGAACTTCATCTTCACCGAATTGATCGTCTTCCGCGGACCAAAACCGGGGTCGGTGGCCAGTCGCGGTATCCGGTTCTACCTACTGAACCATCTTGCTCTGCTGCCGCGGTTGCCGCTGCTCGCACTGTTCGTCGAAGGCTTTCACGCCAATCTGCTGGTGGCCAACTTCCTGAGTCTGATCCTGCTGTTCCTCGTGCGCTTCGTGATCGCCGATGCGGCGATTTATGCGCCGGTCGAGGACGGACCGGAAATCCAGAAGCAACCGATGCGTATCTCGGTGGACCTGACCGGGCTGCAGCGCTCGACCGAGTCGCAGACGCTGGCTGCGAAGGCCGGAAGTCTTCCGGAGTCGCAACCGGCAAAGACGCCACGCCCGGCCGACAAGCGGCCGTCGGCAACCAGCCGCTACCTGCCGTACCGGTACTCGATCGACGGGGTGGTCACCGTCGGCTCGCAGGTGCAGCTCAAGGAGTTGGAGTACTTCAGGGCGCAATGGCTCGGCAACGATGTCGATCTCAGCATCCGGATCGGTCAGGTGGGCGGCGGCCCAAGGACGCGGGCGCTGATGACACAGTACGTCTCGCCCCCTGGCGTCGGCTACGAGGAGCACTTCGGTCGGATGGGAGCGAACTTCCGCGTCACCATCTCGGACAAGATCGCGGTCACCTGCTCCCCCACGCTGGCGCACTCACCGCATGTCCTTTACACCAACGTGATAGAGGCTCTACTGCGCTTCGTCGCGGTGTCGCGAGGCGTGATCCTGTTGCACTCGGCCTGCCTGGAACTCAACGGCAGCGGCCTGTTGCTGTCTGCCCGGACCGACACCGGTAAGACCGGGAGCGTGCTCAAGCTGCTGCGGGAACACGGCGCGTTGTTCCTCTCCGATGACATGACCATCGTCGATCCGCAGGGGAACGCAACCTGCTTCCCGAAGCCCCTCACGATCAGCCATCACACCCTCAGGGCAGTCCAGACAGGCGACCTGACACAGGCGGAATGGCGGCGACTGAAGTTGCAGAGCCGCCTGCATTCCAAGGAAGGGCGCAACTTCGGGTTGGTGCTGGCAGGGATGAACATCCCGATCATGGGAGTGAACTCGTTGACCCAGCGGATCGTGCCGCCACCGAAGTACAACGTGGACCGCCTGGTGGAGTGCCGGATCATCCGCAATACCAAGGTTGAGAACCTCTTCGTCATCGAACGGGGCGAGCCGGTCCTTGCTGACATCCCGTTCCCCGAGGCGATCCAGACGCTGGTGGAGAACACCGATGACGCCTATGGTTTCCCACCGTTCCGGCAGATGGCTCCCTCCATAGTCATGGGCGCCGACGACTATGCCGAGTTGCGGAACAAGGAACGCGCGATACTGGCGTCGGCGATGGCCAATATCCGCATTCGACGGCTCGGGTCTAACAACTTCTCCTGGGCCGAGGACATCGCTGCCCTACTGGCCAGCGAGCGCTCGACCGAGGCGCAGGCAGCCCTGCTTGACCCGGAGTTCCACAGCGTAAGTGTCGACCCGGCTACAGCATGACCACCGAGGCACAGGCGTCCGGGACCACCTCCGGGCGCCTGCGACTGCAGGCGGAGACCGCGCTGCAACGCGCCGGTACCCGCCTGGGCCCGGCCACCCCGACGCGGTGGCGGGCAAGGGTCCTCACCGCGTTCACCGTGGCAGTGATTACCGGACTAGCCATCGGACTTCGGTTCTGGCAATTGGACAAGATCGGCTTCAACAGCGATGAGGCTGTCTACAGCGGTACCGCGGCGTCCATCGCCGGCAACGACACGATGCGAAGCATGTTCCCGATCTTCCGCGCCCATCCGCTCTTCCTGCAGATCCTGCTGTCCTTCGGCATGCACGGGGAGGTCAGCGATTGGGCAGCACGAGCAATAACATCCTCGATCGGGGTGGCCACCGTGCTGGCTACCTATCTGCTCGGCAAGCGCCTGTACGGTACGCCGGCCGGACTGATTGCTGCCCTGCTCCTGGCCGTGATGCCCTACCACGTCATCGTCTCGCGTCAGGTCCTCCTGGACGGGTTGATGACACTGTGCACCACGCTGGTGTTGTACTGCGTAGTGCGCTATGTCGAATCCGGGGCGCTGCACTGGATGATCGCCACGTCCGCATTGATGGCCGCGGCGGTGCTGTCGAAAGAGACCAGCCTCGTCATGGTGGGGGCGCTGTACGCGTTCTTCGCGCTGACGCCGTCCGTGCGGCTCAGGTTGCGCCACGTCGGTATCGGCGTGGTGGTGCTGCTCGCGGTCATCATGGCCTTTCCGCTGTCGCTGTCGTTGTCGGGAAGGAGCAATTCCGGGCAGCACTATCTGCTCTGGCAGTTGTTCCGGCGCCCGAATCATGAGTTGTTGTTCTACTTCAACGCGGTTCCGGTTTCGCTGGGTTGGGCGACGCTTGCGGCCGCGGCGATCGGCCTGGTCTGGTTGCGGCTGGAGGTGACCTGGCGCGAACGGTTGCTGCTGGTGTGGATCGCCGTACCGCTGATGTTCTTCACGCTGTGGCCGGTCAAAGGCTTCCAGTACCTGATGCCGGTCGCGCCGGTGATCGCGCTACTCGCCGGCCGGGCCCTGGCGCGAACGGCAACGATCGGAGCGCTTCGCCGGCGGCGAATCTCCAATGCGGTGGCCGTAGTGCTGACCGCGATCCTGGCCGTGACCCTGGTGATGCCCACCTGGAAGCGGATCAACCCGTCGACCGACGGAACGTATCTGGCCGGTACCGGCGGCCTTCCGGGTGGCCGGGAGGCGGGCCGCTGGATCGCTGCGAACGTGCCGTCGGATGCCCAACTGCTGGCCATCGGACCGTCGATGGCCAATGTCCTGCAGTTCTACGGTGGCCGCCGGGTCTTCGCCCTTTCCGTGAGTCCTGACCCATCGAATCGGAATCCTTCCTACGTGCCGGTCCCGAATCCGGACCTCGCAGTCCGGCAGGGCAAGTTCCGCTATCTGGTCTGGGACAGCTACACCGCCAACCGATCGCCCTCCTTCGGCAACAAGATCGTCGCACTGGTCGGCAAGTACGACACTGTCGCGGTGTTCAGGTCGACGATCACCGTTCGCTCGCCGAGCGGCAAGGATGGTCCGGCCTCGGTGGTTGTCATCTACCGGGTGAGGTCCTGATGAGAAGCCCGCTCAAGCGACTGGCAGCCACGGCCGCGCTGCTGAT
>JAVEET010000212.1 GCA_030840295.1 Pseudonocardiales bacterium
TGATCCTGTATTACTTCGCAGCCGGTGAGGTACGAGGCTTCGCCTTCACTCTCGGACTGTCTACCGTGCTGGACCTGGTCGTGGTCTTCCTGTTCACCCACCCCATCGTGTCGCTGTTCTCCCGCAGCGCGGCGTTCGGTTCGGCGCGATTCACCGGTCTGAACCACGTACGGGTCGGCGGTGTCGCCTCGTATCGGAGCTCTCAGAAGGACCGCCGTCCGGTCCGGGCCGAGTCCGGCTCGATCGGGGTAGCCGGCGCCGAGCTCGCTGAGCCGGTGCAGACCCAGGGAAGCAGCGGGACCCCCAGTTCGGCGGAGGACTTCCAGGATGACGCCGGCCAGGCAGACGATATCGGCGAGGAATTCGGTGCCGAATCCGTACCGGTACCGGATGACCGAGGGCCGACTACCGCGCCGAGCTCGGGCAGCGGGACCAAGACCCCCGGAACCGGGGGCTCGACCGCGGCCGAGCGGGCGGCTGCCCGCCGGGCCGCCTTGCGGCAGAAGGGCTCGTCGAGCGCCGAGGAGAACAGCTGATGAGTGTCTTCACCAAGCTCTACCGGGGTGAAACCCGATTCGACTTCATCGGGACGCGCCGCCGGTGGTACCTCGCGTCGCTGGCCTTGATCCTGATCTGTCTGCTGAGTTTCTTCCTGCGCGGCTTCAACGTGGGTATCGATTTCAAGGGCGGTACCGAATTCCAGCTCCCGAGCGGGACATCGGTTACCACCACCCAGGCGGAGAACGCGATGACGGCGGCCGGTCAGACCCCTGAGGGTGCCGCGCAACAGGTCGGCTCCGGGTCGACCCGTTCGATCATCATCAAGACCAAGGAACTCGATCAGCAGCAGCAGTCCGATGTGGCTGGCAAGCTCGCCGCGGCCCTCAAGATCGACAGATCGCAGATCTCCATCAACTCGGTGTCCTCGACCTGGGGCAGCGAGATCACCAAGAAAGCCGTCCAGGGGCTGATCGTCTTCCTGATCGCGGTCTTCCTCTACATCTCGATCAGATATGAGTGGAAGATGGGTGTCGGGGCGCTCAGCGCGCTCGTGCATGACCTGATCATTTCGGCTGGTATCTACTCGATCGTCGGTTTCGAGCTCACCCCGTCGACCATCGTCGGGCTGTTGACCATCCTGGGTTTCTCGTTGTACGACACCGTCGTCGTGTTCGACAAGGTGAACGAAAACGTCAAGGACCTCGGAGCGACCGCTCGGATGACCTACTCCGAAGCGGCGAACCTCGCGGTGAACCAGACCCTGATGCGGTCGATCAACACCTCGCTGATCTCGCTACTCCCGGTCGCCGGCCTGCTGTTCGTGGGCGCCGGCCTGCTCGGGGTCGGCACCATCAAGGACCTCGCGCTCATCCTGTTCGTCGGCCTGGCCGTCGGTGCGTACTCATCGCTGTTTCTGGCTACTCCCATCGTGGTCGAACTCAAGGAGCGCGAGCCGGAGAACAAGAACCTGGCCCGACGCGTGCTGGCGAAACGAGCCACCGCGGCCCGCGCTGGCGAGCACGTCGCCGTCGGTGCGCCGGTAACCGCGGCCAAGCCGCGACCGACCGGCCAGCCCGCCCCGGCACCGCGTCCGGGAGCCCGACCGGCCAACCGCCCCCGTAAGCGTCCGTGACCGGCGCCCTCGACCCGTCGCTGGCCGAGGTGATCGCGGCGCGGTTGCGGGATGTACCTGATTTTCCGCAACCCGGGGTGCTGTTCAAGGACATCGCGCCGTTGCTCGCCGACGCCGCCGCGTTCAACGCTTGCATTGATGCGCTCGCCGAGCTGCCGGCCGCCTACGAGGCCGACCTGATCGCGGGTGTGGAGGCCCGCGGCTTCGTGGTCGCGGCGGCGCTGGCCCGGGCGGTCGACGCCGGTGTGGTGCCGGTGCGCAAGGCGGGCAAACTACCGCCGCCGACCGTCAGCGCCAGCTACCAGCTCGAGTACGGCAGCGCCGAGATCGAAGTCCCCGTTGGCCTGATCGAGGGCAAGAAGGTCTACCTGGTCGACGATGTGCTGGCCACCGGCGGCACCCTCAAGGCCACGCTCGGGCTGCTTGCGCTGGCCGGCGCGGAGGTGACCGGGATAGCGGTGCTGGTCGAGCTGTCCTTCCTCAACGGCCGCGAGCGCCTGACCGGACACGACCTGACGGCGCTACTGACCATCTAGGTCTACTGGACGCGCCTAGACTGTAAGCGTAGCCAGAACTGGCTGGCGGCTCGGCAGGCTTGTGGCGGGAATCGTCGGACCAGGGCGCGGCTACGTCGAGCTGTTCACCGGGAGGATTCGCTGACGACCGAGGCCACTGATCCGGGCACGTCCGAGGACACGGCACGTGCCCAGTCGGCACGCCCACCGGGCCGTCCGGACCCCGGTCTCGCGGCCAAGGCGTCCGCCACCGCCGCGGCCCTAGCCGCAACGGCCAGTTCAGACCTGATCAACGGCGCCCACCGCCGCCGGATCCGGGACCGGGTGGCCCGTCGGATCGTCGCCCCACAGCGCCAGTCCGCTGCGATCAAGCCGGTGCTGGAACCACTGCTTGCCGTTCACCGAGCTGCGCATCCCAAGGTAGACGCGAAGCTCCTGCAGCGGGGCTACGACTTGGCGGAGTTGCGTCACCGGGGCCAGCTGAGGAAATCCGGCGATCCCTACATAACCCATCCACTCGCGGTCGCGACGATCCTGGCCGAACTCGGTATGGACACCACCACACTGGTCGCTGCCTTGCTGCACGACACCGTGGAGGACACCGGGCTGACCACCGAGGAGCTGGCTACCGAGTTCGGTGCCGAGGTGGCCCACCTGGTCGAGGGAGTCACCAAACTCGACAAGGTCAAATTCGGTGAGGCGGCCGAGGCGGAGACGATCCGCAAGATGATCGTCGCCATGGCCCGCGATCCGCGGGTGCTGGTCATCAAACTCGCCGACCGGCTGCACAACATGCGTACGCTGCGGTTCCTGCCGCCGGCGAAGCAGGAACGCAAGGCTCGCGAGACCCTCGAAGTGCTCGCACCGCTTGCCCACCGACTCGGTATGAACACGATCAAGTGGGAGCTGGAAGACCTGGCTTTCGCCACCCTCTACCCCAAGCGTTACGACGAGATCGTCCGGCTGGTGGCCGAGCGCGCTCCCCAGCGCGATGTGTACCTCAACCAGGTCATCGAACGGGTTCAGACCGACCTCAAGGCCGGCGGGGTGAAAGCTGACGTCTACGGGCGCCCGAAGCACTATTACTCCATCTACCAGAAGATGATCGTGCGGGGCCGCGAGTTCACCGACATCTACGACCTGGTGGGCATCCGGGTGCTGGTCGACTCCGAGCGCGACTGCTACGGCACCCTCGGGGTGATCCACGCGAACTGGCAACCCGTCCCCGGCCGGTTCAAAGACTTCATCGCAATGCCCAAATTCAACATGTACCAATCGCTGCACACCACCGTGATAGGACCCGGCGGCAAGCCGGTGGAGTTGCAGATCCGGACCCAGGCCATGCACCGCACCGCCGAGTACGGCATCGCCGCGCACTGGAAGTACAAGGAGGTCGGTGGCGTGCCGGCCACCCCGGCGGCGGTCAGTGACGAGATGGGCTGGCTGCGCCAACTGCTGGACTGGCAGCGAGAAGCACAGGAGCCGGGGGAGTTCCTGGACACCCTGCGCTTCGACCTGGGCGCCCAAGAGGTGTACGTCTTCACGCCCAAGGGCGATGTCATCGGCTTGCCGGTCGGCTCCACTCCGGTCGATTTTGGCTACGCCGTCCACACCGACGTCGGGCACCGCTGCATCGGTGCCCGGGTCAACGGCAAGCTGGTCGCGTTGGAGACCAAACTGGATCACGGCGACAGCGTGGAGGTGTTCACCTCCAAGGCCGAGGGCGCCGGTCCGTCCCGGGACTGGCTGAGCTTTGTCGCGTCACCTCGAGCCAAGACCAAGATCAGGCAGTGGTTCGCCAAGGAGCGGCGCGAGGACGCGGTCGAGGCCGGTAAGACCGCGCTGACCCGAGCCATGCGCAAGTCCTCACTGCCTATGCAACGGCTGCTCGGTGGCGACCAGTTGGTGACCATAGCCCGCGAGATGCATCTCACCGACATCACCGCCCTCTATGTCTCGGTAGGCGAGGGACATGTCTCGGCGCAGTCGGTGGTGCAGAAGTTGGTCGCCTCCCTCGGCGGCGTGGAGGGCGCCACCGAAGACCTGGCCGAGACCGAGATCCCGACCCGTCCCCAGACCACTCGTCGCACCGGCGGCAATGCTGGCGTCATGGTCTCGGGAATGTCTGAGGTCTGGGTGAAGCTCGCCCGTTGTTGCACTCCGGTTCCCGGCGACGAGATCCTCGGGTTCATCACCCGCGGCGGGGGAGTGTCGGTGCACCGCCGCTCCTGCACGAACGCGGATTCGCTGCTGCTGCAGACGGATCGGCTGGTCGAGGTGGAATGGGCGCCGTCCGCGGACTCGGTGTTCGTAGTGTCGATCCAGGTCGAAGCGCTGGACCGGCACCGTCTGCTGTCCGATGTGTCGCGAGTGCTGTCCGACGAGCGGGTCAACATCCTCTCGGCGTCGGTGACCACCAATCGCGACCGGGTTGCCGTGTCCCGCTTCACCTTCGAGCTGGCCGAGTCCAAGCACCTGGGCCATCTACTGCGGACTGTCCGCAACGTCGAGGGCGTGTACGACGTCTACCGGGTGCACTCGGCGAACTGACCCACTACTTCACCGTGACCGTCTTGAAGATCAGGTCGACGTTCGGACGTCCGCCCCCGGCCTGGTTGGATCCGTCGTCGCCACCGGCTGCGACTTTCTGCAGAATGTCGAGCCCGCCCGTGACGTGGCCGATCACCGTGTAGTTCTTGCCGAGCGAGCTACTGCTGTCCTTGGTGATGAAGAAGAACTGGCTGCCGTTCGTGTTCGCGCCGCTGTTGGCCATGGCCAGGGTGCCGGGGGTGTACTTCGCCGCGGAAAGATTCTCGTCCTTGGTCGTGTAGGAGGGTCCACCGGAGGTCGTAGCGGACGGGTCACCGCACTGGACCACGAAGATGCCTGAGTTCACCGACCGGGGGCAGGCAGTGTTGTCATAGAACTTCTTCGAGATCAGGTACTTGATGCTCTGCACGTTGCAGGGGGCAGCAGAGCCGTCCAACTGGACCGTGATGGTGCCGAGGTTGGTGTTGAACAGGGCTGTGCTCTTGCCGGTGGGTGTGGGCTGCGGGTCCGGGGGTAAGCCGGTGTCGAAGAGGTTCCCTGCCTTCAGCTTGGCGGCCGTCTCGGTGTAGCCGCACGGGCCCGTGCTCTTCTTCGCGGCCCGGGTGATGGCCGCCGGTTTCCGGCTCGGCAAGGGCGCCTTGGAGCTGCTCGCCGAGGGCGATGCCGAACCAGAGGCCGACGGACTGGCTGAGGCAGCCGTCGACTTCTTGTTGTCGTGGGTCAGCATCACAACCGAACCGATGACCACTGCGAAGAGCACCAGCACGCCCAGCACCGTTCCGATCAGGGTGAACTGGCGGCGGCGGGCATCGCGCTGCTGCCGGCGGACGAGCTGGCGCTCGAGATGGCGGCGGGCAGCTTCACGGCGCTGCTTGCTGGTCGGCACTGGTATTCCTCCTTGCAGGGCGCCAGACTCCCGTGGCACCCAGCGATTTGAACGGCGAGTCGGGCGAAGTCTACGAAAGAAGTCTTGCTGGTTGCCGGCAGGACGCCTGTGAGTCCGCACAGCGGCACCTGTTTGCACGGCCGCAGCCGCAGCCGCGCCCTCCGGACGCGGCCGGATAGCTCGCGGTCAGGGTCCCTCGGTATCGTAGTCATCTGGTCCCGCGCACCGGGCCCGAACATGTTGAGACAGACGGCGGGAGCGCACCAGGTGCTGATCCAGTGCTGATCCAGGGGTTCCCGGCGCAGGTGGCCGGAACCAATTGCTTCGTTGTCGCCACCGGTCCCGGTGAGCAGTGCATCGTGATCGATCCCGGAGTCGGAGTGAGCGACAGGCTCGAGGAGATCGTGGCCGAGCATCGCCTGCACCCGGTGGCCGTGGTCTTGACCCACGGGCACCTCGATCACACGTTCTCGGTGCTGCCGGTCTGCCAGGCCAACGACGTGCCGGCCCTCATACATGCCGCCGATCGTGCAGCGCTGGCCGATCCCTGGACGGGCCTCGGGCTGCCCGTCGGCGCCCCATTGTTCGGGATACCGGGCCTGACCTTCGCCGAACCCGACGACGTCCGCACCATCACCGACGGTGAGCGGCTGGAGTTGGCGGGCATGGCCTTCCAGGTCCGCCATGCCCCCGGCCACACGCCTGGCTCGGTGGTTCTCACGCTCGACTCCGGCCTGGTCGATCCATCGTCGGCTGATGTGCTGTTTTCCGGTGACGTCCTGTTTCAGGGCTCGATCGGCCGGACGGACCTGCCCGGTGGCTCGATGGCCGCTATGACGGCGTCGCTGCGGGACGTGATCCTGCCCATGCCCGACGAGGTAATCGTTTTGCCCGGGCATGGCGGCCAGACGACCATTGGCGCCGAACGCCTCACCAACCCCTTTCTGAGAGATCTGACGTGACAGCTCCCAAACCGACACCGCTGAGCGGGTTTCCGGAACTGCTTCCCGCCGAGCGCTTCGTCGAGCTACAGGTGATCGATCAGCTCCGGGCCACCTTCGAGCTGCATGGCTTCGCACCTGTCGAAACCCGGGCGGTCGAGCCGCTGAGCCAGTTGTTGCGCAAAGGCGAGATCGACAAGGAGGTCTACCTGCTGCGGCGCCTGCAGGCCGACGACGAGGCCGTGGCCAGCTCGGCCGATGGGCCGGAGCGCCTGGCCAATACCTTGGGTCTGCACTTCGACCTGACCGTGCCGTTCGCTCGCTACGTCCTCGAGAATGCCGGCAAGCTGGAATTTCCGTTCCGCCGCTACCAGATCCAGAAAGTGTGGCGCGGTGAGCGTCCCCAGGAGGGTCGCTACCGGGAGTTCACCCAGGCTGACATCGACGTGGTGGCCAAGGACGTGCTGGCCTTCCACCACGACGTCGAGGTCGCGCGGGTGATGGCCGAGGCGTTGTCGGCGCTGCCATTGCCGGCCCTGCGGCTGCAGGTGAACAACCGCAAGCTGATCGAGGGTTTCTACCGGGGCGTGGGGGCAGGCGATGTCCCCGCCGTGATGCGGGTGATCGACAAGATCGACAAGCTGCCGGCGGAAGTCATTGCCACCATGCTGGCCGACGAAGCGGGGCTGACTCCGCAGCAGACCGGCGCCTGTCTCGCCCTGGCCGACATCCGCTCGGCCGATTCGTCCTTCGTCGACCGGGTTGGCGCCCTCGGCATCTCCGATCCGCTGCTGGATGAGGGCTTGTCCGAGCTCGCCGAAGTGATCGACGGTTGCGCTGCCGTCGACACCGATCGATTCACGGTCGAGGCTGACCTCAGCATCGCCCGCGGGTTGGACTATTACACCGGCACGGTGTTCGAGACCCGGATGGCGGGCTTCGAGAGTCTTGGATCCATCTGCTCGGGAGGACGCTATGACTCGCTGGCCAGCGACGGCCGCACCAGCTATCCCGGAGTAGGGATCTCCCTCGGTGTGACGCGGTTGCTGACGCCGCTGTTCGCCCGCAAGAAGCTGACCGCGTCGCGCTCGGTCCCTTCCGCCGTCCTGGTCGCGTTGCCGGACGAGCAGTCGCGGCGTCGGTGTGGCGACATAGCCCAATCGCTGCGCAGCCGCGGCATCGCCACCGAGGTGTCGCCGCTGCCGCAGAAGTACGGCAAGCAGATTCGCTTCGCCGAACGCCGCGGTATCCCCTTCGTCTGGTTCCCGGCGAGCTCGGATGCCGACAGCTCGGGCGCGGACGTCTCGAGGGCCGATGGTGGCACGCCACACGAGGTGAAGGACATCCGCAGCGGGGAGCAGGTGGTCGCCGACCCCAGTACCTGGGAACCACCGCTCGAGGACCTGCGTCCCCAGGTCGTCCAGCCCGGTCTCTGATCCGACCCAGCGGGCGTATCCGGCGTGGTGCGGGATGGGACAATGGGAGAAACCGGTGATTCGAGAGGAACTTCTGTGCTGCGCACCCATGAGGCAGGCTCGCTGCGCGCGAGTCACGCCGGCGAAACCGTCACGCTGGCCGGCTGGGTGGCCAGTCGCCGCGATCACGGCGGGGTCGCCTTCATCGATCTGCGTGACGCTTCCGGGGTAGTACAGGTCGTCCTCCGGCACGCCGACGGTGGCGAAGCGGGTGGTGAAGACGGTGGCCAATACGGCAGTGAGGGCGCAATCGCGTCAGCATTGCGCAACGAGTGGGTCATCCAGGTCACCGGTGAGGTGCGCAACCGGGTCGAGGGCAAGGTCAACCCGAGTATCGCCTCCGGTGAGGTCGAGGTCGTCGCCGGTGCGGTAGAGGTGCTCAATACGGCCGCCGCCCTGCCGTTCCAGATCGACGAACACACCGAGGTCGGCGAAGAGGCCCGGTTGAAGTACCGCTACCTCGACCTGCGTCGTCCGGGCCCGGCGGCCGCGCTGCGCCTGCGTTCGCAGGTCAACCAGGCTGCGCGCAACGTGCTGATCGAACAGAACTTCGTGGAGATCGAGACTCCGACGCTGACCCGGTCCACGCCGGAAGGGGCGCGGGACTTCCTGGTCCCCGCGCGCCTGCAGCCCGGTTGCTGGTATGCACTTCCCCAGTCGCCGCAGTTGTTCAAACAGCTGCTCATGGTTGCCGGCATGGAACGCTACTTCCAGATCGCTCGCTGTTACCGCGACGAGGACTTCCGGGCTGACCGGCAGCCTGAATTCACCCAGCTCGACATCGAGATGAGCTTTGTCGAGCAGGACGACGTGATGGC
>JAVEET010000220.1 GCA_030840295.1 Pseudonocardiales bacterium
TCCCGGACCACCTGGTCGTCGACCACCCGGGCGTTCTGCTGGCCCGGCCGGCCGCACCAGCACAGCACCTCGACCTGGATCGCCGAGATCTCGTCGGCAAGTTCGATCAACCGCTTTGCCCCAGGGAGCAGCTGGCTGCGGAAGTCGGTGGCCAGGCCGAAGCAGTAGACGTCCACGTGCGACTCGTCCACCAGTTCGGCGAGCTGCTCGACATGCGCGGGGTTGAGGAAGCCGGCCTCGTCGATGATGAGGTAGTCGACGCGCTGCCCGGCGGCCCATCTCTCGCGCACCAGTCGGCACATGTCCAGCTCGTCGGTCACCTCGATTGCATCGTGGCTCAGTCCCACCCGGGTGGAGATGGTCGGGCCGCCCGACCGGTCGTAGCGGGTCAGGACCAGACCGCGCCGTCCCTGCCGGGCCTGGTTGTGATCGATCTGCAAGGCCAGGGTCGACTTCCCGCAGTCCATCGGTCCGTAGAAGAACTTCAGATGAGCCGGCATCGGGATGGCGCGGCGGTTTCCGGATGCGGGCACCGCGGCGAGCGCGCTGCTGCGGTCGGGCGGGGTCATGGGAGACGTTTCAGATGTTTCGCGCACGGATCGGCACGGTACTACGGCCGTCGGCGGACAACGTTCACGTCGACCGGGCGGCCGGGCAGCCCTGCCCCGGCGTCACGGACGCCACTCGCCGCGCTTCTGCAGGACATCGCGCAGCACGTCCGCGCGATCGGTCATGATGCCGTCGACACCGAGGTCGAGTAACCGGATCATCTCGGATCGACGATTGATCGTCCACACGTGCACCGGGATGCCCCGGTGATGAGAGGTCTCGATGAAGGCACGGTCCACCAGCCGCAGCCATGCTGTGCCCGACGGTACCTGCGCCGCACGGTCACCACGAATCGACCGGACCGGATACTCCCGACGACCCAGTCGGCGTGCGAACGGGCGCGTCGAGGCGATCTTGAGGGCCAGAATCTCGTTGGGGGACAGGCCGGTAGCGACATCTGGGCCGGCAACGCTTCGTAGTACAGCGAGCCTGCGGTCAGAGAAGGCGGCAAGCCGAACGCGGTTCCAGCTGTTGGTTCGACGGATCGCGTCCAGTGCCGGCCCGACGGCCGCCGCTGACTTCACATCGATGTTTATCGACAACCCAGCGAACTGACCGAGGACATCCTCGAGCCGTGGGATGGGCTCGCGGCCCATGATCCGAGCCTTGCTGATCTCTGCCCAACTCAGGGAATCCAGCCGTCCGACGTGGTTCGTGACCCGATCCAGCAGGAAGTCATGGAACGCGATGGCTACGCCGTCCGCGCTCACCCGTGCATCGGTTTCGAGGTGCCGGTAGCCGAGATCGACCGCGGCCTGGAATGCGGCCAGCGAGTTCTCCGCCCCGTCGGGCGAGAAACCCCGGTGCGCGAAGGCGATCGGCGTCACCCCATGAACGGTAGTCGATCCACCGGAGCGCCATCTCCATGCCCACCATCAGGAATGCGCCCAGCAGGATGAGCATGAGGAACGGCGGGTCGGTGTTGCCGTGGTATCCGGAGATCAGAAACAACACCGGACTCGCGCCGATCAACATTCCGGCTGCTGCCGCCCGGGCCAGGGACGTAGGGCGTCGCAGGATCTCAAACCTCAACAGGCGGAGATCACGTCCGCGAAGCTGGAGAGCCCGGATGGTGAATCGAAGCAGGATCCCGTGGCCCGATAAGGCATTTGCCGCCTCGAGATACCACCCCATCAACGGTGGCTGGTTGTAGATCGTGTGCGCTACGGGCCTGAAGTCGATCGAACAGACCCCAGCTGGCCCGTTTCCCTTGACGCCGGCGGCGAAGCGGGTCCAGGTCAGGATGTTCTCGGTTCCGTCGGTGCGTCGTGCACTTTTCGGTCTCCTTCACGCCATGTCCCGGGGCTCGTTACCCGTGGCGCAGCGCTCAGGCGGTTGGACGTGTTACCAGCCCTGAGTTGGCGCCGGCACTACCCTTTGGCGGCACGGTTGGCTACCGCGGCGACCAGCGACTTCACGGTGGCCGCCGGTACCGGCGCACCGAAGTTCTCGGTATCGACTTCGGCCTCGATCAGGGGGCCGGTAATGAACGTGATGCTCAGATAGACCGCTATCTTTTGGCCGTTCGCGTCGACCTTGATGATCCCGGTACCGGTGCCGACGACGTTGGCAGGCCCACCGGCCGATCCTGGCGTGATCTTCATCGTCGCCGCCTCAATGGCGGCGCCGGCGGGCAGTGAGGTCGTGAGCTCCTTCCTCAGCAACTGTTCGTAACAGGGCGAGAGCTTCGGGCTGTGCACCACGGCGACGTCCGCATCGATGTCGCTTTGTGACCGATAGCTGGTCGCAGAGGACGAGACGTTGGCCTGACCGAGGGCGAAGCTTTCGGAATTCGCCTCGGCCACCTTGTCACCGTCGGTGTTGCGTGCCCCCACGCATTTCACCAGCGTGGCCTGGTCGGCCGCTCCGCCCGGGCCGGGCTGGTAGGCGCTGCCCTTCCAGCCGATGGGAAGATCCGCGGCCTGCAGAACGATC
>JAVEET010000222.1 GCA_030840295.1 Pseudonocardiales bacterium
TATGCCAGCCTGCGGGAAGATGCCGGTCAGGGATGGACCGATGCCTTTGCCGCGTCGGAGTTCCCAGCCGGCCGCCCGTATGACGTCATCGTGGCGATCAGCCGATCGGGCACCACGACGGAGGTCACCGACCTGCTGGCCGATGGGGTGGGTGCTGCGCGCTCGGTGGCGATCGTGGGCGTGGCCGGCACGCCAATCGCCGAGGCAGCCGACCGGCGTATCGTCCTCGATTTCGCCGACGAGCAGTCCGTTGTCCAGACTCGGTACGCGACGACCACGCTTGCGCTGTTGCGCGCACACCTCGGCCACGATCTCACCCGGCTGATCGACCACGCCGAACGAGCGTTGTCCGAGCCGGTGCCCGAGGCCGCCGTGACGGCGGAGCAACTGACCTTCCTCGGGCACGGGTGGACCGTGGGCGTGGCACACGAAGCGGCTCTCAAGTTGCGGGAGGCAGCACAGTCCTGGACCGAGTCCTACCCGGCTTATGACTACCGGCACGGCCCGATCGCCATCTCGGCGCCTGGACGGCTGGTATGGGGCTTCGGGAACATGCCGGATGGCCTGCGCGCCGATGTGCAAGGGACCGGCGCAACCTTCCTGGACAGCGACCTAGATCCGCTGGCTCACCTGATCACGGCGCAGCGGGTAGCTGTGGCCCGCGCCGAGGCACTCGGCCTGGACCCTGACCGGCCCAGGTCGCTGACCCGCTCGGTCATCCTCGAGCCGGCCGATCCCGGAGCCTGACACCGATCAGGTCGCCGGATTACTCCCGGGCTCGGGTTACGGCGTGAGCACCGTCGAGGCGATCGAAGCCAGGTGAGACATCCGGATGAGCTCGCTGGCCAGCCACCGAAGTGCTGGCCGACCGACCAGAATCGCCTCCTCCCCGAGCGGGACTACCGCGAGTTCGGTCCCCAGCGTGGCCCAGCCGTCGGGGGCCCAGTCCTCGTCGGCACTGAGCGGTCTGGGCGGCTGAGCCGGCCACCACGGTGTGGACAGGGTCTCTATCTCCGGGGCCGCGGCGCTGCGCGCGACCACGATCGACGGGGCCCCGTTGAGCTCGGATGCCTGCAGCACCAGGGCCCAGCCGCAACGGAACAGCCGGCACACGCCATCGGCCAGCACCGTCCGTCCGTCGTCGTTCTTGGGTGCCAGCTTCTCCAGCAGCTCCAGTTCCCGGAACGGGTCGATGACGCCGGCGTACGGGCGGATCGACTCTACCCGGACACCCTCCACGCTCGAGGCCGCAGTCACCAGTGAGTCGGCCAGCCGGTCGGCCGGTAGTTCGACCACTAGATCATCCGTGGCATGGCCGGGTGTTCGCTCGACGATGTCGACGCTCAGGATGTCAGCGCCGGCGTGACCGAGAGCCGTTGCAACGGCACCCAGCGCGCCGGGGCGATCGGGCAGGACGACTCTGATCAGGTAGGACACCGCGGTATTCTCCCAACCCGATGTATCTGGCCTGTTACCGCGGGTACTGAACCTGCGGTAATCGGGCACTGCGGTTACCGCGCGACACTGGGTGGTGGTGCACGGAGTCGAGGTCTGTCCGCCGGGCCCTAGACTCCTAAGTCGTGTCTGATGAACGCCCCACCCTCACCCGCGACGAAGTCGCCCATCTAGCCCAGCTGGCCAGGCTGGCCGTCACCGATGACGAACTGGATTTGTTCGCCGGCCAACTCGACGTGATCCTTGGCGCGGTGGCCCGGATCGGCGACGTCGCCGCCGCCGACATACCGCCGACGTCGCACGCCGTCCCCCTGCAGAACGTGTTTCGTGCAGACGAGGTTCGGCCGTCACTGCCCCGCGAGGACGTACTCGCCGGCGCACCGGCGGTCGAGGACTCACGGTTCCGGGTTCCGCAAATCCTGGGCGAGGAGGAGTAATGACTCAGCTTCATGAGCTCGATGCGGCGTCCACCGCTGCTGCCATAGCGTCCGGTGAGGTCAGCGCCATCGAGGTCACCCAGGCCCACCTGGATCGGATCACGGCGGTGGACGGTGACGTCCGGGCGTTCCTGCACGTCGATACCGAGGGTGCCTTGGCCGCAGCCAACGCCGTTGACGAACAGCGATCCGCAGGTGCGGCCCTCGGCCCGCTGGCCGGCGTCCCACTGGCCATGAAGGACGTCGTGGTGACCAAGGGCCTGCCCACCACCTCTGGCTCGAAGATCCTCGAGGGTTGGGTTCCGCCCTACGACGCCACCGTCACCCGCCGGGTTCTCGACGCCGGAATCGTGATGCTCGGCAAGACCAACATGGACGAGTTCGCCATGGGTTCCTCGACTGAGAACTCCGCCTACCATCCCACCCACAACCCATGGGACCTCTCGCGCGTCCCGGGTGGTTCCTCGGGTGGTTCCGCGGCCGCGGTGGCCGCCTTCGAGGCGCCCTTGTCGATCGGAACGGACACCGGAGGCTCGATCCGCCAGCCTGCTGCCGTGACCGGCATCGTGGGGCACAAACCCACCTACGGTGCGGTCAGCCGCTACGGACTGATCGCCTTTTCGTCCTCCCTCGATCAGGCCGGGCCGTTCGGCCGGACCGTGCTGGACGCCGCTCTGTTGCACGAGGTGATCGCTGGACCTGACCCGCTCGATTCGACTTCCATCCCGCAGCCCGGACCAGATGTCGTCGCGGCGGCGCGACAGGGTGCCCGCGGCGACCTGGCCGGTGTTCGGGTCGGTGTGGTCCGCGAGCTGACCGGTGCCGGTGGCGGTTACCAGCAGGGTGTCCTCGACTGCTTCCGTGCCGCGGTCGACACCCTGGCCGGACTCGGTGCCGAGATCGTCGAGGTCAGTTGCCCGAACTTCGACTATGCCCTGGCTGCCTATTACCTGATCGCGCCGAGTGAGTGTTCCTCGAACCTGGCGCGGTTCGATGGGGTCCGTTACGGCTTGCGGGTCGGCGACGACGGCAGCCATTCCCTGGAGGAAGTCATGTCGCTCACGCGCGAACAGGGCTTCGGTGCCGAGGTGAAACGGCGCATCATGATCGGCACCTATGCCCTGTCGTCGGGCTATTACGATGCCTACTACGGACAGGCCCAAAAGGTCCGTACCCTGATCGCGAGAGATTTCGCCGCCGCCTTCACCGCGGTCGACGTGCTCGTGTCACCCACCTCTCCCTTCGTCGCGTTCGGCATCGGCGAACGGGTGGCCGATCCGATGGCTATGTACGTCAACGATCTCTGCACCCTGCCGGCCTCGCTGGCCGGCACCCCGGCCATCTCGGTGCCGTGCGGCCTGTCCGACGAGACCGGTCCCGCGCTGCCGGTTGGCCTGCAGATCATGGCGCCGGCAATGGCCGATGATCGGTGCTATCGGGTCGGTGCCGCGTTCGAGGCTGCCTACACGGCCGCGAACGGCTTTATTCTGAAGCAGATTTCTCAGCTTGGAGCGGTGCGATGACAGTACGCGACGACGTGCAGCTCGACCTCAGCTACGACAGCGTGGTGCGTCGGTTTGCCCCGGTGATCGGCCTGGAAACCCACGTCGAGCTGGGCACCGTGTCGAAGATGTTCTGCGGCTGCTCGACGGAGTTCGGCGCCGAGCCCAACACCCACACCTGCCCGGTCTGCCTCGGCCTGCCTGGCGCCCTGCCGGTTGTCAACGCCAAGGCGATCGAATACACCATCAGGATCGGCCTGGCGCTGAACTGCTCCATCGCCGAGTGGTGCCGGTTCGCGCGGAAGAACTACTTCTACCCGGACATGCCGAAGAATTTCCAGATCTCGCAGTACGACGAACCGCTGTGCGTCGACGGCCACCTCGACGTGGTGGTCGAAGGCCAGACCTACCGGGTCGGCATCGAGCGGGTGCACATGGAGGAGGACACCGGCAAGAACACCCACGTCGGTGGCGCGACCGGTCGCATCCACGGTGCGGAGTACTCCCTCGTCGACTTCAATCGGGCCGGTATCCCGTTGATCGAGATCGTGACCAAGCCTGTCGAGGGCACCGGCCCGCTGGCGCCCGAAGTAGCCAAGGCCTATGTCACCGAACTGCGTGACATCCTCCGCTCGCTCGGTGTTTCCGACGTGAAGATGGAACAGGGCAGCCTGCGTTGTGACGTGAACACCTCCTTGTCGCCGATCGGTGTTTCCGAATGGGGCACCCGTACCGAAACCAAGAACGTCAACTCTCTGCGCAGCGTGGAGCGTGCCGTGCGTTCGGAGATCATCCGGCAGGCCGCGATCCTGGACCGTGGCGGCAAGATCAAGCAGGAAACCCGGCATTTCCAGGAAACAACGGGTGAAACGCGATCGGGACGGAGCAAGGAGGAGGCCACCGATTACCGCTACTTCCCCGAACCGGACCTGGTGCCGGTAGCCCCCGCGCGGGACTGGGTTGCAGAGATTCGGGCCTCGCTTCCCGAATTGCCGGCCGCCCGCCGAACTCGCTTGAAATCCGAACTCGGACTGTCGACCGAGGACCTTCAGCAGATGGTCAACGCCGGTGTGGTCGAGGCGGTCGGTGAGACCGTGCAGGCCGGGGCGTCGGCGACCGAAGCCCGTAACTGGTGGATGGGCTACCTGGCCGAACAAGCCAATTCCCGTGAGGTCGAGCCCACGTCGCTGCCGATAACCCCGGCTCAGGTCGCACGGGTGATCCTCCTGGTCGCCGACGGCAAGCTGTCCACCGCCCTGGCTCGGCAGGCCGTGGACGGCGTGCTGCAGACCGGCAAGGACGTCGACGCCATCGTGGCCGAACGAGGACTCGCGGTGGTGTCCGACACCTCCGAGTTGACCCGCGCGGCCGACGAGGCGATTGCCGCCAACCCGGACGTGGCCGACAAGGTGCGTGGCGGCAAGGTCGCTGCGGTCGGGGCCCTGGTCGGCGCGGTGATGAAGGCCACCCGCGGTCAGGCCGACGCGCCGGCCGTGCGGCAGATTCTGCTACAGCAGCTCGGTGTATCGGAGTAACCGCCTCTTACTCGGTGGACGTTGGGCGTCCACGGTGGCGTTGTCGGAGCCGCCTGGTAGATCATCTGCTCATGGCTAGCTGGGCAGAGATCGAGGACATCGTCCCCGAATTGGCCGCGAAGGTCCGGGCACGGTTCGACGCCGGAACGAACAAAACCATGGCCACTGTCCGCCGGGACGGCTCACCGCGGATCAGCGGCACCGAGCTCTCTTTCGCGGCCAGGGACTCCGTTGAGGTGGTCAGCCTCGGCATGATGGCGGGTTCGAGGAAGCTCGCCGACGTCCGCCGGGATCCTCGAGTGGCGGTGCACAGTCCGTCGCTGGAACCGCCGGCGGCAGACCCCAGTGCGTGGCCCGGCGATGCCAAGCTCGCGGGACAGCTGGTCGAGGTGGAGCCGCCGGCGGACAATCCGGTCGCCGGATCGGCCCACTTCGTCCTCGACATCTTCGAGGTCGTGCTCACCTACGTCGGCACGCCTGCCGACCATCTGGTCATCGAGACCTGGCACCCAGATCGCGGGTACCAGCGTCGCACCAGAACCTGAAGGTCCGGCCACCGTTCAGATAGTCCGGCCACCGTTCGGGCTGCAGCGAGTTCAGGCCTGCTACAGGGGAGAGTTGCCACTCGCGGCGGAGGCAGGTATCCGGATCACCCGATCATCGCTGGCCACTGGCCTGCCCTTGCCGTCCCGGTTGGTGGTGGTGAGCCACAGGGCACCATCCGAGCCGGCCACCACCGTCCGCAGCCGGCCGTATTTCCCCTGGAGCACGGCGGTGAAACTGCCTACGGCACCCTGAGGACCGATCGTGGCCGAAGCCAGCGCGGTTCCGGTCGCTGTGGCTACCACCAAGTGTCCGTTGGTCACGGCGCATCCACCTGCCCCTCCCAATGAGTTGGGGAGGGTGGCTGTGGCCGCGGTCGACCGGGCGGAGGCACTGGGCCAGCCGTACTCGTTACCCGCTCTGATCGCATTCACCTCGTCCGGCCGGCCCGCCGAGACGGCCAGCCGGAGGCCGGACACCGGGTCAACGCACAGCCCGTCCACGGTGTGCAGGCCTGAGGCGAACACGATCGACCCCGCGCTCGGGTTACCGGTGACCGGCTTGCCGATGTCGTCGGATCTGAGCACCTTGCCGGCCAGCGAGCTGCGATCGGCGGCCAGTGCTGGGCGGCCGGCATCACCGGTACCGGTCAACAGCGCGCCGGTGGCGTCGAAGGCAATGCGACCACTGTTGCCGGTTCCGCCCTTGGGAATGCCGGTGATGACCGCTGAGGGCGGATGGCCCGGCGAGAAATGCACCACCCGGTTGTCGGTGGCTGTAGTCAGATAGGCGTAGATCAAACCGTCCTCGTGGTAGGTGGGCGAGATGGCCAGATCGAGCAGTCCACCGTCGCCGTTGCTGTCAAGGCCGGTCAGCGTCTGAACAAGTTTCACCGGCTTGCCGGCGGTGGGCTGAACCTGGAAGATCCGTCCGGTCCGGCGTTCACCAACCAGCGCGGTGCCGTCCGGCAGCACGACCAGGCCGGTCGGCTGATTCAGTTTGGTCGCCACCACCGCAGGATCCTGGGTCGACGACGGGCTGGGGGAAGCACCGGATGAGCCACCACCGGGCGTGGAAGGTTGCGGCAGGCCGTTGCCGGGTGCGGAAGGTTGAGGGGCAGGTAGGCCATTGGAGGGCAGCTGCGGCCGCGGTTCGGTGTTCGCCTGAAAATCCTGCTGGGGCACCCAGGTGGGCTGGCCGCCTGCATTGCCGGTGCTGCAACCGGCCGCCAACAGTACAGCGGCCGCCCCGCCCAGCAAGCCGACGAGCGCGCGGCCGGCGGCGACGCGCTGTCGGTTGAGTCGATTACGCGGAAGCACCTGGCCAGTCTGCCTGCTGAAGATGTGCAAGGCATCGCGGGGCGCGGAATACAAAGGTAACCATCTCGATAGCGTGGGCGTATGAGTGAGATCTGTCTGCCTTCGACCGCAATCCGAGACCGTCTCGCCGCTCTGGCGCCCGACCTCGATATCGCCGCGCGTGCGCTGGTGTGGGAGAGTGGCCCGCCGCCGGCGAACGCACTGGAGGACGTCCAATTCTGGGTACCGGCCTTCCTGCACGCGGATCCGGCCGGGGCGGCCGCCGCGATCAACGCGATGCCGAAACTGCGGGTGATCCAAACCCAATCCGCAGGCGTCGACAATTTCCTAGCGGTGACTCCGCCATCGATCACTCTGTGCGATGCGCGCGGTGTCCACGGATCGTCGACATCGGAATGGGCACTCACCTCGATCCTGTCGATCCTGCGGGAGTTCCCGCTTCGAACGTGCTCAGCACGACGGGCGTTGGGACAGTGGTGTCACCGATGAACTCGCAGGCAAGCGGGTGCTCATCGTCGGCGCCGGCGATGTCGGGCAACAGCTGGCCCGGCGGATCTCGGCCTGCGACGCAACGCCGATCATGGTGGCCCGCAGCGCGCGCGATGGGGTCCATTCGATCTCGGAACTGCCCGCCTTGCTTCCGGGTGCCGACGTGGTGGTGCTGATCGTGCCCAAGACCTCGGCCACCATCGGCATGGTCGACGCCGATTTCCTGGCCCGGATGCGCGACGGTGCGCTGCTGGTGAACGCGGCCCGGGGCCCCGTCGTCGAGACTGGTGCACTGCTCGCCGAGTTGCAGTCCGGTCGGCTGCGGGCCGCACTGGATGTGGTCGAACCTGAGCCGCTGCCGTCAGATCACCCGCTGTGGAAGGCGCCGAACCTGCTGCTGACACCGCACATCGCCGGTTCGGTGCTCGGCTTCGGTGATCGGGTCGCCGCCCTCATTGCCGGCCAGCTGGGCCGCTTCGGCTCCGGCGAACCGTTGATCAATGTCGTGGACGGGGAGTACTGACCCTCAGGCCGCCGGATCGGGAATCCGGCCGCCACTCGCAGTGATCAGCGGGGTCAGTCTGGTGGCTCGTACGCAGGGCAGCCGTAGCTGCGAATCGGCGTCGTCTACCCCGTAGACGGCACCCGACTCGTCCAGGCGGATTCCGATCAGGTGTTCCCAGGCGATCGTTTGGGTGCCGAACAACGCGCGCGCCGAAATGCCCCGGTCATCGACGATGGTGGCAGTTCGCAGGATGTAGATCACGCAGCCGACGGGGACCAGATACACGAGCGCCAACAGCGGCGACCTCACGATCGCGGTGAGGCACAAGGCGAAGAACGCCACGATGAAGAACGTCGAATTGGGATGTTTGATCACGGTCCGTCGACGGTCACTCATAGCTGACACACTAGGGGCCCGACTCTGAAGGCACTCCTGGCATCCCCGCCTCGCAACGCGGGTCGTAGGCTCCTTGATCGTGACGAGTGACGTGACGAGTGATCAGAACCGGTCGACCGCAGAGAGCCGCGGGGAGAAAGTGCAGCATCGCAAGCCGCACTCCCACATCGTGACCGATGGCATCGAACGTGCCGGGTCCCGAGGGATGTTGCGAGCGGTAGGCATGGGTGACGACGATTGGCGTAAGCCGCAGATCGGCGTCGCCTCGTCCTGGAACGAGATCACGCCCTGCAACCTGTCCCTGAACCGGTTGGCCAAGCAGGCCAAGGTCGGGGTACGCGGTGCGGACGGCTTTCCGCTGGAGTTCGGCACCATCTCGGTGTCCGACGGCATCTCGATGGGCCACGACGGCATGCATTATTCGCTGGTCTCCCGCGAAGTCATCGCGGACTCGGTGGAGACGGTATTCCGGGCCGAGCAGCTCGACGGTGCGGTGTTGCTGGCGGGCTGTGACAAATCGTTGCCCGGCATGTTGATGGCGGCCGCGCGGCTCGATGTCGCGGCCGTATTCCTCTACGCGGGCTCGACCCTGCCCGGCAAGCTGCACGGCAACGACGTGACGATCATCGATGCCTTCGAAGGCGTCGGCGCCTGCCTGGCCGGCAAGATCAGCCGCGACGAACTCGATGAGATCGAGCGCGCGATCTGCCCCGGCGAGGGAGCCTGTGGCGGCATGTACACCGCGAACACCATGGCCTCGGCCGCCGAGGCGTTGGGCATGTCGCTTACCGGTTCGGCGGCGCCACCGGCTCCGGATGCCCGCCGTGACGCCTACGCCGAGCGTTCCGGCGAGGCGGTCGTACACCTGGTGGACGCCGGCATCACGGCCCGTCAGATCCTGACCAAGCAGGCCTTCGAGAACGCGATCACGCTCGTCATGGCGCTCGGTGGGTCGACCAACGCCGTGCTGCACCTGCTCGCCATCGCCAACGAGGCGGAGGTCGAGTTGACCCTGGCCGACTTCAACCGGATCGGTGACAAGGTGCCGCACCTGGCGGACATGAAACCGTTCGGCCGGTACGTGATGACCGATGTGGATCGGATCGGCGGAATTCCGGTCGTCATGAAAGCCCTGCTCGATGCGGGCCTGATGCATCCGGACGCGCTGACGGTCACGGGCAGGACGCTGGCCGAGAACCTGGAACAGATCCAGCCGCCACGCCCGGACGGTTCGGTGATCCGGTCGATGTCCTCCCCGATCCACAAGACCGGTGGGCTGACCATCCTGCACGGTTCGCTGGCGCCCGAGGGGGCGGTTGTGAAGACTGCGGGCTTCGATGCCGAGGTGTTCGAGGGTACGGCGCGGGTGTTCGACCGCGAACAGGCCGCGATGGATGCGGTGGCCGACGGATCGCTCAAGGCCGGCGACATCGTGGTCATCCGGTGGGAGGGCCCGAAGGGCGGCCCCGGCATGCGGGAGATGCTCGCCATCACCGGCGCAATCAAGGGTGCCGGCCTCGGCAAGGATGTGCTGTTGCTGACCGACGGGCGCTTCTCGGGTGGAACGACCGGGCTCTGCATCGGCCATGTTGCGCCTGAGGCAGCCGTGGGCGGCCCGATCGCCCTGGTCGCCAACGGCGACCGGATCGTCGTCGACATTGCCAATCGGACGCTGGATCTAGGTGTCGACGAGGACGAACTCGACCGGCGACGGGCCGCCTGGCAGCCTTTGCCCCCGCGGTTCAACACCGGTGTGCTGCGCAAGTACGCCCAGCTCGTCGGGTCCGCCGCGCAGGGAGCGGTCTGCTGATCCGGTGATCATCCTCGACCCGGTTTCGCCGGTACCACCGTACGAGCAGGTCCGTGGTCACTACGCGGGCCGAATCGCCGACGGTGAGCTGGTCGCCGGGACGAGATTGCCGACGGTCAGGCAGTTGGCCGCCGAACTCGGTCTCGCCGTCAATACCGTGGCGCGGGCTTACCGCGAGCTGGAAGGTGCCGGACTGATCGAGACTCGCGGACGCGCAGGCACCGTCGTGTCAGCCCGGGGCGATCTGGCCGCCTCGGCCGCGGTGCTCGCGGCCGAGGCGTTCGCCAGCCGGGTCACGGCCCTGGGGGTGAGCCGGTCCGATGCGCTAGCCATGGCCATCCAAGCCCTGGAACGCCGGTACCCGTCGAGCGATGCAGGGTGAAGCAGGCGCCTCAGCCGTTGTTGAACTTGGCGAAGTCCTCGGTCAGCCAGATTCGGTGATGCCTGGTGTCGAAGACGACGTCGATACCGACCTGGGTGACCTGACGGGACAGGATGTTGCGCTTGTGACCGTCGTACGGTGCCTTCTCGGCCATCATCATGGCTTCGATGCCGAGCGCACCGGTGGTGTCCATCCGGCTGGACCAGCCGATGTTCTCGGCGGCATAGGTCCAACGAACGTGTGGCACGATGATCTGGCCGGTGATCCGGCCACCAAGGCTGTATTCACCGTAGAACTGGTGGGTCATCGTGTTGTGGGCGGCCATCTTCAGGCTGTGCGCATGAGCGCTTCGGACCAAGACGGCGTTCGACTTCAGGGGCGGCAGCCCCGCCCTGGCCCGAGACGTGTTCATCGCCTTGAGCACCGACAGTGCGACCGCAGCCGGCGTCGGCGTAGCCGCGGAAGCGGCGGTCGACGTTGCTGTGATCGTGCCGGCCGATAGGACCAACGCAAGTAACAGGAGTGTGAGTTTTCTGGTATGGAGTCTTAACACTCGGTAATCGTTACATGGCTCTGCGTAATCTCAAAGTCAACTCATGTAACGATTGTGTTAGCCGCCGGCGACAGATTGGATAATTTGGACCTGCTGACCCAGCCCGATCGGAGTCTCCAGTCCGGACGATCGGCGCACGTCCTCGCCGTCGACGTAGAGGTTGACGAAACGTCGTAGCTGACCCGTCTCATCCAGGAGACGTCGACCTAGCAAGGGATAGCGGGTCGCTATCTCGGCCAACAGGTGCCGCACAGTTACCGCCCGATCGCATGACACTCTCAGTCGCCGCTGGCCGTCTGCCTCCGCGGTGAGGGCGCGCGGCAAGATCACCTCAATATCCGGTGGGTCGAGCCCGGAAGTGGCCGGGGTCACGGCAGGACCGCGACTCGGACGCACAACACATCCGGCAGGTGGCTGGCAATCTCGGTGAAGGCCGCGCCTTCGTCGTCGCTGGCGTACACCTCGCCACCCCGGGTGCCGAAATACACGCCGACCGGTTCGGCGGTGTCCACCGCCGCGGCATCCCGCAGTACCGCGTTGTACTCACCATGCGGCAGGCCCTTGTCCAGCCGGGTCCAGGTTTCGCCGGCGTCATCGCTGCGATGCACCGCCAGGTCGCCGTCCGGCGGGATCCGCTCGCCGTCTGCCTTCAGGGGGATGACCCAGGCCGTCCCACCGCGGCGCGGATGGGCCAGCATCACGAAGCCGAAGTCCGAAGGCAGCCCGTCGGCGATCGACATCCAGGTGTCGCCGTTGTCATCCGTGCGGTACACCCCGTGGTGATTTTGGGCATACAGCCGTCCGGAGGTTCCCGCGTCCCGCGCGATCTTGTGGACACATTGGCCGAACTCCGGGCTCGGATCGGGCAAAAAGTAGGCCGAGATGCCGGTATTGCGAGGTTGCCAGGTGCTGCCGCCGTCGGTGCTCCGGTAGACGCCGCCGGTGCTCATCGCAACGTGAACCGTGTCCGGGTCCTCGGCTGAGACCGCGATCGAGTGCGCTGCGGCGCCGCCATACCCGGCACCCCAATCCGGCCGGTGCGGATGTTCCCACAGCCCCCGGTTGAGCTCGAAGTGCTCCCCACCGTCCGTCGATTTCCAGACCGAAATGGGTTCGCACCCGGCCCAGACGACATCCGGCTGCCCTACGGAGTCCGGCTGGATCTGCCAGACCCGGGATAGCGCCGCCCCGTCGTCCGCGCCGAATCGGATCGCGCCCTGTTCAGGTTCGATCCACGTCTGACCGAGGTCATCGGAATGGGCCACGGTCGGGCCCCAATGCTCGGATCGCACGCCCACCAGGATCCGGGTCCGCCCCCCACGGGTGTCGATGCCGATGCTCGGTATCTCGTTCATCAGGAAATGTGGGTCCGACAACGACCAATTCCGCCGGTCAACGCTCGTCGCGAGCCACAGTCCCTTCTTGGTGCCGATGGCGAGAAGGAAGGTGCCAGGTTCGGTTCGCGTGTGCGCAGACTCATCCATGGGGCCATCGCACCACTCGCAACACCAGGCTGCAACGGCTCGGCCGGGATGAGTCACAACGGCTCTGCCGGCATGGGCGGCGGTCTTGAGCCCGTCATGTCTCGGGGCCCCGGGCGGCGCTCCCACTATATGAGACGATAATCCCGTCTTGTTGAACGGACCTCGTGGCCGGGTGTATGTTTCTCACATGCAGCACCTCGTACTCATCGACTAGCGCGTCATCGGCGGTTATCCGCAGAGGACGCGCTAAACCCTTCGTGCTTTTGCACGAGGGGTTTTTTGTTGCGGTTACAGGTGTTGCGGTAACAGGTTTTGCGACGCACGGCAGGCAAGAACACGGTTGTTGGCACGTCACCGAAGTGGCACCACCAGAAAGGGTTGAGAGCATGACTGCGACACCTACCGGCGAAAAGGTCTCCGGCGCTCAGTCACTGGTCCGGTCACTGGAAGAGGTTGGTGCCGAGGTGGTATTCGGCATCCCCGGCGGCGCGATCCTCCCGGCGTACGACCCGCTGTATGACTCCACGAGAGTCCGGCACATCCTGGTCCGCCACGAGCAGGGCGCAGGACATGCGGCAGAGGGCTACGCGCAGGCGACCGGCAGGGTCGGGGTCTGCATGGCTACCTCAGGCCCGGGAGCCACCAACCTCGTCACGCCGATCGCCGACGCGTTCCTGGATTCGGTGCCGATCGTCGCCATCACCGGCCAGGTGCCCTACCCGGCAATCGGCACGGACGCCTTCCAGGAAGCCGATATCTCCGGGATCACGTTGCCGATCACCAAGCACAACTTCTTGGTCCAGCATCCGGAACAGATCCCGCAGACGATTGCCGAGGCGTTTCACCTTGCGCTGACAGGACGTCCCGGGCCGGTACTGGTCGATATCCCGAAGGACGTGCTGCAGGCGGCGACCTCGTTCGACTGGCCGCCGACCCTCGATCTGCCCGGCTACCGCCCGGTACTCAAACCGCACGGCAAGCAGATCCGCGAAGCGGCCCGGCTGATCGCCGGTGCACATCGACCCGTGCTCTACGTCGGCGGCGGGGTCCTCAAGGCGCATGCGACCGCCGAGTTGAAGAAACTCGCCGAGCTCACCGGGATCCCATTGGTCACCACGCTGATGGCCCGCGGGGCGTTTCCGGATTCACACCGCCAGCACCTGGGCATGCCGGGCATGCACGGCAGTGTCGCGGCCGTCACCGCACTGCAGAAGGCGGATCTGCTGATTGCTCTGGGCACCCGGTTCGACGATCGGGTCACCGGCCGGCTCGAATCGTTCGCCCCGCACGCCCTGATCATCCATGCCGACATCGATCCTGCCGAGATCGGCAAGAACCGGATGGCCGACGTTCCGATCGTGGGTGATGCCCGCGAGGTGATCAGCGAACTGATCCCGGCGATCCAGGCCGAGTATGCAGCAGGTCACCGCGCCGACCTCACCGGATGGTGGCGCCAGGCCGACGGCTGGCGCGAGACCTATCCACTCGGTTACGACGAGCCCGCCGACGGCTCCCTGGCACCGCAGTATGTGATCGAACGGCTCGGCAAGATCGCCGGCCCGGAGACCATCTTCACGTCCGGGGTCGGTCAGCATCAGATGTGGGCGGCGCAGTTCATCTCCTATGAGAACCCGTACACCTGGCTCAACTCCGGTGGCGCCGGGACCATGGGTTATTCGGTCCCCGCGGCGATGGGTGCCAAGGTGGGGGCACCCGGCAAACTGGTGTGGGCCATCGACGGCGACGGCTGTTTCCAGATGACCAACCAGGAACTTGCGACTTGTGCCATCGAGGGAATTCCGATCAAGGTGGCCGTGATCAACAACGGCAACCTCGGCATGGTTCGTCAGTGGCAGACGCTCTTCTACGAGGAGCGCTATTCCAACACGGAGCTGGGCACTCACGCATCTGTGGACCAGGCGAGCCTGACCGGTTCGCGCCCCAGGATCCCGGACTTCGTCAAGCTTGCCGACGCCCTCGGCTGTATCGGATTGCGGTGCGAGAACAAGTCCGACGTGGACGCCACGATCGAGAAGGCCATGTCCATCGACGACCAGCCCGTCGTGGTGGATTTCACCGTCGGCAAGGATGCCATGGTGTGGCCGATGGTTGCCGCCGGCACCTCTAACGACGAAATCCTCGCGGCCCGGGGTATCCGCCCGGCCTTTGACTCGGGAGTGTGAGGTGGCTCAAACGGACCTCCGCCGGGTCGGGCTGATCGGTGGCACGTCGTGGGAATCGACAGCCGCCTATTACCGTCTGCTCAACCAGGCCGTGCGGGATCTGCGCGGTGGCTCCGCGAGCGCAGCTGTGAGCATCCATTCTCTGGACTTCGCCGGTGTGCACGCTCAGCAGCTGGCCGGGGACTGGTCCTCGCTCGGTGCCGACCTCGGTGATGCCGCGGCCGCTCTGCAGCGGGGTGGCGCGGAGGCAGTCGCGGTCTGCGCCAACACTTTGCACCTGGTGGCCGACGCCATCTCCAGCGCAGTCGACGTGCCCTTCATCGATCTCATCGAGATCGTGGACCGCGAATGCGTAGCGCAGAACTGGAAGGCGGTCGGCCTGCTCGGGACCGGATACACGATGCGCTCGGCGATGTACCCCGACCGGTTGGCCAAGTCCGGTATCGAGGTTCTGGTGCCCGACGAGCCCGATCTGCAGTTCGTCCACGATGTCATCTACGACGAGCTGACCCGGGGAATTGTCAGCCCGCAATCACGCGAGGGCTATCTGGCGGTGATCGGCCGCCTCGTCGATCGGGGCGCCGAGGCGATCGTCCTAGGCTGCACCGAGATCGGCCTGATGCTCCGCGACGGCGACGCGTCGGTGCCCTTGCTCGACACCACGATCAGCCATTGCCAGGCGCTGGTCGAGTTCATGCTTTCCGCACCGAGTGGGAGTCCCAGATGAGCGTTCACACCCTGTCCGTCCTGGTCGAGAACAAGCCCGGTGTGCTCGCGCGGGTGACCGGTCTCTTCTCCCGGCGCGGCTTCAACATCGATTCGCTCGCTGTCGGTCCGACTGAGCATCCGGAGATATCCCGGATCACGATTGTCGTGTCCGTCGAAGGCAACGCCCTCGAGCAGGTCACCAAGCAGCTCAACAAGCTCATCAATGTGTTGAAGATCGTCGAGCTGGAGCGTGAGACCGCGGTGCAGCGCGAGTTGCTGCTGGTCAAGGTGCGCGCGGACGAGGCGACCCGGCGTGGCGTGGTGGAGACGGTCGAATTGTTCAAGGCCAAGGTCATCGATGTCGGGCCGGAATCCATCACGATCGAGGTGGTCGGGCCGCCGCCGAAGCTGGAGGCCATGCTGAAAATGCTGGAGCCCTATGGGATCCGCGAGATGGTCCAGTCCGGCATGGTCGCCTTGGGACGGGGGCCGCGTTCGATGACCCAGGCCGCGCTGCGCAGCGTGGAGCGCAGCGCGTGAATCCGAGCAGCTAGCCAGGTAGTGAGGATGTCGGTCGCCAACCGGGCGCCGGCTTGACGAGAGGGAACGCCAGCAGATGGCCGTGGAGATGTTTTACGACGACAACGCCGATCTGTCGATCGTGCAGGGACGCAAGGTTGCTGTGCTGGGATTCGGTAGCCAGGGCCACGCGCACGCGCTGAGCCTTCGGGATTCCGGTGTCGATGTACGGGTCGGCCTGCTCGAGGGATCCAAGAGCCGGGCCAAGGCCGAGGAGGCCGGTCTGCGGGTGCTCACCCCCGGCGAGGCGTCGGCCGAGGCAGATCTGATCATGATCCTCGCGCCGGATCACAAGCAACGAGGGCTGTATGCCGAGTCGGTCGAGCCCAACTTGAAGGACGGCGACGCAATTTTCTTCGGCCACGGCTTCAACATCCGCTTTGGCTACATCAAGCCGCCGGCGAATGTCGACGTCGCTATGGTTGCCCCGAAGGGCCCTGGTCACCTGGTCCGGCGAGAGTTCGTAGACGGCAAGGGTGTTCCGGTGCTGGTGGCGGTCGAGCAGGACGCTTCCGGTCATGCCTTGGACCTCGCGTTGTCCTACGCCAAGGCCATCGGCGGTACCCGGGCGGGCGCCATCAAGACCACCTTCACCGAAGAGACCGAGACAGACCTGTTCGGTGAGCAGGCCGTCCTTTGCGGCGGTGCCTCCCAACTGGTGATGTACGGCTTCGAGGTGTTGACCGAGGCCGGGTACGAGCCGGAAATCGCCTACTTCGAATGCCTGCACGAGCTCAAGTTGATCGTCGATCTGATGTACGAAGGCGGGATCGCCAAGCAACGCTGGTCGGTTTCGGACACGGCCGAGTACGGGGACTATGTGTCAGGGCCGCGGGTCATCGACGAACACGTCAAAGAGAACATGAAGGCCGTGCTGGCCGACGTGCAGAGCGGTGCTTTCGCAGCCCGGTTCATCGCCGACCAGGATGCCGGGGCGCCGGAGTTCAAGGCACTGCGGGCCAAGGGCGAGCAGCATCCGATCGAGGAGACCGGCCGCAAGCTGCGTGGACTGATGAGCTGGGTCAACAACGACGCCGATGCCGACTACGTCGAAGGCACCGCAGCCCGCTGACGCCACGACCCGAGGTGCGACTTCCGGCTGCATGACGCAGCCGGAAGTCGTGCGATCGCAGGAGAGGAACGATTGATGAAGCTCGCGGTGGTACCCGGTGACGGCATCGGGGTAGAGGTCATCGAGCAGGCGGTCACAGTGCTCGACGCCGTCCTGCCTGGTGTGGAAAAGACGAATTACGACCTGGGAGCCGGGCTGTGGCACCGGACGGGCGAAACCCTCCCGGATTCGGTCCTGGCTGAACTGCGCGAGCAGGACGCCATCCTGCTCGGTGCGGTCGGCGATCCGACTGTGCCGTCCGGGGTGTTGGAACGCGGCCTGCTGCTGCGGATGCGTTTCGAGCTCGACCAATACGTGAACCTGCGCCCGTCCAAACTGTATCCGGGAGTGCCGACGCCGCTGGCCGGCAATCCCGAGATCGATTTCGTCGTCTACCGCGAGGGCACCGAGGGTCCCTATGCCGGTAACGGCGGGGTGCTACGAAAATTCACGCCGCACGAGATCGCCACCGAAGTCAGCGTGAACACCGCATTCGGTGTCGAGCGCGTGGTCCGGGCGGCATTCGAGGGCGCGCAGAAGCGACCTCGCAAACACCTGACGCTGGTTCACAAGAACAACGTGCTGGTCAACGCGGGGGATCTGTGGTTCCGCACGGTGGCCAAGGTGTCCGAGGAGTACCCGGAGATCACGGTGGCCTACCACCACGTCGATGCGTCGATGATCTACCTGGTCACCGACCCCGGCCGCTATGACGTGATCGTCACCGACAATCTGTTCGGTGACATCATCACCGACCTGGCCGGCGCGGTCGCCGGTGGCATTGGACTGGCTGCCAGCGGAAACGTCAATCCGACCCGGAGCACCCCTTCGATGTTCGAGCCCGTGCACGGTTCGGCCCCGGACATCGCGGGCCAGGGCAAGGCGGACCCGACTGCGGCCATCCTGTCCGTGTCGATGTTGTTGGCTCACCTGGGCCACGACACTGAGGCGGCGAAGGTGCAGGCTGCTGTCGAGGCCGATATCGCCGGTCGCGACCAGGCCCATCCCGGGACCACCACGGAGATCGGCGAGCGGATCGCGTCCGCTGCCGCCAACTGACCGCCTCAGCTCTGGCGGCGCCCAACGGCGCCGCCAGAGTTCTCCGATCCGAGGAACCCATGCTCACCGACGACTTCCACGTATTCGACACCACGCTGCGTGACGGCGCCCAGCGGGAGGGCATCAGCTACTCCGTGGCCGACAAGCTCGCCGTGGCCCGGCTGCTCGACACGGTCGGCGTCGGGTTCATCGAGGGCGGCTGGCCCGGCGCTGTCCCCAAGGACACCGAATTCTTCAACCGAGCCGCCGATGGTGAGCTGACCCTGCAGCACGCGACGCTGGTCGCTTTCGGGGCCACCCGCAAGGCCGGGGTGCGAGTCTCCGACGATGCCCAGGTCCAGGCGTTGCTGGACAGCCGCGCGTCCGTGATCACGCTCGTGGCCAAGTCCGACGTGTGGCACGTCGAGCGGGCGTTGCGGACCACGCTCGAGGAGAACCTGTCGATGGTGGCGGACACCGTGGGCTTTCTGCGTGCCGCCGGGCGCCGGGTGTTCGTCGATTGCGAGCATTTCTTCGACGGCTACAAACACGATCGCGACTATGGCATCAGGGTGCTCGACGCCGCGCTCGAGGCCGGAGCAGACGTCGGGGTGTTGTGCGACACCAACGGCGGCATGTTGCCGATGGGCATTGGCGCGACCGTGTCCGAGGTGATGAGCCGTACCGGGATCCGGCTCGGTATCCATACCCAGGACGACACCGGCTGCGCCGTGGCCAACACCTTGGCAGCGGTCGACGCCGGCGTCACCCACGTGCAGGGCACCGCGAACGGGTACGGCGAGCGAGCCGGCAATGCGAACATCTTCTCGGTCATCGGCGGTCTGGTGTTCAAGATGGGCCTGGACGTACTGCCGCCCGGCACCATCGGCGAGAGCGTGCGGGTGGCGCACGCCGTTGCCGAAATCGCGAATCTCGCTCCGGACACCCATGCGCCGTACGTAGGCAGTTCCGCCTTCGCGCACAAAGCAGGCTTGCACGCCTCAGCCATCAAGATGGGACCTGAGCTGTACAACCACATGGAGCCGGCCGACGTCGGGAACAGTCAGAAGATACTCATCACCGAGATGGCCGGTCGAGCTTCGGTCGAGCTGAAGTCGACCGAACTCGGTCTCGATGTCAGCGACCGGCCCGAGGTCGTCGGCGCAGTGGTCGAGAAGGTCAAGGACCGGGAGGCGTCCGGGTGGTCCTACGAGGCCGCCGACGCCTCGTTCGAACTGCTGGTCCGCGACGAACTCGACGGCGATGCGGTCGTGCTGCCGTTCGCGCTGGAGTCCTACCGCACCATCATCGATCGGCGCGAGGACGGGCTGGTCATCACCGAGGCCACCGTGAAGGTGCATGCCGACAGCCGTCGGGTGATCTGCACCGCGGAGGGCAACGGTCCCGTCAACGCCCTGGACCGCGCCCTCCGGCAGGCTCTGGAGGAGGCGTACCCGCGGCTGTCCGTGCTCGAGCTGACCGACTACAAGGTCCGGATCCTGCCGGGCAGGCATGGTACCGATGCCACCACGCGGGTGCTCATCGAAACCTCGGACAAGACCCGGGAGTGGACCACGGTCGGGGTGCACCCGAACATCATCGAGGCTTCCTGGCTGGCTCTGGCCGACGCGGTTCGCTACGGACTACTGAAGAGCTGACCACCCACACCGCGGGCCGAGTTACGCGCAACCGTGCCAGCTACTCGATCCCTGGCGTAACTGGTGGGCGTTACGCGTAACTCAGCGGGTTAACGCCGTAGCCCCCACCCCGCCCGCCCCACCACAGGCCGAGTTACGCGTAACCGTGCCAGTTACTCGATCCCTGGCGTAACTCGTGGGCGTTACGCGTAACCCAGCGGGTTAACGCCGTAGCGCCTTCACTGCGCAATCGTCCAATCCGCAGGCACCGCCGGCGCAGTCGCTTCCACAAGGGGCGTGGCCCAGCGCGGAAGCCGTGATCGCGGCATCGAGCTCGGTCTCGTCCTGCGCAGCCTCGTCCTGGGCGGCGGATCGCCGAAGGCCGATCACCACGCCGATCAGCAGCACTGCGATGGCCAGCACGACCAGTCCGACGGCCTTCCAGGCCAATGGCGACGACACCAGGATCGGAGTGAGCCCTGCCAGCACCAGCACCGCGCCGGGCGGCGTCAGGTGGCGGGCCATCCGTCGTCGCTTCGCGGGGGACACCTGGCGCAGCTCACTCACCGATTCAGTATCCGCCAGGACAGTCCTCAGTCGGGCACCGGTAGCCTGAGCTGCGTGCGCATAGCGAGATTCGTCCATCCTGGTGGCATTGCGTGGGGCGTTGTGGAAGGGCAGGCCGACGCCCGGTTCGAGGCGCTTACGATCGCCGCCATCAAAGACCATCCAATGGGTCCGATCGAGTTCACCGGTGCGCGCTTCGCCATCGGTGACGTCCGGTTGCTGGCCCCGATCCTGCCGAGCAAGGTGATCGCGGTCGGCAGGAACTACGCCGCCCACGCCGCCGAGATGGGCAATCAGGTTCCCGAGCGGCCGCTGATCTTCCTCAAGCCGTCCACGTCGGTGATCGGAACGCATGACGTCATTCGGTTGCCGGTCGACTCCGATCAGGTGGAGCACGAGGCCGAGCTCGCGCTGGTGATCGGCAAGGTCGCCAAGGATGTGCCCCGCGAGAAGGCCAACGAGGTGATTTTCGGCTACACCTGCGCCAACGATGTCACCGCCCGGGACCAGCAGCGGGCCGACAAGCAGTTCACCCGGGCCAAGGGCCATGATTCGTTCTGCCCGATCGGTCCCTGGATAGAGACCACCTTCGACCCCAGCTCGGTACGGGTGCGCGCGCTGGTCAACGACGAGACCAGGCAGGACGGCAACACCCGGGACATGGTCTTCGACATTCCGACCCTGGTGTCGTTCATGTCCCACGTCATGACCTTGGTGCCCGGCGATGTCATCCTGACCGGGACACCAGACGGCGTGGGACCCATCGTGAACGGCGACACGGTCACAATCTCGATCGACGGAATCGGTGAGCTGGTCAATCCGGTGAAACGCAAATGACGTCCCCGGCCGCGTTAGCCCCGCCGACCGGCCGCGATATCCGGGTACGGTTCTGCCCCTCCCCGACGGGCAACCCGCATGTCGGACTCGTTCGGACGTGCCTGTTCAACTGGGCTTACGCCCGCCACGTCGGCGGCACCTTCGTGTTCCGCATCGAGGACACCGACGCTGCGCGGGACTCCCAGGAGTCCTACGACCAACTGCTCGAGGCGCTGCGGTGGCTCGGTCTGGATTGGGACGAGGGGCCCGAGGTGGGCGGCCCGTACGCGCCTTACCGGCAGAGCGAGCGGCACGACATCTACGCCGACGTGGTACGCCGGCTCCTCGAGGCCGGACACCTCTACGAATCGTTCTCGACCGCGGACGAGTCCAAGGCCCGGCATCTGGCCGCAGGCCGCGACCCGCAGCTGGGCTACGACAACCTGGACCGCGACCTGACCGACGCTCAGCGGGCCGCGTTCCGGGCCGAGGGCCGAGAACCCGTATTGCGGTTGCGGATGCCCGACGGTGAACTGGGCTGGACCGACCTGGTCCGCGGTGAGGTCAGCTTCCCGGCCGGCAGCGTGCCCGATTTCGTGGTGGTACGCGCCAACGGAACACCCTTGTACACGCTGGTCAATCCGGTTGACGATGCGATGATGCGGATCACCCATGTGCTGCGCGGCGAGGATCTGCTGCCGTCCACGCCGCGCCAGATCGCGCTGTACCGGGCGCTCGTGGACATCGGTGTGGCCGAGGCGGTGCCGCTGTTCGGGCATTTGCCCTACGTCATGGGGGAAGGCAACAAGAAGCTGTCCAAGCGCGATCCGCAGGCGTCCCTGAACACTTATCGTGATGCGGGTTACATCCCGGAAGGTCTGATCAACTACCTGGCGCTGTTGGGCTGGGCGATCGCCGACGATCACGACATCTTCTCGCTGAGCGACATGGTGGCGGCGTTCGATGTCGCCGACGTCAACGCCAACCCGGCAAGGTTCGACGGCAAGAAGGCCGAGGCCATCAATGCAACCCATCTCCGGCTGCTCCCGCCGGATGATTTCGCCGTACGGTTGCAGGTGTTCCTGATGAAGGCCGGCCTGATCGGGGCTCAACCCACGCAGGCGCAACTGCAACTCGTGGGCGCTGCGGCACCTCTGGTTCAGGAGCGGGTGAAGACCCTCGCCGAGGGTGCGGATATGTTGCGGTTCCTGTTTGTCGAGGACAGCGATTTCGTCGTCGACGAGTCCTCGGCAGCCAAGCATCTGGGTGAGGCCGGACAGGCCGTGCTGGCGGCGTCGCTGCCCGCTCTGGAATCGCTGGGCCAATGGCGCGCGGCCGATATCGAGGCGACTCTGCACGCCGTGCTGATCGACGGGCTCGAGTTGAAACCCAGAACGGCGTTCGGCGCCCTGCGGGTGGCGATCACCGGGCGTCAGGTCTCGCCACCCTTGTTCGAGTCCATGGAACTGCTCGGACGCGAGGTGACACTCGGCCGGTTGCGCGCGGCGCTGCGTTGACGGCGGGGCACTGAGGCAGGACCGCACTGGGCCAGGACCGCACTGGGCCAGGAGCGCACTGGGCCAGGAGGCCACTGTGCCAGAACGGCGCTGAACCAGGACGGCGCTGAGCCCCTCTTTACGCGGCCTCGGAAGCCGGTTTCTCCGCGGCGGGCCGATTTCAGATCGAGCGCGCGTGTCCGGTAGAGTAACCGTTCGGCTCGGTCGGCACTCCAAGGCCGGGTAGCAATGGGGTATGGGGTAATTGGCAGCCCAACTGATTCTGATTCAGTTAGTCTAGGTTCGAGTCCTGGTACCCCAGCGCAGTATGGTTCGTTCGCAACATCGGTTTGCCGTTCTTGTCCGACTGCTTGACCTAGGGCCCCGTCGTCTAGCGGCCTAGGACGCCGCCCTCTCACGGCGGTAGCGAGGGTTCGAATCCCTTCGGGGCTACCAAGCGGCAGCTCCCTGAGATATCTCGGGGAGCTGCCGTCATGCGATCATTTCTTTCCACCACACGCCGCCCGTGCCATGGTGGATCCGCACAAGTGCGCGTCGAGAAGGCGATCAGCGAGTTGAACCCGTCCGTTGGGCTAGAGCCGTAAGTGCCCAACGCCGGCCGGTGCCGCGGAAGGATGGGTGATGGGTTCGCTTCACCGCCGATCTGCCGACGCTGACCAAGCTCTCCCCTCCGAGGCGAAGGTCGAAGACTCCATGGTCCTCGAGCGCGCTCTGCGTGCCACGGGGATCTTTGTCGCGGAAGTGCGACCGCGCGGCAGCGGCGTCGAGGCGACCGTCCCTAGCCTGGCAGCTGAGGCCGGCTTCGACTGGCCCGGGCGCTCCTACGACGCGATCATGTTCTGGTCGGCCATCGCCACTCGGATCTCCTGGAGTGCTCCCACCGACATCGACACACATTTTCAGGTGCTGCTGTCGCGCCAGGCGCTGAGTGTGCGGCTGGTTCGGGCGGCATCCGACCGGTGGGTGGCCGTCTGGCAGGTGTACGAGAACGAGTTCACGGGCGGTTCGAGTGGCTATTCGGGCACCCTTTCCACCCCACACCGGCTCGCTTCGGTGCTCACCGACGGGGCGGGCCGAATCGCCTGGTGGAACGAGCAGTTCCCGCTGTTCGTCGGACACAGCAAGACGCAGCGGGGGAGCCGGATCCAAGCGGCCCTGCCGAGTGACATGGGCCCGTCGATCGCCGAGTTGCTCAAGGCGGCGCTCGACGGCGAGATCATCGATCAACTGGTCGCGACGGTTCAGCCAGAGCCGAGATGGTTTCGGGTGCACGCGAACCGGGTGGCCGGTGTTGACTCCGTGCATGGTGATGCCGACCTGGTGGTCTTCCATTTCGAGGAGATAACCGGTTCGGACATCGACCGCGGCGGTCTGGTCGACGAGATCGTCCGGGATCCCTTGACCGGCCTGTACAACCGTCGCGCGCTGTTGGACATCGCCGACCTGGACGATCCGATGGGCTCGCCGTTCACCTCGGTGCTGCTGGCCGATGTCCGCCGCTTCAAGAGCATCAACGACTTGTGGGGCCAGGAGGGCGGCGATCAATGTCTGATCGCCGTGGCTCGGTGGCTGCGCTCGGTGGCGTTGCCATCCGAGGTCGTCGTTCGGCTGTCAAGTAACGAGTTCCTCGCGCTGTGTGTGGCCGGCTCATCGGTGCCGCACGCGGTCCAGACGATGGGCGAGCTCGAAGTCCCTTTCGGCGACGACCGGATCGCGATCACGCTGCAGGCCGGCTGGGACGAGCGGGCGCCGGGCCAGGGACTGATGGCGGTGGCCGAGCATGCCGAGCGCGCGCTGGTCGCGGTCAAGCGCTCGTCCTGGCGCACCGTCATGCGATGGACGCCGGAGATCTCTCGGATCGCGAGTGAGCGCGTGGAGGAGGAGGAGCGGGTCCGGCTCGCGGTCGGGGCCGGTGAGATAGACGTGCACTTCCAACCGCTGGTCGACGTGGACCGGCGGGTAGTACACGGAGCCGAAGCCCTGGTCCGCCTCGGTGGCGCCGGAGCCGGGTTGGATGCCGAGCGCATCATCGACGCCACCCACGAACTCGGCTTGACCGCCAAGCTCTCCAGAATGTTCTGCCGCCAGGCGTTTGCCGATGGCCGCCTGCTACGGAAAGTCTTCGACGGAGGCTGCATCGGCATCAACATCTCCAGAGAATTCATGGGCACCGGGCTGGCCATCGGCACCGTCGCGGACGCCGCCGCGGAGGCCGGCCTCTCGCCAGCGGACATCGTCCTCGAGCTCACCGAGGAGGTGGCGGTCGGGGTGTCCTCTGCGGTGCTGATGGCAGAACTTCGGCGAGGAGCGGAGCTGGGTCTGTCGATCGCCATCGATGACTTCGGTCGTGGTGAGACCGCGTTGTCGATGTTGCGGTCGCTGCCGCTGACCGCCATCAAACTCGATCGGTCCCTGTTGCCCTCCGACGGCGACAGCGAAGGATGGGAATTCGTGGCCGGCACGGCATCCCTGCTTCGCACCCTCGCGCCGCAACTGGTGGCCGAGGGAGTGGAAACCGTGACCCAGTCCCGAAGGTTGCTCGATCTAGGGATCATGCTCCAACAGGGTCATCTGTTCGGCCGCGCCATGCCAACTGGTTACTGGCTCGAGCATCGTCCGGTGATCCCCGTGGCGAGCTCAGGTCAACGACGTCTGTAACCGTTGAGCGGCCGTGGTCAGAACCGGGGCGAAGCGTTGGCCGGGAGATCGGCCGAGCCGCTCGATCGGGCCGGAGATCGACACGGCGGCCACCACCCGGCGTCCCGGTCCGTACACCGGCGCCGAGACCGAAGCAACGCCAGCTTCCCGCTGGCCGATCGACTGGGCCCAGCCTCGGCGGCGGACCTCCGCGAGCGACCGCTCGGTGAACTCGGCGTGTTGAAGCATGGTGGCGATCGTCTCGGGTGATTCCCACGCGCACAGCACCTGAGCGCCGGAGCCGGCGGTCAGCGGCAACCGTGCCCCCAGCGGAACCGTGGTTCGCAGGCCGGTGGCGCGCTCGGCAGCAGCGACGCAGACTCGGTCCCGGCCGTCACGGCGGTACAACTGAGCGCTTTCACCGGAGACATCACGAACCCAGGTCAGCACGTCCACGGCACGCTCGAGCAGCGGGTCGGTCGCGGTGGCGGCAAGCTCGCCCAGCCGCGGTCCGGGCACGAAGCGACCGTCGGCGTCGCGCACCAACAACCGGTGGACCTCCAGGGCTACGGCCAGCCGATGGGCGGTCGCTCGCGGGATGCCCGTTCGCTGGACGAGATCTGACAGTGCGGCCGGACCCTGACCGGCTGCCACCAGAATGGCGATGGTCTTGTCCACGACGCCGATCCCGCTATGCTGTCCCATAAGCCGATACTAGTATCTCAGATAATGAGAAAGCTAGACCGAGCTGCTGAGAATGATCGGCCGGCGTTCGAAAGTCCGGATACCGGCCTGAGCCGCAGTGACGCGGGAGGAGTGTCAGATGGGTAAGACCTTGGCCGAGAAGTTGTGGGACAGCCACCTGGTGCGAAGCGCGGCCGGTGAGCCGGACCTGCTCTACATCGATATGCACCTGGTCCACGAGGTGACGAGTCCGCAGGCCTTCGAAGGCCTGCGGCTGGCCGGCCGCGGGGTCCGGCGACCGGACCTCACACTGGCAACTGAGGACCACAACGTTCCCACCCAGGACATCTTTGCCCCCATAGCCGACCTGGTCAGCCGCACGCAGGTAGATACCTTGAGACGCAATTGCGCCGACTTCGGGGTCACCCTGTACCCGATGGGTGACAAGGAACAAGGCATCGTGCACGTCATCGGTCCGCAGTTGGGAATCACCCAGCCCGGCATGAGCCTGGTGTGCGGTGATTCGCACACCTCCACGCATGGCGCCTTCGGCGCTCTCGCCTTTGGTATCGGCACGAGCCAGGTCGAGCACGTTCTCGCCACCCAGACCCTGCCGATGGATCGACCGAAGACCATGGCGGTCGTGGTGAACGGTGAACTCCCAGCTGGTGTCACGCCCAAGGACGTCATCCTGGCGGTGATCGCTCAAGTCGGCACGGCCGGTGGCCAGGGCTACATGGTCGAATACCGAGGCGATACCTTCGAATCGATGACCATGGAAGGTCGTATGACGGTCTGCAACATGAGCATCGAATGGGGCGCCCGGGCCGGCATGATTGCGCCGGACGACACGACGTTCGCCTATCTGAAGGGCCGCCCGCATGCTCCGGCCGGAGGCGATTGGGAGGCGGCCGTGTCGTACTGGAAGACGCTGGTCACTGATCCCGACGCCGAATTCGACGCCGAGGTCGTGCTCGATGCCGCGGCTATCACTCCGTTCGTGACGTGGGGAACGAACCCGGGCCAGGGTGCACCGCTGTCGTCATCGGTGCCGGATCCGGCCGACTTCGCCGAAGAATCCGACCAGGTCGCAGCGCGCAAAGCACTGACCTACATGGGACTGCAGCCCGGCACGCCGCTGCGCGATATCAAGGTCGACACGGTGTTCGTCGGGTCATGCACGAACGGACGGATCGAAGATCTCCGTGCCAGTGCCGCTGTCCTGGACGGACGCAAGGTCGCCGACGGAGTCCGGATGCTCGTCGTTCCCGGATCGATGAAGGTGAAGGCGCAGGCGGAATCCGAAGGCCTGGACGCCATCTTCACGGCCGCCGGGGCGGAATGGCGACAGGCCGGTTGCTCGATGTGTCTCGGCATGAACCCGGATCAGCTGGCACCTGGTGAGCGCAGTGCCTCCACGTCCAACCGTAACTTCGAGGGCCGTCAGGGCAAGGGTGGACGCACGCATCTGGTTTCACCGCTGGTCGCCGCGGCGACCGCCATCACCGGCCATCTCGCCAGCCCGGCCGACCTGTAAGGAGAACATTTTTCATGGAGAAGTTCACGGTCCACACCGGAACGGCGGTGCCATTGCGCCGCAGCAACGTCGACACTGACCAGATCATCCCTGCGGTGTATCTGAAACGGGTCACCCGCACTGGATTCGAAGACGGGTTGTTTCAGGCCTGGCGGAGCAACGAGCCCGATTTCGTACTGAACCAGCAACGCTTCAACGGCGCCTCGGTATTGGTCGCCGGTCCCGACTTCGGAACCGGATCGTCACGCGAACACGCCGTATGGGCGCTGCTCGACTATGGATTCAAGGTGGTTATTTCGCCACGGTTTGCCGATATCTTCCGGGGCAATTCGTTGAAGGCGGGCCTGCTGACGGTAGTGCTGCCGGAGAAGATCGTTCAGCGCTTGCTCGACGACATCTCCGATGACCCGTCGACGCAGGTCACGATCGATCTGACCGAGATGCAGGTCCGGTGGACCGGTGAGGTACACGACTTCGAATTGGACGATTACACCCGGTGGCGGCTGCTCGAAGGATTGGACGACATCGGATTGACCCTGCGTCATCCTGAATCCATCGATGAATACGAGCTGGGCCGCAAACCGTGGCTCCCGAGCCTCTCCGACACGCTGAACGCGACCTAGATCACGTCCCACCACGCCGGTGCGGGCGGGCCCTCGGGTCCGCCCGCTATGGGTCGTTCCTGGCTCCGATTGGGAGCGTCCGCTGGCGTTCGACCGTTGCGCGGACCCATTTCACGCCAGACCGGCCACGATCAGCGCTCGCCCTCATCGAGCACAATATCGAGTTTCATCCTTTTGGCAAAAGCATGAATGGCACCGCCTATGTCGGCCGGACGGTTCCGGCGCCGAAAGAGGTCTCGTTGCGTAATCGGTGGGACAGGTTCGGAGCCTGGGCGGAAACCGGCTTCGGCGTCTGCTGTCGATTCAGAATAATCGCTGCAAAGAACTCAGGTGTGCGAAGAAACTACTTGCGACACAAGCCGATTTCGTTGTCTATCGCCCTGTGACCCCTTACCGTTCCGGTGAAGGTCAGCCATGGTGGCTGACCAGCGTCCTGGGAGGACACGTGAACAAGGCTCAGTTCATCGAGGCGCTGGCTGCTCGCCTCGGCTCGGACAAGAAGACAGCGACGACGTCGCTGGATGCGGTCCTCGACGAGATCTACGCCGTTGTGGTCAAGGGTGAAAAGCTTACTCTGACCGGGTTCGGCGCATTCGAGAAGCGCGATCGCGCAGCCCGCATTGCTCGCAACCCCGCCACGGGTGCGAGCGTCCGCGTCAAGAAGACCTCGGTTCCGGCGTTCCGCGCCGGTGCAGAGTTCAAGGCGATCATGAGTGGCGCCAAGAAGATCGCGAAGGTCCCGGCCAAGAAGGCGGCTCCGGCGGCAAAGGCTCCGGCGGCAAAGGCTCCAGCGGCAAAGGTTCCAGCGGCAAAGGCTCCGGTCAAGAGGGTTGCGGCCAAGTCGGCGCCGGCCGCGAAGGCCAGCGCCGCTAAGGCTCCGGCGGCAAAGGCACCAGCCAAGAGGGTCGCCGCAAAGCGCGTTCCGGCCAAGTCGGCAACCGCCGCGAAGACCAGCGCCGCTAAGGCTCCGGCCAAGAAGGCACCGGCGAAGCGGGCCGGCTAACAGCTCGCACACGTAGGCCCCGCCGTGACCCGGCGGGGCCTATGTGTGTTCGCCGCAGGAAGCCCCGCGCTCTCGGTCTGTTCAGTGCATGGCACGCGGGTAGTAGTCGGCGGCTATCACTGCATTGTTGGCGTACGAGAGTGCCCAGATAGAACCCTTGCGAGACGAGGTCTGGGGGACCGAAACCCCAAGATCACTCAGGATCGCTGGAATGGCCTGGCCCTGGCTGCAGATCACCGATGCGCCTGGTTCGGCGCTCAAAATGCGTATTCGGGCAAGCGCAGGCTCCGGGTCGGCGAGATGGGCCTCATCGGAGAATTCGGGCGCGATCAATACCTCGATACCCAAGCTCTCGCTCAGCGGTGTGACGGTCTGTACGCAGCGGACCCGATCAGCGCTGAAGATCCGCTTGGGATCGAAGACGGCGAGCACCGGAACCGCATCGCGAGCCTGACGACGTCCGATCTTCTCCAGCGGCCGAAGCCGGTCGTCGCCGGCGAAGTTCGAACGTTTCCCGGCCTTGGCGTGGCGGACCAACAGCACCGTCGTTGTGTCGGCGGGCAGCCGGGCGAAGTCCGCCAGCACGCCGCGGTCGATCGGATAGGTGAGTCGACGCTGTGCTTCGGTGGGCGTCAGCCAGCTGAGCTGATCGACTTCCTGGCTCGGCAGATGCGCGCCACCGACGTGTTGCATGGCCCAATAGACGACACGCTTCTCAGCATCGGCCAGGTTGTATCGAACCGTCGACAGCCTGCGACCGACCCGGACCCGCGAGCCGGTCTCCTCCGACACCTCTCGGACGCCGGCGAGTAACGGGTGTTCGCCGGGGTGCAGCTTGCCCTTAGGCAGGCTCCAATCGTCGTAACGTGGACGATGGACCAGGGCGATAAGCAGATCCTGGCCATCGTGACGCCACAGAACGCCCCCGGCGGCCGGAGTTGCCGGTGGCCGGCGGGCGGGGCCGGAGGGCCTCACTCGCTGCGGGGGGCCAGACGCTTGAGCAGGACCTCTTGGTAATCGATGGACTTGGGGCCGCCGCTGCGTACCCAACGGCCGTCGCCCTGAAGCTCCCACGCGCTGGTATCGGGGGAGAATGCCAGGTCCAAGGTCTCCCGCAGTTGGTCGACGTTGGGGCCGGTGACCTGCGCCAGCACCTCGACCCGACGATCCAGATTGCGGTGCATCAGATCGGCCGAGCCGATCCAGTACTCGGGATCTCCGTCATTGGCAAAGTAGAAAACCCTGGAATGTTCGAGAAAACGCCCGAGGATGGAGCGAACCGTGATGTTCTCGCTGAGGCCCGGAACACCCGCCTTGATGCTGCAGAACGTCCGCACCAGAAGTTCGATCCGGACGCCGGCCAGCGAAGCGCGGTACAGGGCGTCGATGAGGATCTCGTCCACCAGATGGTTCGTCTTGATCTGGATATGGGCGGGCCTGCCCTGCTTGGCGAGCCTGATCTCCCGTTCGATCCGGTCGAGCAGGCCGGCTCGGAGCCGGTGCGGGGCGACGAGCAGCGTGCGGTAGTCGGTCTGGCGGGAGTAGCCGGTCAGCACGTTGAACAGATCGGTCAGATCGGAGCAGATTCGTTCGTCTGCGGTGAACAGGCCGAAGTCCTCGTAGAGTCGAGCCGTCTTGGGATGGTAATTGCCGGTTCCGATGTGGGCGTAACGCCGTAGCGAACCGCCTTCCTGGCGGACCACCAGGGATGTCTTGCAATGGGTCTTCAGCCCGACAAGGCCATAGACGACGTGACACCCGGCGCGCTCCAGCGCTCTGGCCCATTTGATGTTGGCCTGCTCGTCGAAGCGTGCCTTGATCTCCACGAGCACCACTACCTGCTTACCGGCCTCGGCGGCGTCGATGAGCGAATCGACGATGGGTGAATCACCGGAAGTCCGGTACAGGGTCTGTTTGATGGCCAGGACATTCGGATCGGCCGCGGCCTGCTCGATGAAGCGCTGCACACTCGTGGCGAACGACTCGTAGGGGTGGTGGACAAGAACGTCACCTTCGCGCAAGGTCGCGAAGACCGACTTCGGTGTTTCACCCTCGGCGAAGCGCGGATGAGTCGCGGGAACGAAGGGCCGCTCCTTCAACTCTGGCCGGTCGATGTCATAAATCTGCCAGAGCGCAGTGAGATCGAGCAGGCCGGGCAACTGCTGGACATCCTCGGGCTGCACGTCGATCTCGCTGATCAGGAGCGCAAGGATGGACGGGTCGATGTCCTCGCCGACCTCGAGCCGAACGGGTGGTCCGAACCGACGGCGGACCAACTCCCGCTCCAAGGCCTGCAGCAGATCCTCGTCCCGGTCCTCGTCCACTTCGAAGTCGGTGTTGCGAGTGACGCGGAAGAGATGGTGTTCCACGACCTCCATGCCCGGGAACAGTGCCGCGAGGTGTGCGGCGATCAGATCTTCCAGCGGCAGGTATTCGGCAATCTCGGCGTTCTGGCTGACCACCACGAAGCGCCGGACATTGTTGGGCACCTTGATACGCGCAAACCGGTCGATCTCGGACTCCGGAGCGCGGACGAGCACAGCGAGGTTGAGCGACAGACCCGAGATGTAGGGAAAGGGGTGAGCCGGATCGACGGCCAACGGCGTCAGGACCGGAAAGATCTTCGCGTGGAAGTACTCGCTGAGTTCCTGCTGTTGAATGCTGGTCAGATCGGCCCAGCGAAGGATACGAATTCCCTCGGCGGCCAGTGCGGGTTCGATGTCGGTGAGGAAGCACCTGGCGTGGCGCAGGGTCAGCTCGCGGCTGCGCTCGGCAACCATGGCCAGCCGTTCCCGGGGGGACAGGCCATCGGGCGAGCGGACGGCCAGACCCATTTCCTGGCGGCGCTTCAGTCCGGCCACTCGAACCATGTAGAACTCATCGAGGTTGCTGGCGAAAATCGAGAGGAACTTCATGCGTTCCAGCAACGGTTGTCTGCGGTCTTCGGCCAGGGCTAGCACCCGGGCGTTGAAGTCCAACCAGGACATCTCACGGTTGGAGTACCTGTCGGCGGCAAGATCCGCTACCTCGCCGCCCTCACGGGGTGAAGGCGCGTTCTGATCGTTGACGTCGAACGAGGTAGCGGTGTCGGTCATGCTTGACATCATGCCCGCTTCAAGTTAACGGCTGAAGGTGGCCGACCATGCCCGCGGTGCTCGCTCCCACGCCCAACTGCAAGCATCGCTTGAGGTCGTCGGCGGTGTCGACATCGTTGCTGGCACCCGGTCCGGCCTTCAGTTCGACCGCGCCGGACTCGCGATGACGAGCAGCAGACTCCGGTCCGAACCGTGGATCGAGGTGTCCGGCGACGCTGCTGGTCAGCATGGTCGTCCCGTGACCGGAATGATCAGCCACGAACCCACGGCTCACCGAGACAGCCTCCCGCAGCACCGCGAGCAGCTCCTCGGCCCGCAACGAGGGCAGATCGGCGACCATGGCCAGCACCCGATCTGCCGGATACCGGCGGCCGAGCTCGGCGTGGGCGGCGCTCAATGCTGAGTTGAGGCCGCCGCCCGCGTCAGGCATCACCTCGATGCCGGGGGCAAACCCGGTCCCCCGATGGGAGGTGACCTGGGAGGTGACCTGGGAGGTGACCTGGGACGTCACCTGGGACGTGACCTGGGAGGTGACAATGTGAATTCCCGAGATGCGGATGTCGTGCGACCCGGTTGAGGCCAGCTCCCGGGCCTCGACCACGGCGGCGAGGGCGTCCCGTTGAATGGCTCGCACGAGGTCAGCGTGCAGGGCGGCATCAGTAGTGGCGCCCCGAAGCCGTGATTTTCCGGCTCCGTCGGGCCGAACCGGCACCAGTACCCGCCACTGCACGTTGGAATGGTGCCACAGTGACCGGCAGTGGCAGACTTCGCCACAGATCAGCCAGGAGGGAGGGCAGCATGCGAGCCGTCAGGACAGAGAAGCCAGGGCCTTACCTGAGATTCTGCGTGATCCTGATCTATCCGCTGACCAGCCTGCTGTGGCGACGGCGCTGGCGGGGCGCCGACCGGATCCCCAGACAGGGGCCGGCAATCCTGGCCATCAACCACATCTCCTACGCCGACCCCTTCGTCATCGGACGGTTCATGTGGGACGCTGGCCGGCTGCCCCGATTCCTGGCCAAGGCCGCGCTGTTCCGGCTGCCCCTGCTCGGACGTATCGTCCGTGGCGCCGGCCAGATACCCGTGTATCGCGGCACTGCCGACGCCAATCAGGCCCTCGCTGCTGCCGTCAAGGCCCTGCAGCGGGGCGAGATCGTCCTCGTTTATCCCGAGGGCACCGTGACCCGCGATCCGCAGTTCTGGCCGATGCAAGCCAAGAGCGGCGTGGCGCGGCTGGCCCTGCTGGCGCCGGATGTGCCGGTCATCCCGGTGGGACAGTGGGGTTCGCAGTACTTCCTCGACTTCTACGCCCGCAAGTTCCGACCGATTCCGCGCCGGACCATGACAGTTTCAGTGGGCCAGCCACTCGATCTGTCCGGCTACCGGGGTCGGGAGCCCACCGCCGACCTGCTGCACGAGATGACCGACGCGATCATGCGGCAGGTTCGGCTGCAGGTTGCCGCGATTCGGGCTGAGCTGCCCCCGGAAGACTTCTACCCGCGTCCGGAGGGCGTGGGCGCCAGGGCCAAGGACGCAGCAAGACCTGACAAGCGGGAGAGTGCATGAGGGCAGCGGTTCTGGGCTCGGGTAACTGGGGGACCACCTTCGCCAAGGTGCTGGTCGACGCCGGCACCGAGACCACGATGTGGGCCCGCCGGGAGGAACTCGCCGCTGTCATCAACGCCCAGCACAGCAATCCCGACTACCTGCCTGGCATAAGGCTGCCCAGAGCCCTGCGGGCGACGTCGGATGCCGCTGAGGCCGTGGCCGGAGCCGACCTCGTTGTGCTGGCTGTGCCGTCACAGGCCGCGCGGGCCAATCTCGAGACGTGGGCCGGTCTGCTGCCCTCCGATGCGACGCTGGTCAGCCTGATGAAAGGCATCGAACTCGGCACGGTGAAGCGGATGAGCGAGGTCATCGCCGAGGTTGCCAAGGCCGACCCAGACCGGGTGGCGGTGGTGTCGGGTCCGAATCTGGCCCGCGAGATCGCGATGGGTCAGCCGACTGCCACTGTCATCGCCTGCATCGACCTCGCTCGGGCCGAGCAGGTCCAGAGCGCCTGCAGTGCTCCGTACTTCCGGCCATACACCAACGTCGACGTCATCGGCACCGAACTCGGCGGCGCGGTCAAGAACGTGATCGCGCTGGCCTGCGGGATGGCGGTGGGCATGGGCTTCGGTGACAACACCGTGGCGTCGCTCATCACTCGCGGGCTGGCCGAGACGTCCCGGCTGGGCAGTGCCCTCGGCGCCGATCCGCTCACGTTCGCCGGTCTGGCCGGTCTGGGCGATCTGGTCGCCACTTGCGCGTCCCCGCTGTCACGGAATCGTACGTTCGGCGAGCAGCTGGGCCTGGGCGACAGCGTCGAGCAGGCCCAACTGGCCACCCATGGCCAGGTCGCTGAGGGCGTGAAGTCGTGCCAGTCGATCCTGGACCTGGCCGAGCGGCACGGGGTGGACGTACCCATCGTGAGGGAGGTGGAATCGGTTTGTCACGGCGACTCCTCGCCGAGACTGGCCCTTCAGCGGCTGATGAGTCGCTCCATCAAGAGCGAATAGCCATCGGCTAGCGTGCATCATCGTGACCGAACGGATCCGAGTCGCCCTGGTTTACGGCGGACGAAGCAGCGAACATCCCATCTCGGTGGTGAGCGCCGGCAGCGTGCTCGCCGCACTCGACCAAGACCGCTATGAGGTGATCACGGTCGGCATCACCCGCAGCGGTGCCTGGATCCGCACCGACGCCGATCCGGCTGAGTTGCAGATCACCGGCCGCCGACTGCCCGAGGTCACAGCCGGCGGGGCGGACGTAGCGCTGCGGGCCGGTACCGCCGACGTGGCGGTCTTCGACACCCGATCGGCCGTCGCGGCCTTGGATTCGGTCGACGTGGTGTTTCCCGTGCTGCACGGCGCGTACGGCGAGGACGGCACCATCCAGGGTCTGTTGGAGATGGCCGGCGTGCCCTATGTCGGCTCTGGGGTACTGGCAAGTGCCGCCGGTATGGACAAGGTCTTCACCAAGACCGTCCTCAAGGCGGCGGGGCTGGACGTCGGGCGGTACGAGGTCGTTCGCCGGGGCCGGGCCGTCCAAGCTGCCGATATCGAGCATCTGGGATTGCCGGTGTTCGTCAAGCCGGCCCGGGCCGGTTCCAGCGTGGGCATCACCAAGCTGCGCTCCTATGACCAGCTCGAGGATGCCCTGGCCCTGGCTTTCGAGCACGATTCGAAGGTGTTGATCGACGCGGCCGTCGTCGGGCGCGAGATCGAGTGCGGCGTGCTGCAGGACGCCGATGGTTCGGTGTCGGCGTCGCTGCCGGCCGAGATCCGGTTGCACCCGGACTTCGACTGGTACAGCTTCGACGCGAAGTATCTCGACGACGCGTGTGACTTCGACATCCCGGCGAAGCTCGCCGACGACGCGATCGCCGGCATCCAGCGAGCCGCGTGCGTGGCGTTCGACGCCTTGGAGTGCGCAGGGTTGGCCCGGGTGGACTTCTTCGTCTCCGACGACGGTGGCCTCATCGTCAACGAGATCAACACCATGCCCGGCTTCACACCGATCTCGATGTACCCACGGATGTGGGCCGAGTCCGGCGTCACCTACAGCGAGCTGATCGATCGGCTCGTCGACACCGCGTTGGCCCGCAGGCGCTGACCGGCTCCGCCTGACGCCTCGCGACGACCTGCTCCGCCCGCCGGCCGCCCGACCGGCTCCGCGCAATCGCGGCGCCGCAAACGGGCTCGATGGCGTCAACCTCCGCAGATCGGCAGCTTCTTGTTGGTCGTATTGCCGACGCTGTCGGTCGCGGTGCACTGCTGGGGCAGCGCGGCGATGGCCGGGGCCAGGTCGGGCAACGGCTGGTCCTGATTCGCGGGCACCGTGACGTCGATGTAGACGCTGCGATCGACCGCCGTGTAAACCGTCTGCGTCTTCTGGGGGTCCGGTTGCCAGAGGACGCCACTCACGTCCACCAGCTGGGCGGCCGTGGGGGTGCCGAACACAGCAGGTCGGCTCACCCCGCAGCGGATCACGATCGCCGGATCCCCCCAAGCCGCGACGAAGGATGAATCCGTCTCCGTCTTCCGTGGCGCGAGGGTGCCGAGCTGGAGGGGCAGTTTCTGGAACACCTTGATGCAGGCCTGCTGAGTCGCCGGGTTCGGTGCGGGTGGAGCGGGCACGGTGACGCCGGGAAGTGCGGTGGCCGTGGCGGGGACGGCGGTCGGTCCGTTCGGCTTGCCGCCACGATTCCCGGCGGTGAACAGGAAGGCCAGTACGACCGTCACCGGCACCGCGATCGCGGTGGCGATGAGCGCCGGCCGGCGCGAGCCGGAATCACTGCGAGCGATGGTGGTTCCTCGATGTAACAGGAGCCGATCCTGGGGGACCAGCTCAGATGTGCACGATCGGGCAGGTCAGGGTCCGCGTGATGCCGGGTACGCCCTGCACCTTGGCCACCACCAGCCGTCCTAGCTCATCGACGTTACTGGCTTCGGCCCGCACGATCACGTCGTAGGGCCCGGTCACATCCTCGGCGAGGGTCACGCCGGAGATGTTGGAGATCTCGGACGCGACGGATGCCGCCTTGCCGACCTCGGTCTGGATGAGGATGTAGGCCTGAACCGTATCGGACACGGTGCGTCCTTTCGTCGTTGTCGGCGATTGGTAGCCGCTGGAGCGGGCAATACAGGTCGGAGCTAGTAGAACCTAGCGCAGGACCGGATGGCCGCCATGTGAAGATGCTCTGGTGAGGCGCCGACGCTCACGTCTTATGCGGGGAGCGGCGTCTGAAACTGTACGCACTCTGGAGGCGGGTCAGATTTCCGAACCGAGAACGATTGCCGAGTTGGGTGAATTCGGTCTCATCCATCGCATGACGAGGGCCCTGCAGTCCGGCGCCCGTAGCGGTTCGACCATTATCGGTCCCGGCGACGACGCCGCCGTGGTGGCCATGCCGGACGGTCGGGTGGTGGCCTCGACGGACCTCTTGATCGAGAACCGGCACTTTCGGCGGGACTGGTCGACCGCCAACGACGTGGGACGGAAAGCGGCGGCCCGCAACCTCGCCGACATCGTGGCTATGGGGGCGAGCCCGACCTCGCTGCTGGTGGGGTTGGCCGCGCCCGGAACGCTGGAACTGACCTGGGTGGACGGCCTGGTTGCCGGCTTCGCCGAGGAATGCGGTCAAGTGGGGGCAGCTGTGGTCGGCGGAGACGTCAGCGCCGCCGAGTCGATCATCCTGTCGGTGACCGCGCTCGGCGATCTGCAAGGTCGCGAACCAGTGTTGCTCTCTGGTGCACGTGCCGGACACGTCGTCGCCGTCTGCGGCCGGCTCGGCTGGGCCGCTGCGGGTTTTGCCGTCCTGTCCCGGGGGTTTCGCTCGCCGGTCCAGGTCGTCAACGCCCATCGGCGACCAGAACCGCCCTATGCCCAGGGCCCGAAAGCGGCAGAACTCGGAGCCACGTCGATGACCGACGTCTCGGACGGGCTGATCGCCGATCTCGGGCATATCGCCACAGCGAGCGGGGTGCGCATCGACCTTCGCGGTGAAGCGCTCGCGCCGACCGCAAAACTCCGCGACGTCGCCTCGGCCCTCAATGTTGATCCGATGACCTGGGTCCTGACCGGTGGTGATGATTACTCACTGGTCGCCACCTTTTCCAACTTCGCTTCGGTGCCTGCGGGATGGACGGCCGTCGGCCTGGTCCGAGAGGGCGAGGGGGTAAGGGTGGACGGTCTGCGCTGGTCCGATGGCGGCCACGAGCACTTCAAGTGACCAGCGACGAGGATGACGTGATGCGGAGCCGCTACCTGGAGCCGGGACGTGGAGCCGCGACCTGGAGCCGCGACGTGGAGCCGGGACGTGGATTCCTCGTGCCCGCACCGGACCGGCACGACACCGGGCCGGCTCCCAGTTGGGAGCCGGCCCGGTGTCTTAGCTGGATCGGTGTCGTGCGGCCGCTACGTCCGCCGCGCCAATTAGGCGCGGGTAACCTTGCCCGCCTTGAGGCAGGACGTGCACACGGTGACCCGCCGACGGGTTCCGGGCGCCACGAGGGCGCGGACGGTCTGCACGTTCGGGTTCCATCGACGGTGCGTCCGACGGTGAGAGTGCGAAACGGACATGCCGAAGCCGGGCCCCTTGCCGCAGACATCGCAGTGGCTGGCCACAATGGCCTCCTCAAGTTCTCGAAACGACGAAAGTCGTCGCTATATGCAGGTGCATTGCTCGCCACCGTCCGAGCCGGACAGGGCAACCGGCTAAGTGTAGCCAGGCCGCCGGGCGGGCTCCAAACCGGGCGACGAACCCGATCGGCGCACCAAGGGCCGCCCAGCGCCCGCCCAGTATGGTGACCGCCAGCACCGATTCTGCCCGAGAGGACCTACATGCTCGTCCACCTCGACGCCTCGGCGGTCCGCCGGTGGTGCAGCATGGCGGCCGAGGACCTGGAGGCACATCGCGGCGAGATCGATGATCTGAACGTATTCCCGATTCCGGACGGAGACACCGGTACGAACCTCGCGCTGACCCTGAAGAGCGCCAACGAGGCGGTGGCAGGTGACCGCTCCTCGGCGGCCGGGGCGGTGCTGCGAGCGATGGCGCGCGGAGCGCTCCTGGGCGCCCGCGGAAACTCGGGGGTGATCGTCTCCCAGTTGCTGCGGGGCCTGGCCGACGGCTTGGACGGCGCCGTCGAGGCAGACGCGGCGATGATCGTCGCAGCCTTGCGGCGGGCCGCCGACGCCGCGTACGCCGCGGTGTCCCGGCCGGTCGAAGGAACCATCCTGTCGGTGATCAAGGGCGCGGCCGAGGCAGCCGAGGCGACGACCGACGCTGACCTCGCGACCGTGGTGCAGGCCTGCGTCAGCGGGGCTCGTGAGTCGCTGCGCCGGACCCCCGAACAGCTGGCGGTATTGGCCCGAGCCGGCGTGGTCGATGCCGGCGGCCGCGGATTGGTCGTCCTGCTCGAGGCGCTCGCCACCGTCGTTGTCGGGTGGCGCGCACCTGATGCCCCGCCGGGGCCGAGTCGAACGGCGCCCCGCAATCGCGCGGCGCTCGAGGCGATCAGAGAAGCGGGCAGCGACGCGTTCGCCTATGAGGTGCAGTACCTGCTGCACACAACCGAAGAGGGTATCGAGTCCCTCAAATCGGTCTTGCAACCGCTGGGGGATTCGCTCGTCGTCGTCGGCGCCGGGGAAGTGACCACCGGACCCGGATCCGCTCACGACAGCGCGCCGACCGGGTTGTTCAACGTGCACGTGCATGTCAACGACGTGGGAGCTGCCATCGAGGCGGGTATCGAGGTCGGTCGTCCGCACCGCATCACGGTGACCAGGTTCGCCGATCAGGTCGCTGCCGAGGGTGCCGGTCGCTATCGCCAGGGAACAGTCTTGGTCGCCGTCGCACCAGGTGTCGGCTTGGCCGACCTGTTCCGGTCGGAGGGAGTGCTCGTCGTCGACGGTGGCCCCACCTGCAATCCGTCGACCGCGGAGGTCCTCAACGAGCTGGTCAGCAGCCAGGCGGCGCGGGTGATCCTGCTGCCGAACGCTGCTGCGGTGGACGGCGTGGCTGAGATGGCAGCCGAGGAAGCCCGGGCGCAGGGGATCGAGGTGGCGGTGATCCCGACGAAATCACCGGTGCAAGGCCTCGCCGCGGTGGCGGTACACGACGTGAGCCGGCGATTCGAGGACGACGTCATCGCCCTGGCCGAAGCCGCCGCCGCTACCCGGTTCGCCGAGGTGACCATTGCCGTTCGCGAATCGATCACGTATGTCGGGCGATGCCAGGCGGGGGACGTCCTGGGGCTCATCGATGGTGAGGTCGTCGAGATCGGCGCCGAGGTGGCGGCGGTAGGGATCAGCCTGGTGGAGCGGCTGATCAGCGCAGGCGCCGAACTGGTGACCGTCCTGGCCGGTTCCGATCCCGGCGGAACAGAGGCCGCGGCGCTACTCGGGTCTCATGTCAAGGCGCACCATCCCCTGATCGAGCTGAATGCGTTTACCGGTGGTCAGCCGCATTTCCCGCTGCTGATCGGAGCCGAATAGCCGCCCGCTACCAGCGCCGGACCCCGATCGCCGCGTGCCACCGACGGACGCGCAAGGCTTGGCTCGTCGGACCGTTCTGGCACAGTGACCGTATGGCTTCCCGGGATACCTTGCTGCGCGAGGTCGTGGGCGGAAAGGCGGCCAAGGCGCTCGGCTCTGCCCTCGAACTCACGACAGTGGGCGAGCTGCTGCGCCACTATCCGCGGCGGTTCAGCGAACGCGGCGAACTCACCGACCTCTCGCGACTGGTCGAGGGCGAGGAGGTCACGGTCCAAGCCGAGATCGAATCGGTGACCGGCAGGCGGATCCCCGGACGGAAGCTGCACATCCTGGAGGTGGTGATCAGCTCGGGTGCGAGCAAGGCGTCGATCAGTTTCTTCAACCAGTCATGGCGGGAGAAAGAGCTGCTCCCGGGCCGCCGCGGGTTCTTCGCCGGCAAGGTGAGCCGGTTTCGTTCGAAGCTACAGCTGAACTCGCCGGAATACGTGCTAGAGGTCGACGACGACGAGCTGACCGCCAGCGACTTTGCCAACACCCTCATTCCGGTATATCCCGCCGCCAGCGGTTTACCGTCCTGGACGATCGCCAAGTGCGTCTCGCTCGTGCTGGATCAGCTCGATGAGGTGAGCGACCCGCTGCCCTATGAGGTAAAGGCCCGGTCCGGACTGATGGATCTGGATTGGGCGCTGCGGCATATCCATCGCCCCGAGACCCGAGCCGAGTACAGCAAGGCCCGGCACCGGCTTGCCTTCGACGAGGCGTTCGGAGTGCAGCTCATCCTGGCTCAGCGCAAGCACGCGCAGGCGGCTAATCCCGCGGTGGCCCGGCCGCCGGGACATGGTGGCTTGGTCGCGGCGTTTGAGGACCGGCTGCCGTTCACGTTCACGGCCGAACAGTCCGACATCGCCGAGCTGATCTCGCGTGAGCTGGCCGCCGAGCATCCGATGCATCGGCTCCTTCAGGGTGAGGTCGGTTCGGGTAAGACAGTCGTGGCGCTACGGGCGATGCTCCAGGTGGTCGATACCGGCGGCCAGGCCGCCTTGCTGGCGCCGACCGAGGTGCTGGCGGCCCAGCACGAGGCGACCGTCCTCGAGCTACTCGGGGACCTGGCTCGCGCCGATCAGCTGGGTGGCTCCGACCGCGGTACGACGGTAGCGCTGCTGACCGGATCGATGCCGGCGGGCGCCCGTCGCGCCGCGCTGCTCGACGCGGCGTCGGGAGCGGCCGGCATCGTGATCGGCACCCATGCCCTGATCCAGGACCACGTCCAGTTCGCAGACCTCGGCCTGGTCGTGATCGATGAACAACATCGTTTCGGGGTAGAACAGCGTGACGCCTTGCGCAGCAAGGCGAGCGCACCTCCGCACATGCTGGTCATGACGGCAACGCCGATTCCCCGCACCGTCGCAATGACCGTGTATGGCGACCTGGAAACGTCCGAGCTCCGCGAGTTGCCGGCCGGCCGGTCGAAGGTGGACACCACCGTGGTGCCGATCACCGACAAGCCGGGTTGGCTGGACCGGGTCTGGGAGCGAGTGCACAAAGAGGTCGCCAAAGGCCGTCAGGTGTACATCGTGTGCCCGCGGATCGGCGAGGGTGACGAGGGTGGCCAGCTCGACGATCCAGCGGACACGGCCGATCTGGGACCCGACTCCGACGAGGAAGCCGCCCAGACGGCGTCCGTGCTGTCCACCTACGCCGAGCTGAAGGCCGGACCACTCGCCGGCTTGCGCCTCGGTTTGATGCACGGCCGGCTCAGCGGCGATCAGAAGTCCGCCGTCATGGCCGACTTTGCGACCGGCACCTGCGATGTGCTCATCTCGACCACGGTCATCGAGGTCGGCGTCAACGTACCGAACGCGACCCTGATGATCATTCTGGACGCCGACCGGTTCGGCGTCTCCCAATTGCACCAGCTGCGCGGCAGGGTAGGTCGGGGCAGCTACGACGACGCCGATCACAAGAACTACTGCTTGTTGCTTACCCGGCTACCGTCGGCGCACCCGTCGCTGCGCCGGCTGGAGTCGGTGGCCGAGACCACGGACGGTTTCGCGCTCGCGAGATTGGACCTGGAGGAACGGCGTGAGGGCGACGTCCTCGGCGACCTCCAGTCGGGACGCCGATCACGGCTCAAGCTGCTCTCCCTGCTGCGTGACGAGAAGCTGATCATGGATGCCCGAGTCGAAGCGAGACAGGTCATAGCGGGGGATCCCTCATTGGTCGAACACCCGGAGTTGCAGGAATTCCTGTGGGAATCCTTCGACTCCGAGCGCGCCGACTACCTGCACAAGGCCTGAATCGGTTGTAGCCGTCGACGCGGCGCCGGATGTGCACCGGTTGGGCCGGGAACCGCCGAGGGTGATCGGCCGGTTTCAGTACTTACCGCTCGCCTCGCGTCGCGTCCCGGACCGGTCTAAGGTGCTCAGGCGTGACGCGGATCGTCGGGGGGACCGCGCGGGGACGCCGGATCGCGGTGCCGCCCCGCGGCACCAGGCCCACTTCGGAGCGGGCGCGCGAGGCACTGTTCAACACGCTGAGCACCGAATTGGACCTCGTAGGCGCCCGTGCGCTCGATCTGTTCGCCGGGTCGGGTGCGGTCGGCATCGAGGCCCTCTCCCGAGGCGCCGAGGTGGCGGTGTTCGTTGAATCCGACCATCGGGCCGCAGCCATCCTGCAGGAGAATCTGAACGCGGTGCGCCTGTCCGGCGCCGTGCTGTATCGATGCAGTGCAGAGACGTATCTGGCCGCCGTAGGCGCCGACGATCCGTTCGACTTCGTGTTTCTCGATCCCCCCTACGCAGTTCCCCCCGGAGTCGTGGCGCGTCTGCTGGAGACCCTCGCCGACGAGCGCTGGCTGGTCGAAGGTGCGGTCGTCGTAGTCGAACGGTCGTGGCGTGACCCACAGCCGGAGTGGCCGAGTGAGATCAAAGCCATGAAACAGCGCCGTTACGGCGAGGGCTCTCTTTGGTACGGTCGCCGCGGGTAGTGCGCCCACCAGCGAAACCACGTGAGGCGAAGGTACCGATGACCGCTGATCCAACCATCCGCAAGGCCGTCTGCCCGGGATCCTTCGATCCGGTCACCAACGGTCATCTCGACATCATCGGTCGGGCGGCTCAGCTGTACGACGAGGTTGTGGTCGCGGTGCTGATCAACAAGACCAAGTCCAGCCTGTTCACGGTGCAGGAGCGCCTGGACCTGCTGACCGAGGTCACGAGTAAATACCCCAATGTCCGGGTGGATGCGTTCCACGGCCTGCTGGTCGACTACTGCCGGGCGAACGGGATAGCCGTGATTCTCAAGGGGATCCGTGCCGTGAGCGATTTCGACTACGAGTTGAAGATGGCTCAGATGAATCGCGGTCTGGCCGGTATCGACACCTTGTTCATGCCGACGAATCCCGAGTACAGCTTCCTCGCCTCCAGCCTGGTCAAGGAGATCGCCACCTATGGTGGTGACATGAGCAGCATGGTGCCCGACGTGGTCCATGCCCGGATGCTGGAACGAATCGAGGAGAAAAACCGCCGTGACTGATCACACTCTGGCCCGTGCCGACGAGGTGCTGACCGAGCTGGTCGAGCTGGTGGAAACCGCACGGACGCTCCCGATGTCCTCATCCTGCGTGGTCCCGCGAGAACGCACGCTGGATCTGCTCGACGCGCTGCGCGAGGTGTTGCCGTCGGAGATGATGGAAGCGCGCCGCCTCGTCGCGCAGCGCGACCGGCTGCTGGCTGAGGCCACCGAGCGGGCCGAAGAGTTGGCCCGGGCCGCGACCGAGGAGGCGAATGCCGTCATCGACACGGCTCGCGCCGATGCTCACAATCAGATCGAGGCCGCCAAGATCGAGCAGGCCCAGCTGGTGGCCTCGGCGACGGTGCATCAAACGGCTACCGCAGAAGCGGGCCGGATCACCGCCATGGCCGACGCCCATGCCGAGACGACCCGTCGGGAGGCCGAGGAGTACGCCGGCCGGCTCAAGGCCGACGCGCACGGATATGCCGAGCGCACCCTGTCCGAGCTCGTCGCCAACCTGCAACGGCTCGCTGCCACGGCCGAGAATGGTCGCGCCGCCCTGGGCGGGAGCGCCGCAGCGGAGCCGCCTGCAGAACCCGCCCCCGGGCTCGGTCCCGTCACGGACGGCTCTGACGACGCCGGCTGAGCCGTGGGCCTTCGAGCGATTTCACCTCAGGCCGTCGCCTCGGGTAGCCTGAACGACGGCCAATTGCATGTTCTGGCCAAGGCGCACAGTTCCGCACGTTTCTGCTTACCGAAGGTCAACCGTGAATACCCGCAGCTTGTTCGTCCTGGATACCCGGGAAGTCGGACGAGCCCCCGGGGCTCGGCGCGACTACCGGCGTGAGATTCCTGCTCCTGCGCACCTCGGCTTGGACATGATCGGGGTTCCTGAGGGTTCCCCGCTCGATCTGACAGTGCGGCTCGAATCGGTGACCGAAGGTGTCCTGGCGACAGGATCGGTGACCGGCGAGCTCAGCGGTGAGTGCGGGCGGTGTCTGATCAGGTTCACCGACGAGTTGGAGGTCGAGTTCGTCGAGCTGTTCGCCTATCGCGACAGCGCCACGGAGCAGACCACCGACCCGGATGAGGTGTCCCGGCTGCAGGGCGATCGTCTCGACCTGGAGCCGGTGGTGCGCGACGTCACGGTATTGAGTTTGCCGCTCACGCCGTTGTGCCAGCCGGATTGCGGCGGTCTGTGCTCCGAATGCGGAGAGCGGATCGACGACCTTCCGGACGGCCATTCGCACACCAAGATCGACCCCCGTTGGGCCGCTCTCACCGAGCGGTTCGACACCGAAGCAGCTCGGACCCAAGGCCAACCGGCCGGAAGCAGTCCGACAGAGAGTCAGGAGTAACCGTCGTGGCCGTCCCGAAGCGGAAGACCTCGCGTTCCAACACCCGGAGCCGACGCTCGCAGTGGAAGACCACCGCGCCCACCTTGGTCAGCTGCCCGAACCGCGCCTGTGCGCAGCCCAAGCTGCCGCACACCGCGTGCAGCAACTGTGGTCAGTACGACGGACGGCAGGTTCTCGCGGTCTGACCGCGAGCCGATGGCCTCCAGGCTGAACTGTTTCGGGGTCGAGCATGGCCGCCGCTAAGCAGCTCCTGCCCGCCGACCCAGCCGAACTGGCTGCGGAGCTCGGTGTCCAGATGGACGCCGAGCTTTTTCGGCGTGCCCTGACGCATCGGTCCTACGCCTACGAGAACGGCGATCTGCCCCATAACGAACGCCTGGAATTCCTCGGCGACTCGGTGCTCGGCGTCGTCATCACCGAGGCCCTCTACCGCAATCATCCTGATCTGCCCGAGGGTAAGCTGGCCAAGCTCCGCGCATCGGTGGTGAACATGCGCGCCCTGGCCGAGGTGGCCCGCAGCATCGGCACGGACGGCATCGGCCGGTATGTGCTGCTCGGGCGCGGCGAGGACGCGACCGGCGGTCGTGACAAGCCCTCGATCCTCGCCGACACACTCGAGGCCATTCTGGGCGCGATCCACCTCGAACACGGCATCGGCGTCGCGGCCGAGGTCATCCATCGGCTGTTCGACGAGGTGCTGCGGGCGGCTCCCGGGTACGGAGCAGGTCTCGACTGGAAGACGTCGTTGCAGGAGCTCACCGCCTTGCACGGCTTGGGTGTGCCCGAGTACCAGATCACCTCGAGCGGGCCCGACCACGCCAAATCCTTCACCGCCGCCGCGGTGGTGGACGGCAGTACGTACGACGTGCGACCCGGGCGGAGCAAGAAGGAAGCCGAGCAGTCCGCGGCCGAGGCGGCCTGGCGGGCGCTCAACCCGAACTCGACGGACGCGTCGCCGCTCGCATCGCCCGCGCCCTCGACGGATGTATCGCCGGCCGACACCGCGCCGAGCCACAACAGCGGGCCGAGCCACAACAGGGCGCCCAACCGCGACGGGGCGCCGGACCCCCTCGACCTGGAACAGCTCGAGGCGCGCGAATCCGCCGACGAATCAGCCAGGACGTCGGACCCCGTGACCGAACAGTCCGGTGCCTGAACTTCCTGAGGTCGAAACTGTCCGAGCCGGTCTAGAGCGATGGATCGTCGATCGCACCATCACCGACCTGGACTCGGTGCATCCGCGGGCGGTGCGACGTCATCTGGCCGGGCCGGGTGATCTGGCCGATCGACTCCGCGGACGGACCGTGGCGTCGGTTCAGCGGCGGGGCAAGTACCTCTGGCTGCCGCTGGACGACGGGCCCGACGCCCTGATCGCGCACCTGGGCATGAGCGGCCAGCTACTCGTCACGGAACCAGGATCGCCGCCCGGACCGCACTTGCGAGCACGGTTCAGGTTCAGCGACGGAGGCCGGGAACTCAGGTTCGTCGACCAACGCACCTTTGGCGGTGTGCATCTGGACGAACTCGTTCCGGACGGGGTCGGCCTGGTGCCCGCCGGGATTGCCCACATCGCCCGTGATCCGATGGACGAGCATTTCGACGACGCGGGCTGGATCTCCTCGGTCCGCCGTCGGCAGACCACGATCAAGCGGGCCCTGCTCGATCAAACGGGTATTTCCGGGGTCGGCAACATCTATGCCGACGAGGCGTTGTGGCGTGCGCGGTTGCACGGTGATCGGCCGACCGGCTCGCTCAGCAGGCCCCGGCTGGTGATCCTGCTGGCCGCGCTACGCGAGGTATTCGCCGACGCGCTGGCCGCCGGCGGTACCTCCTTCGACGCGTTGTATGTCAACGTCAACGGCGAGAGTGGGTACTTCGATCGATCGCTCAACACCTACGGACGCCAGGGCGAGCCCTGCCCCCGGTGTGGCCGCGCGATCGTCCGGGCGAGGTGGATGAACCGCTCGTCCTACTTCTGCCCGAGCTGCCAGCGCTTACCCCGCAGGCGCTCGCCGTGACGGGCGCTGATGAGCAGCAGCCGGTGCGGCTCACGGCCTGGGTGCACGGCTCGGTGCAGGGCGTCGGGTTCCGCTGGTGGACCCGCTCACGCGCCTTGGAGTTGGGCCTCGTCGGCTGGGCGAAGAACCTCGCCGACGGCAGGGTCGAGATCGTGGCCGAAGGCACCCGTGAGCAATGTGACCGGCTGGTTGCAGCGTTGCGGTCGGTCCGGGCACCGGGCCGGGTGACCGGGGTGAGCGCCCAGGACTACGTCCCGGCGCGCGGCGGGGTGGAAGGCTTTACAGAGCGTTGACGCCGAGTGCCTCGATCCGGCCGGCGGGCGCGGCGCGGGCCTTCTGGGATTTGTTTCTTGGCGCTCGCGGTGCGACCATGGGATGACAGAAATCACTCCTCAACCGGCTCGGTGCCGGCGGCTCTGTGTGTGTGAAGCCGAACGCTCCACACGATATTCAGTGGTCGCCCCGGTCGGTCGAGACCCGCGAAAGGTCGCAACATGGCCAGGGCGTTGCTGGGACACCTTCCCACCTCTGCAGATCGTCACCTCATCGAAGAAAACGCCCGGCTCAAGGCCCGCGTGCGGGATCTCGAAGCGCAGCTCGCCGAACTTAAGGATTCGATGTCCTCGGTGGAATTGCTGGATGAGCTGCATAGAATCACCAGTTCCGCTTCCGCCCTCGCCTGACGGCCGGCACGCGCCGGTTGACGGTAGATTGCCTGTGCGGTGTCGGCGAAGGCTCCACCAGTTGTCCGATGGAACCTTCGAACTGCCGCGGTGAACACCGTCCTCTAGCCACGTCCGGAGCCTGAGTGCATCTCAAGTCACTGACGCTGAAGGGTTTCAAGTCCTTCGCGTCGGCTACCACGCTCCGCTTCGAGCCCGGGATCACGGCCGTCGTGGGACCGAACGGTTCCGGCAAGTCCAACGTGGTGGATGCCATCGCGTGGGTGCTGGGAGAACAGGGGGCCAAGGCCCTGCGCGGCGGCAAGATGGAAGACGTCATCTTCGCCGGCACCGCCGGCCGGCCGCCCCTGGGCCGCGCCGAGGTCACGCTCACCATCGACAACGCCGACAACGCGCTGCCCATCGACTACACCGAGGTCTCGATCACCCGCCGGATGTTCCGCGACGGTGCCAGCGAGTACGAGATCAACGGCGAGGGTGCCCGGCTGCTGGATATCCAGGAGCTGCTGTCGGACTCCGGCATCGGTCGGGAAATGCACGTCATCGTCGGACAGGGTCAGCTCGACTCGATCCTGCAGGCTCGCCCCGAAGACCGGCGCGGCTTCATCGAAGAAGCGGCCGGTGTGTTGAAACACCGCAAGCGCAAAGAGAAGGCGCTGCGCAAGCTCGACGCCATGCAGGCGAACCTCACCCGGCTGACCGATCTGACCGGTGAACTGCGCCGTCAGCTCAAACCGCTGGGCAAACAGGCCGAGGTGGCCCGGCGGGCGGCCGGCGTCCAGGCCGAGCTGCGGGATTCCCGGCTCCGGCTGTTGGCCGATGACCTCATCACCTCGTGCGGCACGCTCGAGGCCGAGGTGGCCGACGAGACCGCGATCCGGACCCGGCGGGCCGAGGTCGAAGCCGCATTGGGTAACGCTTCGTCGGCGGAAGCCGAGCTGGAGCAGGCGCTCGCGGCCGACGCACCCGCCGTGGCCGCGGCCCAGGAAGTGTTCTTCAAACTGTCGGCGCTGCAGGAGCGATTCCGCGGAACGCAGAAGCTGGCCGCCGAGCGACTGCGGCACCTATCGGAGTTCGCCGAGGAGGAACGCCGCGGCCGGGACCCGCAGGAACTGGAGAACGAGGCCGCCGCGATCCGCGAGCAGGAGGCGGAGCTCACGGCGGAGCTGGACGAAGCCCGGATGGCCTTGCAGCAGGCCGTGACCGACCGCCAGCAGGGCGAGCGCGAGCTGGCAGACGCCGAGCGGGCACTGGTGGCGGCGGCGCGGGCTGTCGCCGACCGGCGGGAGGGCCTGGCCAAACTCGCGGGTCAGGTCAACGCACTGCGCACCCGCGCCTCGGCCGGCGGCGACGAGATCGCCCGCATCGCGGCGTCGGCTGAGCAGGCCCGGGAACGGGCCGGCGTCGCCGCAGCCGACCTCCAGCATGCCCAGGGTGAGGTTGGCGTGCTGGATGAGGGTGAGGTGGACCTGGACAGTCGCCACGAGGCGGCCGTCGCGCGTCTGGAGCAGGCATCGGCTCGGGTCGCAGACCTCGTGGAGGTCGAGCGCGCGGCCGAACGGGATCGGTCGACCTGGTCGGTTCGCCGGGATGCGCTGGCCATGGGACTACTGCGCAAGGACGGCGCCGGTGCCCTGCTGGCGGCCGGATCACAACTGTCCGGTGTGCTGGGATCGGTGGCTGCTCTGCTGTCCGTGGAGCCGGGTCACGAGGCGGCACTCACCGCAGCGCTCGGTGCGATCGCGGATGCTGTGGCCGTGAGCTCGCCCGACGATGCCGCCGTCGCGCTGGAGCTGCTCAAGTCCACCGACGCCGGTCAGGCCGGCCTGTTCATCTCCGAAGACGGCACCGACCGACCCGGGCCGGACCGCTCCGACTGGCCGGTGTTGCCGGCCACCGCGCGGTGGGCGACGGATGTGGTGAATGCGCCGGGCGAACTCCGTCCCGCGCTCGACCACGCCCTGGCCATGGTTGCACTGGTCCCTGATCTGGGTGTTGCACAGCGGCTGGTCCGTCAGCATCCGGACGTCCGTGCGGTCACCGCGGACGGCGATGTGCTCGGGCGTAACTGGGCCTTCGGCGGCTCTTCGTCGTCCCCGAGTGCGCTCGAAGTCCAGGCCGCGGTCGACGAAGCCGAACAGAAGGCGGCGGAGGCCGGCCAGCGCTACGAACGCGTGCACTCCGAGCTGGTCTCGGCACGCGAAGAGTCGTCCCGCCTGGAATCCGAGGCCGCAGCGACCCTCGATGCGCTGAATGAGTCCGACGCACGGCTCAACGCGGTTGCCGAACGGCTCGCGCAGCTGGCGCAGGCCGAGCGGTCGGCGACCGCCGAGGCCGAACGGCTCGACGTGGCCCGGACCGCGGCTGAAGCGGCGCGCGACAAGGATCTGGCGGGTCTGGTCGATCTCGAGGAACGGCTCCGGTTGGCCGAGGCTGAACCGACCGAGGATGAGGAACCTCCGGTCGAACTGCGTGACGACCGGGCCGCGTCCGTGGCGGTCTCCCGGCAGGCCGAGATGGACGCCAGGCTCGCCGTTCGCACCCAGGAGGAGCGGGTTCGGGCCCTGTCGGGACGTGCCGATTCCCTGCTTCGGGCGGCCGAGTCCGAACGTCAGGCCCGCGCCCGGCAGGAGGCAGCGCGAGTCAAGCGGGCTCAGGGTGCGCGGGTGGCGGCCGCGGTCAACGAAGCCGCGCTCACCGCCCTCGACCGACTGGAGGGGACGGTGGCCCGAGCAGGCAGTCGACGGGAAGCGGTGCAGCACGCGCGCCGGGAACGCGAAACCGCACTGTCGTCGGCGCGGGCGACCGCCAGGGAACTGGCCGCCGAGCTGGCCAAGTTGACCGACGCGGTGCACCGCGACGAGGTGGCCCGGGCCGAGCAACGACTGCGTATCGAGCAACTTCAGGCCAAGGCGGTCGAGGAATTCGGCGTCGAGGTCGAGGTGCTCATCAGCGACTACGGCCCCGACCAGCCGGTGCCGCCGTCCTCGCAGGAAACGGCGGAATACCAGCAGGCCGTCGAGCGCGGCGAGGACGTCATCGCGCCGCAACCCGGGCCCTTCGACCGTCCGTCGCAGGAGAAACGCGCGGCCCGAGCCGAGCGGGACCTCGCCCTGCTGGGCCGGGTGAACCCGCTGGCCCTGGAAGAGTTCGCCGCGCTGGAGGAACGCCACCAGTTCCTGGCGACCCAGCTCGAGGACCTCAAGAACACCCGTCGCGACCTCCTGACCGTTGTCAAGGAAGTCGACGACCGGATCCTGGAGGTCTTCACCGCCGCCTATCGCGATGTCGAACGCGAGTTCGAGATCGTGTTCCGCACCCTCTTTCCCGGTGGTGAAGGCAGGTTGCTGCTGACCGAGCCTGATGACATGTTGCTGACCGGTATCGAGATCGAGGCACGTCCGCCGGGTAAGAAGGTCAAGCGGCTCTCGCTGCTGTCCGGTGGCGAGCGCTCGCTGACGGCTGTGGCGCTCTTGGTCGCCATCTTCCGCGCGCGACCGAGCCCCTTCTACGTGCTGGACGAGATCGAGGCCGCCCTGGACGACGTGAACCTCGGACGGTTGGTGGGACTGATCGGCGAGTTGCGCGCCAGCAGCCAGATCATCGTCATCACCCACCAGAAGCGCACCATGGAGGTTGCCGACGCGCTGTACGGCGTGACCATGCGCGGCGATGGCATCACCCAGGTGATCAGCCAGCGGCTGCGTGACGACACCGATGAACCGGTCAGCGCAGGCTGAGATCGCGCGGTCTGAGTATCGCGCAGGCTGCGCGGCCGGAAGCTGAGGAATCGGGCCTGTCAGGTTGAGCAGGTACCGTTCGTGGCGTGTTACGTCGAATCGTGCTGCTCGCGACCGTCGCCCTACCGGCATTGCTACTGTCGGCCGCCTGCACACCAGCCCCCAGCCCGTCCTCGTCCGCTCCGGCGGGCAGCGCGTCTTCGAGCGCATCCGGCCGTGGCACAGCCAGTTCGTCGGCGTCCGCCACGGCGAAGCCGACTCCGACCAAGAAGCCGGTGCCCACCAAGAAGGTGCACGTCTCGCTGTTGGAGAACGACGGCGCCACCTATGGCGTCGGGATGCCCATCATCGCGTGGTTCGATCGCGCCCCGACCAATGCCAAGGCCTTCGCCGCGGCAACCACCGTGACGGTGAACGGGTCCAAGATCAGCGGTGGTTGGTACTTCGAAAGTACCGCGCACTCCGGGTCGGCGTTGGAGGCACACTACCGACCGGTCACCTACTGGCCGGCGCACGCCAAGATCGAGGTGAATCTGCCCGTGAAGGGCCTTAGCGCAGGTCCCGGGTTGGCCTACGACAACAGCCTGACGCTGTCGATCTCGACCGGCGCCGCGAATATCCTGACCGTCGACGCGCACACCCTGAAGATGACCGTGAAAACGGACAACAAACTCTATGGCACCTACGCGGTGTCGCTGGGTGCGAACAACACGCCGACAGCCCGCGGCACCAAGGTGATCATGGAAAAGGGTGCCGACATCTCGATGCGCGGGCCTGGTTACTACGACGCGCACGTGCAATGGACCCAACGCCTCACCTATGGCGGCGAGTATCTGCACTCCGCCCCGTGGAATGTGGCCAATCTGGGGGTACGCAGCACCTCTAACGGGTGTACCAACCTCTTGCCCGCGGTGGCCAAGAAGCTGTTCGGGTTCCTCGAGATCGGCGATGTGGTGAACTATCCGAATGCCAACGGGCCGGCCATGCAGCTGGGTCAGGGCTATGGCGATTGGAATGTGCCGTGGACGACCTGGCTCACCGGTGGTGCGCTCAAGACCAGCTGAGCCGGCCGGCGCAGATCATGGATTTCCTCGCTGATGCCGACTGCTGAGAGGATGACCCGGTGCTTGCCATCATCGTGACCGTAGTGGTTCTGCTCATCCTCGCCGCCGTCCTCGTCGTCGGCTTCGTCGTTCCCAGAGTCAGGCGAGGCCGCGGCGAGCTTCCGCCTCCACCGGTCCGGTCAACCGGGGTTACTGCAACCAAGCCTCCGGTCGAGAGTGCAGCACCAGCCGCGCCCGAACGCCTCGTTCAGCCGGCACCTCCAGCGGCCGAGACCGCACCGCCCGGACCATTGCTCGACGTTCCGGAGCCGATCGCCGGCCGGATGCAGCGGCTTCGCGCGCGGCTGGCCCGCTCACAGACTTCGCTCGGCCGCGGCCTGCTCTCCGTGCTGTCTCGGGACAAGCTCGACGACGACGCTTGGGACGAGATCGAAGAGGCGCTGCTGACGGCGGATGTCGGCCTGAAATCCACCACCGAAATCGTCGACCGGCTCCGTACCCGAACCCAGATCCTCGGCACCCGCAGCCAGGGGGAGTTGCGGGCACTGCTCAGCGAAGAGCTGGTCACGGCGCTGCGGCCTGAACTGGATCGCACCCTGCACACCGTCCCCACCGGCAGCGGCCCGGCGGTGGTCATGGTGGTCGGCGTGAACGGCACCGGCAAGACGACGACCTGTGGAAAGCTGGCTCGGGTACTGGTCGCCGACGGTCGTACGGTGCTGCTCGGAGCGGCGGATACCTTCCGGGCCGCGGCGGCCGATCAACTGCAGACCTGGGGCGCCCGGGTCGGCGCGGAGACGATTCGCGGCCCGGAAGGCGGTGACCCGGCCAGCGTCGCCTTCGAGGCCGTCAAGGCCGGGAAAGAAGCGGGCGTCGACGCGGTCCTGATCGACACAGCTGGGCGATTGCACACCAAGGTCGGCTTGATGGACGAACTGGGCAAGGTCAAGCGGGTAGTGGAGAAGCACGGCCCGATCGACGAAACCCTGCTGGTACTCGACGCCACCACGGGCCAGAACGGGTTGACTCAGGCGCGGGTGTTTCTTGAGGTTGCCGAGGTCACCGGGGTGGTCCTGACCAAGCTGGACGGCACCGCGAAGGGCGGCATCGTGATCAGTGTGCAGGCCGAACTGGGCGTTCCGGTCAAGCTCATCGGCTTGGGGGAGGGCGCCGATGACCTCGCGCCGTTCGATCCAGAGCAGTTCGTCGACGCGTTGCTCGGCGACGTCGTCGGCTGATCGATCGCGCAGCGGAGAGGACCGGCGTACGTGAAGGCGCTTTTCAAGTCCGGGCCGCACCCGGGGTTCGAGTTGGTCGATCGCGCCGAACCCGAGCCGGCCGATGGCGAGGTGAAGATCCGGGTGCTCCGCACCGGTCTGTGTGGCACGGATCTGCACATCGAGTCCTGGGACGCCTGGGCGCAGAGTGAGATCAAAACGCCGCTGATCCCCGGTCACGAGTTCTTCGGCGAGGTCGTCGAGGTCGGTGACGCCGTGCGCGATGTCCGCGTCGGAGACCGGGTTTCCGGGGAGGGCCACATCGTCTGCGGGATCTGCCGCAACTGCCGGGCCGGCCGTCGCCAGATGTGTATTCGAACCTTGAGCGTGGGCGTACACCGCGATGGTGCCTTTGCCGAGTATGTCGTGCTGCCCGAGAGCAACGTCTGGGTGCATCCACCGGACATCGATCCCGACCTGGGCGCCATTTTCGACCCGTTCGGCAATGCAGTGCACACCGCGCTGAGTTTTCCGATGACCGGCGAGGACGTGCTGATCACCGGTGCCGGACCGATCGGTCTGATGGCCGCGGCAGTGGCTCGCCACATCGGCGCCCGGTTCGTCGTCGTCACCGACGTCAGCCGGCCGCGACTGGCCTTGGCCCGTGGGCTCGGCGTCGACCTTGCCGTCGACGTTTCCTCGTCCTCGATCGCCGAGGCCCAAGCTGCCCTCGGGATGCGTGAGGGCTTCGATATCGGCCTGGAGATGTCCGGACATCCGAGCGCCCTGCCACAGATGATCGCCAACATGAACCACGGTGGACGGATCGCGGTGCTGGGGCTGCCCAGCCAGCAGGTCAGTCTCGACTGGGCGAAGGTCGTCACTCATATGTTGACGATCAAGGGGATCTACGGCCGCGAGATGTTCGAGACCTGGTACGCGATGAGCGCGATGCTGAAGTCCGGGCTCGACATCTCGTCCGTCATCACCGACCGGTTCGCGGCCGCGGACTGGGCAACCGGCTTCGCCACCGCGCGGTCCGCTGTAGGCGGCAAGGTCGTCCTCGACTGGACCGAGCTCTGAGGACCTGACCTCGACCGACTGGGTACGACTGGGTACGACTGGGTACGACTGGGTACGACTGGGTACGACTGGGTACGACTGGGTACGACTGGGTACGACTGGGTAGGACTGGGTAGGACTGGGTAGGACACGCTACGACAGGCACGATCGCATCGGCCCCGAAGGAGAATCCGCAATGTACGGCACCATGCAGGAGCAACTGCGAAGCACCCTGGACGAGGTCCGGGCGGCGGGACTGTACAAGCACGAGCGCCAGATCTCCTCGGCGCAGTCGGCGCACATCACGACGTCCGGTAAGCGGGTTCTGAACTTCTGCGCCAACAACTATCTCGGCCTCGCCGATCATCCGGACATCGAGGCGGCCGCCAAGAAGGCCATCGATGATTGGGGATTCGGCCTGGCCAGCGTCCGTTTCATCTGCGGCACGCAGACTTTGCACATCGAGCTGGAGCGCGCGGTATCCAGCTTCCTGAATACTGAGGCCACCATCCTCTACTCCTCTTGTTTCGATGCCAACGGTGGCGTGTTCGAGACCCTGTTCGGACCCGAGGACGCGATCATCTCCGACGAGTTGAACCACGCCTCGATCATCGACGGCATCCGGTTGTCCAAGGCGAAGCGGCTGAGATACCGCAACCGGGATATGGCCGACCTGGAAATCCAGCTGGTGGCCGCCGCCGGCGCCCGGCAGCGGGTGATCGTCACCGACGGCGTGTTCTCGATGGACGGCTATCTCGCGCCATTGGCCGAGATCTGTGATCTGGCCGAGCGGTACCAGGCCCTGGTCATGGTCGACGACTCACACGCCGTCGGTTTTCTCGGCGCGAACGGCCGGGGTACGCCGGAACTGGCCGGCGTGGGACCTCGGATCGACATCTACACCGGTACCTTCGGCAAGGCTCTGGGGGGCGCCTCCGGTGGCTACGTCAGCGCCCGGGCCGAAATCGTGGAATTACTTCGGCAGCGCTCCCGGCCGTACCTGTTCTCCAACACGGTGGCTCCCGCCGTGGTGGCCGGTACCCTGGCCGCCCTGCAGCTGGTCGAGCACAGCAGCGCGGGCCGGCAGGCCTTACGCCGTAACGCCGAACTGTTCCGGCGAAGGATGACCGAGGAGGGCTTCGACCTGCTGGATGGCGAGCATCCTATCGTCCCGGTCATGTTCGGCGACGCCGCTCGCGCGGCCAAGGTCGCCGAGGCCATGCTGCAGCAGGACGTCTACGTCGTGGCATTCAGCTACCCGGTAGTTCCGCAGGGCAAGGCGAGAATCCGGGTACAGCTGTCCGCGGCCCATTCGGTCCAGGACGTCGAGACCTGCGTACAGGCCTTCAAAACGGCGCGCCTGAAGGTACCCGACTGAGACCCCGTCGCTCGTGGTCCGACAACGTCATGACCAGTTGAATGCCTTGATGCCACCGCTCATGGTGCCGATGAAGATGGCGTTGTCATAGAGGGCGGGAGTGGCGAACCTGTTCACCGCGCCGACCGCGAAGGTGCGCCGGTCCGCGCCGGTGGCGGGATTGATCATGTGCAGGACACCGGCCCCAGCGTCCAGAGCCCACACTTCGCCGCCACCGACCACAGGGGAGCCCTTGATGGAACTGGCGGCGTGCCAGAGCACGGTCATCTTCCCGTTGGACTCGATGCGTACCGCGCGAAGGCCGTCGTCGCACGGAACGTAGACGACATTGCCGACTACTGCAGTGCCGCCGAAGGAACGGCACAGCGGCGCCGAAGACACCTCCCCGCCGATCCCGCCCAGGTGGGCGCGATTCAGTACGTAGCCGGTTCCGGACTTGCCGGCGATGAAGACCCAGTTGCCGACGATGGCCGGCCCTTGGCTGCCGAGATCGAGATCGTTGGTGTTGTCGGCACGCCAACTCTGTGGTGAGAACGAGTCGGCGATTCGTTCGAATGAGAGCTTGAGGACCGAGTCGCTGAAATCGTAATTTCCGGTGCCCGCGGTCGCGCCGTTGCCGACCGCGACCAGCAGACCACCGCCGGGGTTCTCCGATGGTCCCGGTGGCGTCCAGATACCGGCTTCCCGCGAGGTGGGCACCGTGAAGTGCCATAGCCGTGCACTGGAGGGCTTGTCCAGGTCCAGGCCCACGACGCTGCCGCGGTAGGTGCTGCAGTCACCAGCCAATCCGCCATAGGGAACGTAAACCCGTCGGGCCGACACCAGCAGGGCGCCTCGTTGCTGCATCGCCTGGGCGGTGATACCGCCGACCGTGCTGGGCACATCGACGTTGCGGAACCACCGCTGCTTTCCGGTCGCCGGGTCCAGGCCGACGGCGACGTGCCGGAACGGGTTGGCCAGGAAGGCCACCACGATGAGCGTTCTGGTCGCCGCATCGTAGGCGGGTGTTCCGGTGATGCCGGTCGGATCGATGTTGCCGCAGGGCAGCGACGATCGCGGCACCGGGGCGCCGAGGTGGTTGCGCCACACTACTTTGTTGCCCGCGACCCGGTACACCGAGTTGTTCTCGGTCGCCACGATCTTCACACCGCCGGCGACGATGACCGGCGAGCCGTACACCGCGCCGTCGAGCGGAATCGACCAGACCTGGCTGGGAACCGTCGTCACTGTTTTGAGCGAGGGCGCGTAGCCACTCCGGGTGCCGTTGCCGTGATAGGTCGGCCAATCGGCGACAACGCGTGCGGCGGCGGCAGTGGTGGCGGCCATCGGCCTGGCGGTGGTCGCGCCCGTCGCGGTTGGCTGGGCCGCCGCCTGGGATCGCCCACCGTGCTCGGTCAAACCGACGACCAAGGTGGCCAGGAGGGCCAGCGGCAGCGTCAGCCTGCTTATCCTGCGGGTGACCGAAAGCCGTCGTCCAGGAAAGTTCGTGAGCATTGCCCTATTCTGGACCCATCCCGACAAATGCGATAGCCGGACGCCTCAGACTCCCGGGGCGAGACCCATGTCCTGGTAGATGCCGAGCGGGTTGCCCCACGGATCGGTCAGGTTGGCGAAGGTGACCAGACCGGGTAGGCGCCGCACCAGGCCCGGTTCGAACCCTTTCTCGTGCAGGATCTTCACCGAGGTCTCGATGTCGTCCACCTTCAGTCGCAGCCGGAACGAGGATGGCGCGATCTCCTCGCGTCCGGTTGCCAGTTGCAGCCAGGCGCCGGGGGAGATCTCCCACTCGTAGAAGTCCGGATCCGGGCCCATGTCGGGATCGCGGCCGATGAGCGCACAGTAGAAGGCCAGTGCCTCTTCACGGTCGCCGACGTGAATCGCTATCGTCAGGCCGCGCACACTCATTTCAGTCATAGCGCGACCCTAATCCATGCCGTTGTCAGGTTCGGATCTGCCCGTACCGGTCGAGGGAATCGACCGCGCGGCGCAGCGAATCGGTGCCGTCGACCAACGAGCGATGCACGCCGGACTCCAGATCGGCACGCCCGAGGGTCGACTCGGCCAGCAGCAACGTGTCGCGGGTCGCCGACGCTGCGGGGTAACCGAGCAGGACCACCCGGCCCAGGGCCCAGCCGTGCCGGTGCCGTGCCGTCAGGGGCATCTCGGCGAAGAAGCGCGGCACATATTCGGCGGTCCAATCGCTCTGACTCGGCTGGAAGAAGCCCTCGGCCGTGGCATACAGCTCATAGGCCGAAGTGTCGCTGGGTTCGGTGAGCAAACGCCACGCGTCGCGCTTGGCGTCAGGGTCCGGTCGCGCGGCCCGGGCCCGGGCGGCGTGGGCGGATCCCGAGGCACTGCGGTCACGGTCCAGCTCGGCGGCGATTGCCTGCTCGTCGATCGCTCCCAGCGTGGCCAGCCGGTTGAGGACAATCCAGCGTAGCTCCGCGTCGATGCGCAAGCCGTCCGGCACCTTGGACCCGTCGAGCCAGTCGTGCAGGCGTGCCGAGTCGGAGGTGCTCCGGATCAGGGCCCGGGCGGCAGTGAGTTGATCGTCGGTACCTTCGGTCGCCGTCCCGAGCAGCCGATCGGCCACTTCGGCGACTTGCTGCAGCCGGAACGGACGTTCGGCCGGAGGCGAAAATGCGGCCGCCAGCTGGGTAGCGGCGAATCCCAGCAGATCGGCGACCACGATCGAGGACGATTCGGATGCGATGGCGTGCAGCACGATGTCCAGGGCGATCGCCGGGTCCAGGTCGGCGTCGCGGACGGCATCGCGAACCGCGTTGTAGATCACCACGCGGCTCGACGGGTTGGAGATGCCTGGCAGAACCTGCCGGACCGCCGGCCAGCCGTCCGACCCGAACCTGATCTTGGCCCAGCTGTCATCGGCCGAGTCGGCCAGCGCCAGGGCAACCGGCTTCGACGAGCTGATCCTGATCGGCGCTGCCGGTCCACCGGCGAGCGTCGCCGCCTCGGTGAGGACCTCCTTGCCGTCCCAGTCGAATCCGGCGACCGTAACCGCATGCGGACGCCGGCTGCCAGCCGTTGCGTCACGGGTCAGCACCAGACCGGCCGAGTCGGATTCCGGTTCGGCGATCAGGGTGTCCAGGCCGCTTGTTCGCAGCCACTGCGCGGCCCATTCGTCGAGGTGCTGCGCACCGGCCTCGTTCCACGCTTGCATGAGATCGGCAAAGTCGGCGTTGGCGAAGGCGTGGTCGGCAAAGTACCGGCGCAGACCGGCGAAGAAGACGTCGTCGCCGAGGTAGGCCACCAGTTGCTTGAGCACGGCGGCGCCCTTGGCATAGGAGATGCCGTCGAAGTCGGCCAGCGCGGCGGCGGCGTTCGTCGATCCGTTACCGGCAACCGGGTGCGTCGACGGCGACTGATCGGCGATGTAGCCCCAGGCCTTGCGGCGAATTCCGAACTCGGTCCAGGCCGGGTAATGGGTGACCTCGGAGCAGACGCGGTGGGACATGTACTCGGCGAAGGACTCGTTGAGCCACAGGTCGTCCCACCATCGCATCGTCACCAGGTCGCCGAACCACATATGCGCCATTTCGTGCACGATGGTGTTCGCCCGAACCCCACGTTCGGCCTCGGTGACGGTGGAGCGGAACACGTACTGATCGCGCAGGGTCACGCAACCCGGGTTCTCCATGGCGCCGGCGTTGAAGTCGGGGCAGAACACCTGGTGGTAACTGCCGAACGGATAGCGGACTCCGAACAGCTCGTGATACCGATCGAAAGCCCGGCGGGTGACCTCCAGCATCTCCGGCGCCTCGGCGTCGAGGTGCTCGGCCAGCGAGGCCCGGGCGTGCAGGCCGAGCGGGATGCCGTCGTGCTCGGCGGTCACCGAGTGATACGGCCCGGCCGCCAGGGTCACGAAGTACGTCGACAGCGGCTGGGTGGTGGCCAGCGTCCAGGTGCCGGCGGATTGCCTGGTCGCCGCGCCGTTGCCGAGCACGATCCAGTCCTCGGGGCATCGGACCTCGATGTCGTACGGCGCCTTGAGATCCGGTTGATCGAAACAGGCGAACCAGCGCGGACCGGCGTCCAGGAAGGACATCGCGTAGAGGTAGCTGCGCGAGTCGGCCGGGTCGACGTGCCGGTGCAAGCCCTCGCCGTCGGCGGAGTACCGCATCCGGGAGACCACGGTGATCTCGTTCTCGGCCTGCAGCGCGGTCAGCTCGAGGCGGCCGTCCCGAAGCTCGGCCTCCTCGAGAACCGCTCCGTTGAGGGTGACCGACACCAGTTCACTGGCCTTGCAGTCCAGGAAGGTGCTCGTGCCGGGTGTCCCGGACCGGAATCTGATGGTGCTCACCGACTCGAACTCCGGCTCGTCCTCGGTGAGTACCAGCGAGATGCGGTAACTCTCGATGTCCAGCAGGGAGGCACGTGCGACGGCTTCGGCGCGGGTCAGGCTCGGCATTGCGCCAACGTTACCCAGTGACAGCCCGGTTGATCCGGACATCTCCGGCGTGATCACGGTCGCAGTGGGCATCGTTAATGCATTCGAAACATGTGAGGTTGCTTTGGCGAAACAGGCAACCGCCACTCTCTGGCTACGTTTCGAGGCAACGGGGCCTTCGACAATCCCACCAACGAAGGAGACGCAAGGGTGCAACCTGCCATCTTGTTAGCTGCGGATCCCGCCACGGCGACATTGGATTCCGGCAATACAGCCTGGATTCTCGCCTCTGCGGCGCTAGTCCTGCTCATGACCCCGGGCTTGGCGTTCTTCTACGGCGGCATGGTGCGCGCCAAGAACGTCCTGAACATGCTCATGATGAACTTCATCTGTCTGGCCGTCGTCGGCGTCCTCTGGGCGTTCTACGGGTTCTCCTGGTCCTTCGGCGCGACCCGTTGGGGTGGTCTGATCGGCTCCTCGGCCAACTTCTACGGTCTCGGCAATCCGGACGTGCTGGGTAGCCTCTGGGGCTTCGGCCCGATCTACAAGATCGGATCCACGCTGCCGGCCGGTATCGCGACCGCGGGTGCCGGCGTGCCGGTCCTGGTGTTCGCGATGTTCCAGCTGATGTTCGCGATGATCACCCCGGCCTTGATCTCCGGTGCAATCGCTGACCGGGTGAAGTTCTGGGGCTGGACCCTCTTCGTCGGTATCTGGGTCACCGTCGTGTACTTCCCGGTCGCGAACTGGGTGTTCGGTACCGGCTGGATTCTCAACAAGCTCCGCGCCGAGGACTTCGCCGGCGGTACCGCGGTCCACATCAACGCCGGTGCCGCGGCCCTGGCGCTGGTCTTCGTCCTGGGTAAGCGTGTCGGCTGGCGCCGGGACCCGATGAAGCCGCACAACGTTCCGTTCGTGCTGCTGGGTGCCTCGCTGCTGTGGTTCGGCTGGTTCGGCTTCAACGCCGGTTCCGAGGGTGGGGCTGACGGTGTCGCTGGTCTGGCCTTCACCACCACCACCGTCGCGACCTGCGCGGCGACGCTGGGCTGGCTGCTGGTCGAGCAACTCCGGGATGGCAAGCCCACGACGGTCGGTGCGGCGTCCGGTGCAGTAGCCGGTCTGGTTGCCATCACGCCGGCATGTGCCTTCGTTTCTCCACTCGGCGGCATGGCCATCGGCTTCATCGCCGGTATCCTGTGCGCCCTGGCCGTTGGGCTGAAATACCGCTTCGGTTTCGATGACGCGCTCGATGTGGTCGGCGTCCACCTCGTCGGTGGTCTCACCGGAACAATCCTCATCGGCTTCTTCGGCTTCGATCACGGTGCCCTTGCCGGTGGCGTGGAGTCCAAACGCGGTCTGTTCTACGGCGGCGGGCTGAAGCTGCTCGAGGTCCAGGTGGTGGCCGCGCTCAGTGTGCTGGCCTACTCCTTCGTGGTCACTTTCATCATCGGCACGGCCCTGAAGAAGCTCGGAGTGTTCCGGGTCTCCGAAGAGGTCGAAATCACCGGTCTTGACGAGTCCGAGCACGCCGAGTCGGCATACTCGTTCTCGACGGTGCTCAGCGGTGGCCTAAGCCACCTCACGGGCAGTACGTCCGAGCCCAGCGAGAGCAAGTCTTCGGAACTGTCCGGAAAGGGAGTCTGACCGCCATGAAGCTGGTGACTGCGATCATCAAGCCGTTCAAGCTCGAGGAGGTCAAGATTGCCCTGGAGAACTTGGGCATTCAGGGCCTCACGGTGAGCGAGGTGTCCGGCTTCGGCCGGCAACGCGGCCACACAGAGGTCTACCGCGGTGCGGAGTACACGGTGGACCTGGTACCGAAGGTCAAGATCGAGGTTCTGGTAGGCACCGTGGACGTGACCAAAGTCGTCGATGCCGTGACCGAAGCCGCCCGCACCGGAAAGATCGGTGATGGAAAGGTGTGGGTGACCAACGTCGACGCCGTGGTTCGGGTCCGGACTGGCGAACGGGATGAAGACGCCCTCTGAGAACTCCATCAGGTCGGTTCGGGCCGAAGTACTGGTCCGGACCGACCTGGTCGGCTCGGAGTTACGGGCGACCCTGACGGCCGTCTACGACGGCTGGCTCGCGGGCCTGCTGCCGAATATCGACGGCATCGCCTTGTTGGCGGTGGGCGGTCTCGGTCGAAGGGAGCCGACGCCGTTCGGCGATCTGGATCTGGTCTTGCTGCATACCGGCAAGGTTTCGGGTATTCGCCAGGTAGCCGACGATCTCTGGTATCCGGTATGGGATGCCGGGGTCGGGCTCGATCATTCGGTTCGCACGGTCGATGAAGCGGTGTCGGTCGCGGCGGACGATCTCAAGGCGATTCTGGGCATGCTCGACGCCCGGCACGTGGCGGGTGATCCTGCCTTGACCGGACTGCTGCGTGAACAGGTCATCTCGCGGTGGCGACGTACCGCGCCATCGAGGTTGGCCGAACTCCAGGAACTGGCTCGGAGCAGGTGGTTGACGCGCGGGGACGCGTCCTTCCTGTTGGAGCCGGACCTCAAAGACTGCCGGGGCGGGCTGCGTGATTGGGTGGGACTGCGCGCACTCGCCTCGGCGCAATTGGTTGATCTGAGCCCTGCGGTGGTGCAGGCGAGTTCGGTGCTGCTCGATGTTCGCGGCGAGTTGCACCGGATCGCCGGCCGCGCGTCGGACGTGCTGCGGGCCCAGGATCGCTCCGCCGTGGCCGCCCGGCTCGGCGTGTTGGCGCCGAGCGGAGAGGGTGACGGGGACGCGGTCCTGCGATCGATCAACGAAGCGGCCCGGACGATCGCGTACGCCACGGACGCGGCGTGGCGACGGGTCGCGGCGAGTAACGCGCCATCCGGGCGAGCGAGCCTGTTCAAGCTTCGCCGCGGACGGCCGAGCGCCATCCCGGATCCAGCCGTACGGACGCCGCTGGCCAAGGATGTGGTGTCCCAAGGCGGCGAGGTGGTCCTGGCCCGGGACGCCGATCCCTGGGCCGATCCGGTCCTGATGCTTCGGGTCGCAAGGGCGGCCGCGGAGCACGACCTGCCGATCAGCAGCTATGCGCTGTCCAGGCTGGCAACCGAGTCCGCGCCGATGCCCGAGCCGTGGCCGGCCCCGGCCCGCAGCGAGTTCATCGGGCTGCTCGGCGCCGGTCGCCGTGCAGTAGCCGCTCTGGAGGCGCTCGATCAGCACGGTCTGATGAACCGGCTCATCCCGGAGTGGGAGGCCGTGCGGTTCAAGGCCCAGCACAATCCGGTCCATCGCTTCACCGTCGACCGGCACCTCATCGAAACAGCAGTGCAGGCCAGTGCCTTGGCCTCGGAGGTCAGCCGCCCCGACCTACTGCTGATGGGGGCTCTGTTGCACGACATCGGCAAGGGACACCCAGGTGACCACTCGGTGGTGGGCGCCGAGTTGACACGGGTGATCGCCGCCCGGATGGGATTCAGCCCGCACGACACGGCGATCATCGCGGCGCAGACCCGTCATCATCTGCTGCTGCCGGACACCGCTACCAGGCGCGACCTCGATGACCCGTCGACCGTCCAACTCGTCCTGGCGGCTCTGCAAGGCTCGGTCGAGATGCTCGATCTGCTGCACTACCTCACCATCGCCGATGCGGCGGCCACTGGCCCGGCAGCCTGGAGCGACTGGAAAGCAGCCCTGATCCGTCAACTGGTGAACCGGACCAGGGCCGTGCTCGGTGGCGAGGAGCCACCCCGAGCCGAGCCGCTGCCGGCCGCTCTCGAGGCGCTGGCCGGCTCCAACGTGACCCGGGTCCTGATCGACGGATCCGACGTGATCGTGGTCGCGCCGGACGCGCGGGGTCTGCTGTCGCGGACCTCCGGGCTGCTTGCCCTGCACTCACTCGACGTCCAGGCCGCCGACGTCCGCACGGTAGGACAGACCGCGGTCAACCGGTTCACCGTCTCTCCCAGGTTCGGCCAGTTCCCAGATGTCGAGTTGCTCAACGCCGATCTGCGCCGGATCCTGGGCGGCACGCTCGGCCTTGATGATCGGTTGCGGGCCAAAGAAGCGGTGTACGAGGGCGGGTCGGAGTCTTCCGACGGCCAGAAACCCGTCCCTCGCTTCCTGTGGTTCGACGACGAGGCGACCGACGCCACGGTGCTCGAGGTTCGTACCCGGGACGGCATCGGGCTGCTGCACTGGGTGACCGCCGCGCTGGAGGAGGCCGGTCTGGATATCCGGTCGGCTCGGATATCGTCGCTCGGCTCGTACGTGGTGGACGCCTTTTATGTGACCGATGCCGATGGAAAGCCACTCAACGAGTCGCGACAGGCCGATGTGACCTCGAGTATGGCGATGGCCCTGTCCCGGTGACGAGGCTCGCATTCGGGCCTGACCGACGAGCCTTGACCGACCGGTCGGTCGGACCTTAGATTCGAGGGATGATTGCGCCCTCGGACGTCAGCCCGCCCGGAGTCGAGCTGTCCCGGCTCGCCGAGTGGCTGGACCGGAACCGGCCGGGTCTGCGTCAGGGCAGGCTGACCGCGACCCTGATCGCCGGGGGCAAATCCAATCTGACCTACCGGCTCACCGACGACCACTCGCAATGGGCGTTGCGCCGCCCACCGCTGGGCCATCTGCTGCCGACGGCACATGACATGGCCCGCGAATACCGGGTCATCGCCGCGCTCGGGCCCTCGGAGGTGCCCGTCGCCGAAGCGGTCGCGTTGTGCACCGATCCGGCCATCCTGGGCGAACCATTCTATCTGATGTCCTTCGTCGACGGCGTGGTCCTCGAAAGCCCGACCGCGGTGCCGGGTCGCGCGGCGGCCATCCGCGCCAGCGAACTATTGTTCGATACCCTGCTTGCGTTGCACCGCGTGGATCCGGCTGCCGTCGGCCTGACCGATTTCGGCCGACCGGACGGGTTCTGCGAACGACAGGTCCGCCGTTGGCATGCGCAGTTCCTGGCCTCGCTGCCCGGCCTCGAGTCCGAAGCCGGCGTAGTCGAGTTGGCTGCGACAGAACTGGCTGTGGTTCAGGCGCTCGGGCAGCGGTTGCCGGCGGCTGGCCCGGTTGGGATCGTGCACGGCGATTACCGGCTGACGAACGTCATGTTCACGTCCGACCTGCAGCACATCGCCGCTGTGGTGGACTGGGAGATGGCCACTCTTGGCGACCCGCTCACCGACGTCGGACTGCTGTTCGTCTATCACGAACTGGCGGGCGCCACCGGTGCCGTCATGCCGGCATTTCCTGCTGATCGCGGGTTCCTGACCCCGAACGAGCTGGTGGAACGCTACGCCGCGGGCGACGGCCACGAAGTGCCCGCGCTGGACTGGTATATCGCGTTCGGGTACTTCAAACTCGGCGTGATCGCTGCCGGCATCCATGCCCGTTATCGCCAGGGCAAGACCGTCGGCGTGGGCTTCGAGCAATTCGGTGCCGTCATCGACCTCGCGCTTCGCGGCGCGCAGGACCGGCTCGGAGGAATGTGATGGACTTTCAGCACAGCGCGCGATCGACCGAGCTGCAGGCCACGCTGCGGACCTTCCTGGACGACGTCGTCTACCCAGCGGAGCCGGAGTTTCACCAGCAGGAGCAAGCCAATCGATCCCAGGGCCGCCCGTTCACCACTCCTGCCGTCCTGGAAAGTATCAAGGCCGAGGCGCGGGCACGTGGCTTGTGGAACCTTTTCCTGCCCGACGATCGGTTCGGGACCGGCCTGTCGGTGTCGGACTACGCACCGCTGGCCGAACTGTCCGGACGATCGATAAGCATCGCCCCGGAGGCGATGAACTGTTCGGCACCGGACACCGGGAACATGGAACTGCTGGCCATGTTCGGATCCGCCGACCAACAGCAGCGGTGGCTCCGTCCCCTGCTGGACGCCGAGATCCGGTCCTGCTTCTCTATGACCGAACCGGCCGTGGCCTCGTCGGACGCGACGAACATCGCCACCACGATCACTGCCGACGGGGATTCCTACGTCGTCAACGGGCGAAAGTGGTGGTCCACCGGTGCGATGCGGGACGAGTGCGCTGTCGCGATCGTGATGGGGGTGTCAGATCCCGACGCCGACCGGCACGCCCGGCACTCGATGATCCTGGTTCCGTTGGACAGCGCCGGGGTGACGGTGCACCGCTCCACCACGGTGTTCGGCTATGACGACGGTGCACACGGTGGGCACGGTGACATCAGTTTCGAGGAGGTGCGGGTGCCCGCGGCCAACTTGCTCGGTCCGCAGGGCGGCGGCTTCGCGATGGCCCAGGCCCGTCTCGGACCGGGACGCATCCATCACTGCATGCGCGTGCTCGGCGTCGCCGAGAGAGCCCTGGACCTGATGATCCGCCGGTCACTGGACCGGACCGTGTTCGGCGGCGCACTGGCCAGCCAAGGTGTCGTGCGCGACTGGATCGCCGAGTCTCGGCTGGCCATCGAGCAGGCCCGATTGCTGGTCCTCAAAGCAGCTTGGTTGATCGACACCGGGGGTGTGAAACGGGCCGCGAGCGAGATAGCCGCGATCAAGGTCGCCGCGCCCCGGGCCGCTTCCTACGTACTGGACCGGGCGATCCAGACCTTCGGCGGCGCCGGCGTTTCGCAGGACACTCCGCTGGCCGAGATGTGGGCCGGTCTGCGCACCTTGCACCTGGCCGACGGGCCGGACGAGGTCCACCTGCGCAGCGTCGCGCGGGTCGAGATCGACCGCGTTCGCGGCGGGCGGGACGGGGCTCGATGACCGCCGCCCCTGGGCGCATGAGTGCGGATGAGGCTGGCGGGCACCAGATGAATCTCTGGGCCACCGGATGAGCATCGAGATCGAACCGACGACGAAGCAACGCATCATCGCCGCCGCGGTCGCCCTGTTCGCCGAACGGGGTTTCGACGCGACGAGCGTCAACGAGGTGGTCGCGCGAGCCGCCGTGGCCAAGGGCGCGCTCTATCACCACTTCGCGTCCAAGGATGACCTGCTCTACGAGGTGTACCGCGAGTTGATCGACCGGCAGGTCCAGGGACTGGAGCAAATTCTCCAGCAGCGGCTTTCCGCCGCCGACACGCTGCGAGCGTTGATCATTGACCTCGTCGTGACCACGACAGCCCGAGCCGCCGAGGCCACGGTGTTCTTCCACGAGGGACATCGGCTCTCCGATGTCAATCAGGAGCGGGTTCGCCGGGCACGCCGCACCATCCACGACGCGGTCATCGAGCTGGTGCGGGCCGGTCAGCAGAATTCGGAGTTCTCCGCGATCGCCTCCCCGGAGATCGTGACGTTCACCGTGTTCGGGCTGATCAACGGCCTCCCGATCTGGTATCAGCCCGGCGGCGGCAAGACGCCGACGGAGATCGCCACCGAACTCAGTGACCTGATCCTGGCCGGGCTGCGTCCCGAAGGTGGCCGGCCGTCCACGGCCGAACAGCGAAGGGATGCTCGATGAGCCAGCGGTGGGGTCTGACCGTTCCGGTCGCAGGGGTGAACCTGGCCGAGCACAGCGAGCTCATCCGGGCGCTGCCGGATTGGGGTTACACCGACGCCTGGAGCTCGGAGGTAGCGGGAAGCGACGCGTTCACGCCACTTGCGTTGGCTGCGGCGTGGGAACCCCGGTTGCGACTGGGCACCGCAATCGTGCCGGTCTTCACCCGCGGGCCGGCCCTGATCGCCCAATCGGCGGCCACCCTCGCTGGGCTGGCGCCCGGTCGGTTCAGTCTCGGTATCGGTGCTTCGAGCCCGGTGATCGTCGAGGACTGGAACGGGCTCAGCTTCTCAGAGCCCTTCCGCAGGTGTCGAGATCTGCTGCGCTTCCTGCGTCCGGCGCTGGCGGGTGAGAAGGTGAGCGGCGCCTTCGACACCTTTGCTGTCAAAGGCTTCCGGTTGGAGAACGCGCCTGCCGAGCCGGTCCAGCTCTTGCTGGCAGCGCTTCGGCCGAAAATGCTCGAGTTAGCCGGCCGGGAAGCGGACGGCGCAATCCTGAATTGGCTGTCGGCAGCCGATGTGCGGCGATGCGTGGCCGCCGTCAACCGACCGTCGAGCCACATCGTCGCGCGCATCTTCGTGTGCCCGACCGAGAACGTCGACTACGCCCGAGCCCTGGCCCGGCGAATGATCGCGACCTACCTCACGGTCGAGGCGTACGCACAGTTCCACCGCTGGCTCGGACGCGGCGATGCGCTAGCTGAACTGTGGCGGCGCTGGGCGTCCGGTGATCGGTCCGGTGCCGCTGCCGCGGTTCCCGACGAGGTGGTCGACGACTTGGTCCTGCATGGCACGCCGGCCGAATGCCGCCGCAAGGTGGCGGTGTACGTCGAGGCCGGCGTCGACGTTCCGGTGCTGGCCGTGCTCCCGACGCCGGACGTTACCGATGCTGAGTCCCTCGCCGCGGTGCTGGCGGCCTTAGGACCGAAATCCGGGCGGCGCGAACAGGAGGCAACCCGATATGAGAATCGCTGATTCGGTCATCGTGGTCACCGGTGCCGGAAGCGGCATCGGGGCAGGCCTGGCCCGCCGGTTCGTCGCCGAGGGTGCTGCCGCGGTAGAGATGGTCGACAGGCGAATCGGCCCGGCGCGGCAGATCGCCGCTGAACTGGGCCCGGCGGCCCATGCCAGCGCGGTCGACGTCAGCGATGAGCAGGCGGTGGCCGGGCTGGTCGCACGGGTGCTGGCTCGGCACGGTCGGATCGATCTGTTCTGCTCCAACGCCGGTCTCACCACCGGGGTCGCCCTGGAGTCAGGGTCACAAGCCGACAAGGCGTGGGAGCGAGCCTGGAGCGTGCACGTGTTGGCGCATGTCTATGCCGCCCGTGCCGTGGTGCCGGCGATGATCAAGGCGGGAGGCGGCTACCTGCTCAACACCGCCTCGGCCGCCGGGTTGCTCACCTCACCCGGCGACGCCCCGTACGCCGTGACCAAGCACGCGGCCGTAGCCTTCGCCGAGTGGTTGGCGGTCGAATATGCCGCCCACAACATCAAGGTCAGCGTGCTGTGCCCGATGGGTGTCGACACCCCGCTCCTGATGGAGCCGCTGGCGCAGGGCAACGAAGGCGCCAAGGCCGTCGCCGCTTCGGGCCCGATCATCGGGGTGGCCGAGGTGGCCGACGCGGTGATGAGAGCTGTGACCTCGGAATCATTCCTGGTGCTTCCGCACCCCGAGGTGGGTAGCTTCTGGGCGGCGAAGGCAGCTGACGTCGACGGGTGGCTCTCGGGAATGAGCCGGATGTATCAGCGATCGCGGGGCTCGGACTGACGGCGCGACGCTGCAAGATCGAAACGGATCACACGGGCAATGAGCAGGGGAGTCAACGCATGGCTGGGGTACAGGATCGGATCGCCGTCGTTACCGGTGGCGCGCAGGGCATCGGGGCCGCCATCGCGGCCCGGCTGGCGTCAGGAGGGGCCAAGGTAGCCGTCGTCGACCTCAACGAGGCGAGCACCCAGCCCGTGGTAGCTGAGATCACCGCGGCCGGCGGAATCGCGATCGGCGTCGGGGCCGATGTCAGCAAGGCCGACCAGGTCCACGCGGCCTTCGAGCGGGTGGCCTCGGAGTTCGGCGGCCTGCACATTCTGATCAACAACGCCGGCGTGCTCAGGGACAACCTGCTGTTCAAGATGTCCGAGGACGACTGGGACACCGTGATGAACGTGCACCTCAAGGGGGCGTTCTTGTGCAGCAAGACCGCCCAGCAGTACATGGTCGAGGCGAAGTACGGCCGGATCGTCAACATGAGCTCGACCTCGGCGCTGGGCAACCGGGGCCAGGCGAACTACTCGACCGCCAAGGCCGGTCTGCAGGGATTGACCAAGACGCTGGCCATCGAGCTCGGTCCCTTCGGTGTGACCGCCAACGCGATCGCACCCGGCTTCATCGAGACGGCCATGACCAAGGCGACCGCCGAGCGGGTCGGAACCACCATCGAGGACATGCGCGCCGCGGTTGCGGCGGCGGTTCCGGTCCGGCGGGGCGGCGTACCCGATGACATCGCCAACACGGCCGCCTTCTTCGCGGGCGAGGAATCGGGGTACGTGACGGGCCAGGTTATCTACGTCGACGGTGGTCGCGGGCTGATCTGAGGGGCTGTCGCCGTTGCGGCGTGCCCCGGCGCCCGGTCCCGTAACCTGGAAGCAGAGCGCGAGCAGCGGCAACACCGGCGAGAGGTTCCACGTGTTCGACACACTGTCTGATCGGTTGAACAAGGTCTTCACGGGCCTGCGAGGCAAGGGACGGCTGTCCGAGGCCGATATCGACGCGACGGCCCGCGAGATCCGGATCGCGTTACTCGAGGCCGATGTGGCCCTGCCCGTGGTGCGCCAGTTCATCGCCGCGGTCAAGGAGCGGGCCGGTGGCGAGGAGGTGTCGCGCGCACTCAACCCGGCGCAGCAGGTCATCAAGATCGTCAACGAGGAACTGGTCAAGATCCTCGGGGGTGAGACCCGCCGGCTGCGGTACGCCAAGACCGGCCCGACCGTGATCATGCTGGCCGGTCTGCAGGGTGCCGGTAAGACAACGCTCGCGGGCAAGCTGGCTCGGCATCTGAAACAGCTGGGCCACACTCCGGTGCTGGTGGCCTGTGACCTGCAGCGCCCGAACGCGGTCAATCAGTTGCAGGTCGTGGGCGAGCGGGCCGGTGTTGCGGTGTACGCACCGGAGCCCGGCAACGGCGTCGGGGACCCGGTCGCGGTGGCCAAGGACTCGATCGGATTCGCTCAGCGTGCTCAGCACGACATGGTGATCGTCGATACCGCCGGCCGGCTCGGTATCGACGCCGACATGATGGCCCAAGCGGCTGCGATCCGCGATGCCGTGCAACCACAAGAGATTCTCTTCGTGGTGGACGCCATGGTCGGTCAGGATGCGGTGAACACCGCCGAGGCGTTCCGCGACGGCGTCGGCTTTTCCGGTGTGGTGCTCACCAAGCTCGACGGTGACGCCCGTGGTGGCGCCGCGCTGTCGGTCCGCTATGTCACCGGTCAGCCGATCATGTTCGCGTCCAACGGTGAGAAGCTCGAAGACTTCGACGTGTTCCACCCAGACCGGATGGCCTCACGCATCCTCGGTATGGGCGACATGCTCAGCCTCATCGAGCAGGCCCAGCGCACGTTCGACGAGGACGAAGCCGAGCAGATGGCGGCCAAGCTCGCCAGCGGCACCGAGTTCACCCTCGAGGACTTCCTCGATCAGCTGCAGGCCATCAAGCGGATGGGACCGATCGGCAACCTGCTCGGCATGCTGCCCGGTGCCGGTCAGATGAAGGAGATGATCAGCCAGGTCGACGACAAGGATCTCGACCGCACGGCGGCAATCATCCGGTCGATGACCCCGGCGGAGCGCGCTGACCCGAAGATGATCAACGGGTCGCGCCGGCTCCGTATCGCCAACGGTTCCGGGATGATGGTGAGCGAGGTCAACAACCTCGTCGACCGGTTCTTCGAGGCCCGCAAGATGATGATGCGGATGACCGGCGGCATGGGAATGCCGGGCGGCCGTCGCAATGCACGCAGCGCCAAGGGCAGGAAGAACAAGAAGGGCAAGAACAAGCAGGCCGGGCGCGGTCCGACCCAGCCGCGGATGCCGGCGGGATTCCCGGGCATGGGCGGTCTGCCCGGCGGCCTCGGTGGCTTGCCCGGCGGTGGCCTGCCCGGCGGCGGGATGCCCGGTGCCGGTATGCCGGAACTGCCGCCCGGGACCAAACTGCCGGATCTGAGCAAGCTCAAGTTCCCCAAGCAGTAGCCGGCGACCGCGACCCGATTCGCCGAGACTCCACCCCGGCGGGTGGACGAATTCCCGAATCGGTGCGCGGCGAACACCCAGGAGTCACCACGATGACCGATGCGCCGACCGATGTTGCAACCCGTATCTCGCAGGGCTACGCCTTCAGCGGGAGCGCGCTCGAACTGGGTTCGGTCGTGCTCGACGGGACCGCCTACCCGCAATCCCGGATCCGCATCCCGCTGGGAATGCTCAACCGGCACGGACTCATCGCCGGGGCCACCGGCACCGGTAAGACGAAGACCTTGCAGGGATTGGCCGAGCAGCTCTCGGCCAACGGCGTCCCGGTGGTGGTGGCCGACATCAAGGGCGACCTGTCCGGCCTTTCGCGACCGGGTTCGGTGAACGATCGGGTCACCCAGCGCGCCACCGACACCGGCGACGATTGGCAACCGACGGCTTTTCCGGTGGAATTCCTCGCGCTGGGCGGACTCGGCTCCGGGATTCCGGTGCGCGCCACGATGACCGCCTTCGGGCCCTTGCTGCTGTCCCGGATCCTGGACCTGAACGCCACCCAGGAATCCTCACTGGGCCTGATCTTCCACTACGCCGATGCGGCGGGTTTGCCCTTACTGGACCTGAAGGATCTGCGAGCTTTGATCCAGTTCCTCACTTCCGAATCGGGGCAGGCCGACCTCGAGGGGATCGGTGGGCTGAGCAAGGCGACGGCTGGCGTCATCCTGCGCGACCTCATCACCCTGGAGAACAACGGGGGAGATGTCTTCTTCGGCGAGCCGGAATGGGAGCCGTCTGATCTGATCCGCACCGAGGCCGACGGGCGCGGGATCATCTCGGCCATCGAACTGGCTCAGGTGCAGGACAAACCGGGCCTGTTCTCGACCTTCCTGATGTGGTTGCTGGCCGATCTGTTCCATGAACTGCCCGAGGTGGGGGACCTGGACAAGCCGAAGCTGGTCTTCTTCTTCGACGAGGCCCACCTGCTGTTCGACGGTGCTTCCAAGGCGTTCCTGGAGCAGGTCACCCAGACGGTCCGGCTCATCCGGTCCAAAGGCGTCGGCATTTTCTTCGTCACTCAGGTTCCTGCCGACGTCCCCGACAGCGTGCTCGGGCAGCTCGGTAACCGGGTCCAGCACGCCCTGCGCGCTTTCACCCCTGACGACGCGACCAATCTGGCCAAGGCCGTCCGTACGTATCCCAAGACCGCGGATTACCAACTCGACGAGCTGCTCACCCAGCTGGGCACGGGCGAGGCGGTGGTGACGGTGCTGTCCGATCGGGGTACGCCGACCCCGGTGGCCTGGACGCGGTTGCGCGCGCCTCGCTCGCTGATGGCGCAGATCGATCCCGCCGCTCAGCAGCAGGCGGTGGCGAATTCGGCGCTGCAGGCGAAATACGGCACGCCGGTCGACCGTGACTCGGCGTACGAGAAACTTGCGGCCCGGTTGGCCCCGCCGCCTGCTGCCGGTGGACAAACGGTGCCCGCGCCGCAGGCCCCGGCACAACAGGTACCGCAACAGCAGCAGCCGGAGCAGCACCGGACCTCCGATGCCGTGAGCGGAGCTGTCACCGGCGTGTTCGGCTCCTCGGCGTTCAAGTCCTTCGCCCGTTCGGCCGCAACTGTGCTCGGTCGGGAGATCACCAGATCGATCTTCGGCACGGCGAAGCGCCGCCGATGACAGGACAATCCCGACCGCCCGCGTTGCACCTTCGCGGTGTGTTCCTGCCGCAGGAGCAGGAGCGCGACGCCTGGATCGTCGATGGCCGGCTCAGTTTCACGCCGGTGCCGGATGCCGAGACCATCGCCGACCGGGGCTGGATCATCCCCGGCTTCGTTGACGCCCACTGCCATATCGGGCTGTCACCCAGCGGTCACGAGCCGGACCCGGATGGTCAGGCCAAGCAGGCGATTCTCGATCGGGACGCGGGTGCGTTGCTGCTGCGCGATGCCGGGTCGCCGGTGGACAACCGCTCGGTCCAGGCGCGCGCGGATCTGCCGAGGCTGGTCAGGGCAGGCCGACACATCGCCCGGCCGAAGCGTTACATCCGTGATCTCGGGGTCGAGGTCGAGCCGGCCGACCTGGTGGCCGAGGTCGAACGGCAGGCCGCGGCCGGCGATGGCTGGGTGAAGATCGCCGCTGACTGGATCGATCGCACCCAAGGCGAGCGATCCGATCTGGCGCCGGTCTGGCCCGATGAGATTCTGGCCGCTGCGGTGGCCCGTGCGCACGAGCTGGGCGTGCGGGTGGCCGCCCACGTGTTCGGCGAGGATGCCCTGCCGGGCCTGATCGCGGCCGGCCTGGACTCGATCGAACACGGCTGCGGAATCACCGCCGACCTGCTCGACGAGGTGGTCCGCCGCGGCATCGCGGTGGTGCCGACGCTGATCAACATCGATACCTTCCCGATGATCGCGGCTCAGGGCGCGGAGAAGTATCCGACCTATTCGGCACACATGCGCGCCCTGCACGCGACCTCGCGGGAGCGAATCCGGTCGGCTTATGAAGCCGGCGTGCAGCTCTTTGTCGGGACCGACGCCGGCGGCTTACTGCAGCACGGTCTCGTCCGGGAGGAGATCACCGCGCTGGTGCAGGCTGGCCTGCCGCAGCCCGAGGTGATTGCCCAGGCCTCCTGGCGGGCCAGGCAGTGGCTCGGATTCGCCGGTCTCGTCGAGGGGGCGGAGGCCGACCTCATCGTGTACGACAGCGATCCGCGGGTGGATCTGGCCACGCTGTACGAGCCTCGCCGGATCGTGCTCCGAGGCCGAGTGGTCAGCCCGATAGGCTGACGGCCACCAGCTCTGACGAAACTTTCCGAGGAAGACGTGACCACTCAGCGGCGCAGCCGGGTGATCGCCATCCGTCGGTGGGCCGTCGCGGTCACCGTCTACCTGGTCGCGGTCTTCCACCGCACCTCGCTCGGGGTGGCCGGTCTGCAGGCCAGTGCCCGGTTCGGCATCTCGCCGAGCCAGCTCAGTATTTTCGTCTTACTGCAGTTGGGTGTTTATGCCGGTATGCAGATTCCGACCGGGATCCTGGTCGATCGGTACGGCCCGCGCCGCTTGCTGTTGGTCGCGGCGGGCACGATGGGCATGGCCCAGATCCTGTTCGCGGTCGTCCACAGCTATCCGTTGGCGCTGCTGGCCCGCGGCCTGCTCGGCCTCGGTGATGCGCTGACCTTCGTCAGCGTGCTGCGCTTCGCGGCCGGCCAGTTCGCGCCCCGCCGCTACCCGCTGGTGGTGGCCATCACCGGGATGCTGGGGACTGTCGGCAACATCGCCGCGACGCTTCCACTGGCCTCGGTGCTGCACTCGGCAGGTTGGACCCCGACCTTCATCGGGGCCGGCGCCCTTTCGCTACTTAGCGGTGTCGGGGTCTATTTCCTGCTGCCTCGCTCCGCCCCGGTCGAGCGCCGGCCGCGGGAGCTGGCGGCGCTGCTGAGCTCGTTGAACAGCGTTCGACGGCGGGTCGGGCTGGCCTGGTCGATGGCCGGGACGAGGGTGGGTTTCTGGGTCCATTTCGCCTCCATGTCGACCATGCTGACTTTCGGTGTGCTGTGGGGGGTGCCGTTCATGGTCGAGGGTGAGGGGCTGAGCCGGGACAGTGCCTCCAAGGTGCTGCTGGCCGCGGTGGCCCTCAGTACGTTTGCGAGTCCGGTGCTCGGCTACCTGACGGGACGATTTCCGGTGTCCCGGGTTCCCACCGCGATCGGAGTCTGCGCTATCACCGTGCTCGGGTGGTACGTGCTGCTGGTCAGCTATTCGGGGCCGATGCCGCGTGCGCTGCTCGTCTCGCTGGTTCTGATCACCGGCCTCGGCGGTCCGGTGTCGGCGATCGGGTTTGCCCTAGCCCGGGACTACAACGGTCCGGCCATCGTCGGGACGGCGACGGGTGTGGTCAACGTGGGCGGCTTCGTGGCCGGCATCATCGGCAGC